>JAIETJ010000072.1 GCA_019745275.1 Pseudomonadaceae bacterium | reverse complement strand
CCCATGTTCTCGGCGAACATGGCCATCACTTGCTCGCCTTCGTGCAGGCGCAGCAAGCCGTTATCGACGAATACGCAGGTCAGTTGAGGACCAATCGCCTTATGCAGCAAGGCCGCCACGACTGAGGAGTCCACCCCGCCGGACAAACCCAGCAGCACGTTAGCGCTACCGACTTGAGCGCGCACGCTGGCAATCGCATCGTTAACGATGTTGGACGGCGTCCACAGCGCTTCACAACCGCAAATATCCAACACGAAGCGCGACAAGATGCGCCCGCCTTGTTTGGTGTGGGTCACTTCCGGGTGGAACTGCACGCCATAGTAAGCACGGCTATCGTCGGCCATGCCGGCGATTGGGCAGCTCGGGGTGCTGGCCAGAATATGGAAACCCGGCGCCAGCGTGGTGACCTTGTCGCCATGGCTCATCCACACATCTAGACCGAGTAGGCCATCGGCGTCCACGCTGTCTTCGATGCCGTCGAGCAAGCGCGACTTACCGACGACATCCACACGCGCGTAGCCGAATTCACGCAGATCAGAACCCTCGACCTTGCCGCCCAACTGCTCAGCCATGGTTTGCATGCCATAGCAAATACCGAACACCGGCACGCCTAGGTCAAACACCGCTTGCGGAGCGCGCGGGCTGCCAGCTTCATGCACCGACTCAGGACCACCGGCGAGAATGATCCCGCGCGGGGCAAACGCGCGAATCGCCGCGTCGTCCATATCAAAAGGATGCAACTCGCAGTACACCCCGATCTCGCGCACACGGCGTGCGATCAGCTGGCTGTATTGGGAGCCGAAGTCGAGGATAAGGATGCGGTGCGCGTGAATATCGTGGGCCATGACCGTCTCTCGTAGCGGAATGCACAAATGATGCGGGGCTGGCCTGTTAACAACAGTCACAGCCCCGATTTTTAACTCGTATCAAAAATTGATTTGCCGCGTCGCGAGCGCAGAGCCGGCTAGGCGGCGCGAAATGAGAAAGCGGAGTTGGCTGGTGCCAATGAGCATTTCGAATTTCTCGCCAACGCCGCCGGATCAAGCGCAGCAGCGGCACATCAATTTTTTTAGCCGACGCGGTAGTTCGGCGCTTCCTTGGTAATTTGTACGTCGTGCACATGCGACTCGGCCATGCCAGCGCCAGTGATGCGCACGAACTGCGGCTTGCTGCGCATTTCTTCAACAGTCGCGCAACCGGTATAGCCCATCGAGGCCCGCAGGCCGCCCATCATCTGATGGACGATGGCGCTCATCGCGCCCTTGTACGGCACGCGGCCTTCGATGCCTTCCGGCACCAACTTCTCGGCACCGGCCGAAGAGTCTTGGAAGTAACGATCCGAGGAGCCTTGCGACTGCGCCATAGCACCCAGCGAACCCATACCGCGATAGGCCTTGTACGAACGACCCTGGAACAATTCAACTTCGCCCGGTGCCTCTTCGGTACCGGCCAGCATCGATCCGATCATCACGCAGGATGCACCGGCCACAATCGCTTTGGATAGGTCACCGGAGAAGCGGATGCCACCATCTGCAATCAGCGGCACACCGGTGCCAGCCAGAGCGGCTGCCACGTTAGCGACGGCGGAAATTTGTGGCACACCAACACCGGCAACGATCCGCGTGGTGCAGATCGAGCCTGGGCCGATACCGACTTTTACCCCATCGGCGCCCGCGTCAGCCAAGGCTTTAGCGGCTTCGCCAGTGGCGATGTTGCCGCCAATTACTTGGATTTGCGGGAAGGTTTGCTTAACCCAACGCACGCGGTCGATCACCCCTTTGGAATGACCGTGAGCAGTGTCGACCACCACCACGTCGGCGCCGGCAGCCACTAGAGCAGCCACACGATCGGCGGTATCGGCGCCGGTGCCAACAGCCGCACCAACGCGCAGACGACCTTGGTCATCTTTGCTAGCCAACGGATAAGCCTTGGCTTTTTCGATGTCGTTAACCGTCATCATGCCTTTGAGATTGAACGCGTCATCGACGATCAGCACGCGCTCGATGCGGTGCTTGTGCAGCAGTTCGCGCACGGTGTCTTTGTCGGCACCTTCGCCAACAGTCACCAAGCGCTCTTTCGGGGTCATTACATCGCGCACTTGGGCGTCGAGACGATTCTCAAAACGCACGTCGCGGGACGTAACGATGCCGACCAACTCACCTTTGCACATTACCGGCACGCCGGAGATGTTGTGCAGACGGGTTAGCTCAAGCAGGTCGCGCACGCTGGCGTCGGCTTCAATACAGATCGGGTCCTTAACGACGCCGGCCTCGTATTTCTTAACCTTACGCACTTCGGCAGCTTGCTGCTCGATGGTCATGTTCTTGTGAATGATGCCGATGCCGCCTTCTTGCGCCATGGCAATGGCCAGACGTGCTTCGGTAACGGTGTCCATCGCCGCGGAGATCAGCGGAATGTTCAGCTCGATACCACGAGTCAGGCGGGTTTTGAGACTAACGTCCTTAGGCAATACCTCGGAATAACCGGGGATTAACAGAACATCATCAAAGGTCAGAGCTTCTTGGCTGATACGCAGCATGCGGGGGCTCCCGAGCGGGAAAAGGAAGCGCGCCAGTATACCTATGAGACCCCTTTGGCTCAATGCAAAGTATTCGCCGATATTGGCCGACAGGCTAAAAGGCCAGTTAGCGCTTAGCGATCACCCAGGCTGGCAGCTCTTTACAGAGCCCAGCGTTTGTCCCGCTTAGATGAGAGAGATGCAGCAAGTCGCATGCAGCAGCTGCTGCCTAGCAATCCACGCATCACCGAGCAGCATTAGCGCTGAGCTTTAAAACTTCACCAACACCAGCGAAATCGGCAGCCCTAAGCGCTCGGCAAATTCGGCGAGAAAACTCGGCTTAAAGTACTGACCGTCGCTGTTATTGAAGATAAAGCCCAGATTAGAAAAACCGCACGGCTGGCTGAATGGGAAGGCGTTGATGTCGTCCTCATGCTCGCAATGCGGGCAGATAAAATTCTCGGTCTCGCCCGGCATCCAGCTTTCTAGGCTTTCGATCAGCACCTCACCGACTTGCTTGCGGCACTTTGGGCAGCGCGCCCGCGACTCAAAACCTTTTTCGGGGGTGAAGATGCAGCGCTGAGTGACTATCTCCAAGCCATGCACACTGCGACCCAAGGGCAAGCAATCCTCCAGCGCCACCCCGGCGGGAATATCCATCACCTGCCGTATGCCCTCGGTAATCGCATAGGCCATGCGATTGCCACTCAAGCCACAGGTAGTCAGCTGTTCCTCAACTATCTGCTGCGCCGTCAACCACGCTAACACCTTACGCGCTCGCGCCTCGGGCGCCGGATAGGTGGAAATCTGCGGCACGATAATGCTCTGCATATTGATCATGGCTCGCCCCTTATTCAGTGCTAAAAAACAGCGCAGCTTATCGCCGACAGGCCTGCGGTCAAGCCTTAACAGCGACGCTTAATTATCAGCATAGTGGACGGCGGACTTTGGTAGGCCCGGTAAAGCCTTTATGATGCCCGGCATGATCAAAGACCCGTTCCAGCGCCTCAACCTCGACCGCGAGGTGTTAACTGTCAGCCAGCTCAATGGCCGCGCCCGCGGTTTGCTGGAGGACGTGTTCGCCCAAGTCTGGGTGTCCGGAGAAATCTCCAACCTGTCCAAGCCGGCCTCCGGGCACGTGTATTTCACCCTCAAAGACCAACAGGCACAGGTTCGTTGCGCGCTGTTCCGGCAAAGCGCGGCGCGGGTGCGCGAAGCGCTGCGTGACGGCTTGGCGGTGACGGTTCGTGGCAAGGTGTCGCTGTTTGAAGGACGCGGCGACTACCAGCTGATTCTCGACAGCGTCGAGCCGGCCGGCGATGGCGCCCTGCGCTTAGCCTTCGAGGCGTTAAAAACCAAGCTCAGCGCCGAAGGTTTATTCGCCGCCGAGCGCAAGCAAGCACTGCCGGCCCATCCGCAGCGCATCGGGATTATCAGCTCGCCGACCGGCGCGGTGATACGCGACATCATCAGCGTGTTTCGCCGCCGCGCACCACAGGTTCAGCTGACGTTAATCCCCACCGCCGTACAGGGCCGCGACGCCACCGCACAGATTATCCGCGCCCTAAAAATGGCCGACAGCTTTGGCTTCGACGCGCTGATACTGGCCCGGGGTGGCGGCTCACTGGAAGATCTGTGGTGCTTTAACGAGGAGCCGCTGCTGCGCGCCGTAGCCGCCTGTCGCACACCAATTGTTAGCGCGGTAGGCCATGAAACCGACGTGACCATTTGCGACTTTGTCGCCGACGTGCGCGCCCCCACGCCCTCGGCCGCCGCCGAATTACTGGCACCCGACAGCAGCGAGCTAGTGCAGCGTTTGAACAGCCTGCAGCAGCGCTTACTGATGCGCATGCACGACCGTCTGGCCCGCGCACAGCTGCGCCTCGACGGTTTGCGTTCGCGCCTACGGCATCCCGGCGAGCGCCTGCGCCAGCAAGCCCAGCGCTTAGACGACTTGGACATGCGCCTGCGCCGCGCTTATGCGCAGCAGTTCCAACAGCACAGCGAACGATTGGCGCGCCTTGATGCCCGCTTGGCGGCGCAACATCCGGGGCGCAATTTGGCATTGCTGCGCCAGCGCCTCGACAGCTTGGCCGAGCGCCTACCACGCGCCGTGCGCGAAGGCTTAAAAGCCCGGCAACTGAAGTTGCACAGCCAAATACACACCCTGAACGCCGTCAGCCCGCTGGCCACCCTTAGCCGTGGTTACAGCATCTTGCTCGACGATCAGGGCCGCGCCGTTCACCGCGCCGAACAGACCCAACCGGGCCAACGGCTGCGCGCCAAGCTTGGCGAAGGCGAGTTGCAATTGCGCGTGGAAGACAATCACCTGACGCCGGTAACCCTGTCGTTACTGGATTGACCTGATGATGGATGCAGCCTTATCCATTTGCCCCGCCAATACGGAACTGATCAATGCGTATTCTGCTCGCCCTGCTCTTATGTATCGCCCTTCCCGCCCAAGCCGCCGGCTACCTGACCCGCCTGCTTAATCATCCGGTGCCGGGCGGCGTTGCGGTAGTGGATTTAGGCCCCGCCGCCAGCGCACCCAGTGCCAGCTTTCAAGGCAAACCGGTGTTGGTGATTCATGAGGAACAAAGCCGCTGGATCGCCGTCGTCGGCCTACCTCTGACGCTAAAACCCGGCCCGCAACAGATCAGCAGCCAAGGCCGCCAGCTCAACTTTAAAGTCGGCAGCAAGCACTACGCCGAGCAACGCATCACCCTAAAAAACCCACAGATGGTTAACCCGGACAACAGCAATCTCAAACGCATCGAGCGCGAACTGGCCGAACAAACCCTCGCCTACCAAAGCTTCAGCGCAGGCACGCCAAGCAATTTGCAGCTGGATAAGCCAGTCAAAGGCCCGCTGTCCAGCCGCTTCGGCCTACGCCGATTTTTCAATGGCGAGGAGCGCAATCCCCACTCAGGACTGGACTTTGCCGTACCCGCTGGCACGCCGATCAAAGCCCCGGCGGCGGGCAAAGTCATCCTGGTCAACAACTACTTTTTCAACGGCAACACGGTGTTTATCGATCATGGGCAAGGCTTTATCAGCATGTTCTGTCACCTGTCGAAGATTGACGTGGTGCTCGGCCAGCAACTGGCTCGCGGCGCTGTACTCGGCCGGGTCGGTGCCACCGGCCGGGCGACCGGACCGCATATGCACTGGAACGTCAGCCTTAACGATGCCCGCGTAGACCCGGCGATTTTTATCGGCGCCTTTGAGCCTTAACTCCGCCGGCCCTTGAAAACGCCCACGCAATAGCGACGCAGCAGCAACACCAATCGCGCAATAAAAAATCACGAAAAAGCCCAAAGAGAGCAATCCTGCCAATTTTTACCCAGTACTTGCAGGCTTTAACCAACATCTCTAGGGTTAACAGCATCCACAAGATAAACACCTCACTATTTCGACCGGCCGCCACCCGGCCGCGCATACAGGATTGTCGCCATGAGCATGCTTAAAGACCCGTCCAGCAAATACCGCGCCTTTACCCCAATCGCCATTGCCGACCGTACTTGGCCGAACAAGGTGATGACTCAGGCGCCGATCTGGCTCAGCTCGGATCTGCGTGATGGCAATCAATCGCTGATCGAACCCATGGATGCGGCGAAGAAGATGCGCTTCTTCAAAACCCTGGTGGCGGTGGGCGTCAAAGAAATCGAAGTGGGTTTCCCGTCCGCCTCGCAGACCGATTTCGACTTCGTGCGCGAGCTGATCGAAGGCGGCCACATCCCCGACGACGTGACCATTCAGGTGCTGACCCAAGCCCGCGAAGACCTGATCACTCGCACCTTTGAGTCGCTTCAGGGCGCCAAGCAAGCCATCGTGCATTACTACAACGCCACCGCACCGAGCTTCCGGCGCATCGTCTTCAACCAAGACAAAGCCGGGGTGGTTGAGATCGCCGTGCAGGCCGCGCAAATCATTCAGCGTCTGGCCGTCCAGCAACCAGACACCGCCTGGCGCTTTGAGTATTCGCCAGAAGTGTTCAGCTCCACCGAAATCGACTTCGCCGTTGAGGTGTGCAACGCGGTAATCGCAGTGTTCCAGCCGAGCCCGGCCAACAAGCTGATCCTTAACCTGCCGACCACTATTGAAGCGGCCACACCGAACAACTACGCCGATCAGATCGAGTGGTTCTGCCGCCATATCAACCAGCGCGATAGCCTGCTGATCAGCCTGCACACCCACAACGACCGCGGCACCGGCGTGGCCGCCACCGAACTGGGCCTGCTGGCCGGCGCCGACCGCGTTGAAGGCTGCCTGTTCGGCAATGGCGAACGCACTGGCAACGTCGATCTGGTAACCGTAGCGCTGAACCTCTACACCCAAGGCATCGACCCGCAATTGGATTTTTCCGACATCGACGGCGTGCGCAAAGTGGTTGAGGAATGCAACCAACTGCCGGTGCATCCACGCCACCCGTATGTCGGCGATCTGGTCCACACCGCTTTCTCTGGCTCGCACCAAGATGCGATCCGCAAGGGCTTCGCCCAGCAAGACCCTAACGGTATCTGGGAAGTGCCCTACCTGCCGATTGACCCGGCCGACATCGGCCGCAGCTACGAGGCGGTGATTCGCGTGAATAGCCAGTCGGGCAAAGGCGGCATCAGCTTCCTGCTTGAGCAGGAATACGGCATCAGCCTGCCACGCCGGATGCAAATCGAATTTAGCCAAGTGGTGCAAAAAGAAACCGACCGCCTCGGCTTGGAAATGACCGGCGAGCAAATCTACCGCCTGCTCGATAGCGAATACCTGCAAGCGACCACGCCTTACGCGCTGAAGAGCCACAAACTGCAAGAAGAGCACGGTACCAGCGCGGTTGACGTCGAAGTCATTAACGATGGCGCCAGCCAACACTGGCGCGGGATCGGCAAAGGCCCGCTGGAAGCACTGGTGGCTGGTCTGCCGGTCGGTGTGGAAATCATCAACTACGCCGAACACGCCATCGGCTCCGGGACTAATGCCAAGGCCGCCGCTTACATTGAACTTCGGGTCAACGGCGGGCGCGCCCTGCATGGCGTTGGCATCGATGAAAACCTCACCACCGCCAGCTTTCGCGCCCTGTTTAGTGCGCTGAATCGGGCACTCGGTCAGGCAGCAGAACAAGCCGCCTAAGCCTGCACAGCGTTCCGACTTAATCAGCGCAGCGCTGGCTGCAGATAGCCAATGACTGGCAATCAAAAACCAAGCGTTGCACGCTGATAACAAAATTTAAACGCGGATTAAATTGCGCAATTACACGCAGCAAAAAAAACCTAAGGTCTAGACTCAAGCACAATAATAATCACCCACAGGCATCACCCGATGCGCCCACTCGCACAACGGAAATTAGCCATATGCAGCTTACTGCTGCTGTGCTTCGCCCTGCCCTCGGCCTGCCAGGCCGAGGAAGTGGTGATGGCCTTCGGCGAGAAGATAGCGCCTTTCTGCTTTCCAGAAAGCGATAACGGCATCGAGCTAGAAGTAATAGGCGAGGCCCTAGCCTTTAAAGGTCATACCTTACGACCGCGCTACTACCCGCTAGCGCGAGTGCCGCTGGAGTTCAAGATGGCGCACGTTGATGCGGCCATGACGGACTTAGGCTTTGGCGCTCAAGGAGGATTCTTCGGCGACCCTGCGGTGCTCTATGACAATGTGTTCGTCAGCCTGACTCAGCGCGCATTAACCATCAACAAGCCAGAGGATCTTAAGGATCTAACAGTCGTAAGTTTTCCCGGCGGGTTAAAACGTTACCCCGAGTGGTTAACCGCAGTGGATCAAGCGGGACGTTATTTTGAGCAAAACAATCAAGAATTGCAGGTGGCCGGGCTGAACAAAGGCCGCTTTGACGTAGTGTTGAGCGATCGCAATATCTATCACTACTTTGAGCTGCAACTGACCCGCAACAACCTATTCACGCCTAAGTCGGTCGACATGCACGCCTTCACCAAAGCCGATCCAAATGATTATCGCCCGGTATTTCGCAGCGAAAAGGTGCGTGATGATTTCAACCTCGGCTTGCAGCAACTGAAAGCCAGCGGGCGCTATCAAGCCATCTACGACAACTACTTGAAGTAGCCTGAACTGCGCTTATTCACCCTGCTGTTGCCAATGCTGGCGCCCCCACTGACACATAGCCGCCAACACGGGCTGCAAGCTACGGCCATGGTCGCTGACGCAGTACTCGACTCGCGGCGGCACCTCGGCAAAGACCCTGCGATTGAGCACACCATCACGCTCCAACTCACGCAACTGCTGGGTCAGCATCTTCTCCGTAATACCCGGTACCTGACGCTTAAGCTCAGAGAACCGCAGAGCGCCGTTTAGTAGGCGATACACCAACAGCGCCTTCCACTTACCGCCAATCACCTCCAAGGTGACTTCCATCGGCGTGTTGTAGACCTTCTCGCCCTGTACCAAACGCTTGTTTTCGGCGGGCAACGGCTGCAATTCACTCATCAATAATTACCTTTTAGTAAGCTACTGCCTAAATCGTACGTACTTGTTAAAAAGTTAGCCACCACCATAATCGACCGTACTACTTAGCTACCACTCAGGAATCCACAATGAGCCTCGACCACCTGCTGTCCCCGTTAAAACTGGGTGATCTGCACCTCCCCAACCGCCTAGTAATGGCGCCGCTAACCCGGCAACGCAGCTTACAACCGGGCAACATTCCCAGCGCACTGAACGCTACCTACTATGCGCAGCGTGCCAATGCCGGACTGATTATCAGCGAGGCCAGTCAAGTCTGCCCCGAAGGCCAGGGTTACACCTGGACCCCGGGTATCCACAGTGCCGAGCAGGTGACCGGCTGGCAGCAGGTAACACAAGCCGTGCATGCCGCTGGCGGACGGATTTTCTTGCAGCTCTGGCATGTCGGGCGCATCTCGCATCCGTTGCTGCAACCTAACGGCGGCGACCCGGTCGCGCCTTCAGCGATCCAAGCGCAAGCCGAATGCTTTGTTGAAGAACTGGACGGCACGCGCCACAAGGTTGCCACCGCGAAACCACGAGCCCTAGAACTCAACGAACTGCCGGGAGTAGTCGCGGCCTATGCGCAGGGTACGGCCAATGCAATCAAGGCCGGTTTCGACGGCGTTGAAGTGCATGCCGCCAACGGCTACCTACTCGATCAGTTCCTCTGTTCCAACAGCAACCAGCGCAACGATGCTTACGGCGGCAGCGCCGAGAATCGCGCACGCCTGGTGCTGCAAGTCGTCGATGCGGTGGTGGCCACGACCGGTGACAGCCGTAAGGTGGGCATCCGCATTTCGCCGATGGGCACCTTTGGCGATGTGCACGATGCCAATCCGCTGGAGACCTTTAGCTATCTGGTCGAGCAACTGAACAGCCGCAACCTCGCCTACCTACACGTCAATCGGCCAGATTGGCTGGGCGGCACCTTCGAGGGTTTTGATGAACTGCTGCGCAAGCTGCGCGATCTTTATCAAGGCACGCTAATTCTCGCTGGCGGACAGACCGCCGCAAGCGGTGAGCAAGCCATTGCCAGCGGCTTAGCCGACCTGATTGCCTATGGTCGACCGTACATTGCTAACCCCGATCTGGCCGCACGCTTCGAGGTCCGCGCGCCACTCAATGCGCTGGATGGCAATACCCTGTATGGCGGTGACGCCCAGGGTTACACCGACTATCCCGCACTGGGCTAAGCGACCGAGACAACAACGCTAGGGACTCCCCCCGGCGTTGTTTAAAGCCCGTGACTGCGTGTAACCACAGCACCCAATTACCGCAGAATCCTTTACCGGGAACGACCAGTTCGCAGGGTCAGCTAAAACACGCTCAGCACTGAAGAATTAAGTTCCGCACTTCGAGCCCCCTCAGACAGCCCAGCTATAAAAAAGGCGCAGTAGCTAATGCTCTGCGCCTTTTTCTCCAACGTACAGATCCGCTGGTTAGCGTTTGTCTTTACGCTTCTTATCGGCTTTTTTGTGGTGGGTCATCATCCGCCGCTTCTTATTCACCTGACGGTCAGTCAGCGCGTTTTTCTTACCCTCAAACGGGTTTTCGCTGCCTTTGTATTCGATCCGAATCGGCGTACCGACCAGTTTCAATACACGCCGATAGGTGTTTTCTAAGTAGCGTGAATAGGCCCGCGGGATTTTCTCGACCTGATTACCGTGAATCACGATCAACGGCGGGTTAGCACCACCCAAGTGGGCATAACGCAGTTTGATCCGTCGGCCATTAACCATCGGTGGCTGGTGCTCGCTGACCGCATCTTCGAGAATTTGGGTCAGACGGTTAGTCGGCCAGCGGGTAATCGCCGACTTAAACGACGCCTGCACCGAGCCATACAGATGACCAACGCCAGTACCGTGCAAGGCAGAGATAAAGTGAATATCGGCAAAATCGACGAAGAACAACCGACGCTGCAACTCGACCTTCACATAGTCGCGCTCACTCGGCTCCATGCCGTCCCACTTGTTCAGGGCAATCACTAGCGCACGGCCGGTTTCGAGCACAAAACCAAGCAGGTTCAGGTCGTGGTCAACCACGCCCTCACGAGCATCCATGACGAAGATCACCACGTTAGCGTCTTGGATCGCCTGCAGGGTTTTCACCACTGAGAACTTTTCTACGGCCTCGAAGATCTTGCCGCGCCGACGCACACCAGCGGTATCGATCAGGGTGTATTTTTCTTCGTCACGCTGAAACGGAATATAAATACTGTCGCGGGTGGTACCCGGCTGGTCGTAAACGATTACCCGGTCATCACCGAGCATGCGGTTAACCAAGGTCGATTTACCAACGTTGGGCCGACCGATAATGGCAATCTTGATCCCGTCTTTTTCGCTCGGGCCGGGAATCAACTTGGCTTCTTCGCCTTCGGCAACGATTTCGCCTTCCAGCGCTTGCAACTCAACTGGGTCTTGCGGGAAATCTACCAGCGCCACTTCCAGCATCTGGGTGATACCACGACCGTGCGCACCGGCGATCGCCAATGGCACGCCCATACCCAGTGGACTGAACTCAGCACGAGCCAAGTCCGGGTCGATGTTGTCGACCTTGTTAACCACCAAGAACGAACGCTTATTGCGCTTGCGCAAGTGCTCGCCAATCATCTGATCGGCAGCACATAAGCCGGCACGGGCATCCACCATAAACAGCACGACATCGGCTTCTTCGATGGCCAGCAAGGATTGCTCGGCCATCTTCGCGTCCATGCCATCTTCGTCACCCGAGATGCCGCCAGTGTCGATCAGGATGTAAGTCCGCCCCTGCCACTTGGCCTCACCGTACTGGCGATCACGAGTCAGACCCGCCAGATCGCCGACAATGGCGTCCCGGGTTCTGGTCAGGCGGTTGAACAATGTGGACTTGCCCACGTTTGGGCGGCCCACCAGGGCGATTACCGGAACCATTGGCTCCTCCAGCGAGATATCTAAAAAACACAAAGGCCGCTGCCGTAAACGGCAGCGGCCAAACACTTAGTTTTGAGCCTGCTCCAAGTCATCTAAGACCACAGGTAAACCCGCGGCTTGTTACGCTTAGAGCAGGTTCTTAGCGAATAGTCAGGGCAACTAAATCGCCGCTATTACCAAACACATACATCCAATCGCCAACTACCAACGGGCGCGCACGGACGCCGTCACTGTCGATATGCTTACGGCCAACAAAGTGTCCATCCACCTGACTTACCAGATGCACATAACCTTCAAAGTCAGCAAAAGCTACGTAGCTAGAAAAAACCTCAGGCGCCGACAATTGCCGACGCGCCAGAGCGTCATTGCTCCACAAGGCCGAGGCCGAGCGCTCATCAACAGCTTCAACCGTGCCACTCGCCAAGCTGACATACACACTGCCAAGCCCTTGAGCTAAACCGGCATAGCTAGAAGCTTCACGCTGCCAAAGCACACGACCACTGTTGATATCTAAGCCAGCTACCCGACCTTGATAACTCACAACATAGAGTGTGTCGTTGGATGCAAGCAAATTACCGTCAATGTCGACAATTCTAGCTAACTCAGAACGCCCTTGCGGGATTGCCACACGCTGTTCCCACACCGGGATACCGCGCGCAAGATCAATGGCCACAACCTTACCGGAAGAAAAACCAGCAATAGCTAGACGTGAGGTGAGCACTGGGGCACTGGTGCCGCGCAGGGTTAGTACCGCTGGCTGGTTATCGTACAACCAGCGCTGCTGACCGGTTGCAGCATCAAAACCTATGACCCGATCGTCTTGTGTTTGTACCACAACCATGTCGCTGTTTACCGCTGGCGCGGAGAGTACTTCGCTGGGCACTAAGGCAAGCCACTTCTGCTCGCCAGTAGACTGATCGAGTGCAATGACCTCACCTTTCAGGGTGCCGACAACCACCAAACCAGAACCAACACCTATGGCTCCGGAAATGGACCGTTCGATATCTTGTTTCCACAGCACGTCGCCACTGAAGCGGTCCATGGCCATGACCACACCATTTGCGCCAGCAGCATAGATATGATCGCCATCTACGGCCGGAGCTAGCAGACTGTAGGTATCGCCTTGGCCATCGCCAATAGAGCGGTTCCACTCGCTTTGTAACTCGACTTCAGCGGTGAAATCTGGGAGTTCGGCTGGCGGCAATTCCTTTTTGCTGTTGCTGCTGCAACCTACAACCATAACGGCCAAGGCCAGCAATGCGGCATTCTTCCAGCGCATCACGTTATGCATCCCCTTTGGCTAAATCGTCGATTTTGATTTGCAAACCGCCGACTGCCGCATCCGAACTCAACGCAGCCTTGGCCTTCTGATAAGCCGCTAACGCCTCATCGCTACGCTCAAGCTTGGCCAGCAAATCGCCTTTAAGCTCTTCACGACTAGCAACATAAGCCTGATCGGCGTCACCTACCAGCAAGGCCAACGCCTCCTCAGCCTTACCCTGCACAGCTAACACGCGGGCTAAACGCTGACGTGCCAACTCGGCCAAGGTGGCATCCACCGGCTTGTCGAGCACGCTTTTAAGTTCGCTGTTAGCGTCATCGAGCTTGCCCGACTCAACCGCGACCTTAGCTAGCAGCAAGCTGCCAAACTGAGCGTAATGAGTACCTGGATATTGCGCTTTAAGCTTACCGGCTAAGTCGGCAACTTTACTGGCGTCCGGCTGAGCATTAGCGACCAGTGAGGTTTCCAGCAACTGCTGATACAGCACCGAAGCACCTTGCGCTTCACTCAACTGGTGTTTCTGCCAGCCATTCCAGCCAAATACGGCGATCAGAGCTAAAGCGCCACCGGTCAGCAACGGCTTACCGTTGCGCTGCCACCAGTCACGGATTACCGCGAGTTCTTCTTCTTCGGTACGCGAGGTCACACAAACTCTCCTAGTCGCTGAATGCTCAAGCCTGCAGGCAGGCCGCTAGCTGCTCGGCAAGAGCAGTCCAGCTAATATGTTGTTGTTCGCCATTACCACGCAATGGCTTGAGCGCTACGGTCTGCTCAGCCAACTCGTCTTCCGCCAAGATCAACGCAAACAACGCACCGCTCTTGTCGGCTTTTTTAAACTGACTCTTAAAACTGCCGGCTCCGGCATTTACCTGCAAGCGCAAATTCGGCAATTGATCACGCAAGCGCTCAGCTAAGACTAACGCGGCTAGCTCGGCGGGCGCGCCCAAGGCACAAAAATACACATCAATTTGGCGTGCAATGGCAGCTGGCACTTGTTCAAGGGTTTCCAGCAGCAAGATCAGGCGCTCGATACCCATGGCAAAGCCAACACCGGTAGTCGGCTTGCCGCCCATCTGTTCAACCAAGCCATCATACCGGCCGCCAGCACAAACTGTACCCTGAGCACCGAGCTGATCGGTCACCCACTCGAACACGGTTTTGCCGTAGTAATCCAAGCCACGTACTAACTTAGGATTGAGCACGTATGGAATACCGGCGGCATCCAGACGCGCAGTCAAGCCGGCGAAGTGAGCGACGGAATCGTCATCTAGGTGATCAGCCAGCTTCGGTGCATCAACCAACAAGGCCTGAGTTGCCGCCACTTTACTATCGAGAATACGCAGCGGATTAGTCTTTAACCGGCGCTGGCTGTCTTCATCGAGCTGATCCAGCCGCGCTGATAAGAATTCAACCAAGGCGTCACGGTAACTGGCACGCGCCGCACTGCTGCCCAAGCTATTAAGCTCTAAAGTCAACGCAGAGCGAATGCCCAGCAAACCCCAAAGGCGCCAAGTCATGATAATTAGTTCAGCGTCGATGTCCGGGCCGTCGAGATTGAACACCTCAATGCCAATCTGATGAAACTGCCGATAACGGCCTTTTTGCGGCCGCTCGTGGCGAAACATGGGCCCGCTGTACCAAAGCTTTTGCACCTGACCGCCGCCAGTGATGCCGTGCTCAAGCACTGCGCGCACGCAACTGGCGGTGCCTTCCGGACGCAAAGTCAGGGAGTCGCCGTTACGATCGTCAAAGGTGTACATCTCTTTTTCGACGATATCAGTAACTTCACCGATTGAGCGCTTAAAGAGCTCCGTAGCCTCAACAATCGGCATGCGAATTTGCCGATAGCCGTAACCATCCAGCAAACCAGCCACGGTGCTTTCAAAGTAGCGCCAGAGCGGGGTTTGCTCAGGCAAAATATCGTTCATGCCACGAATGGCTTGCAGCGTCTTACTCACAAAAAATCCTTAGCAATACCTGCCGTAATCGGCTTAGCCACGGGCAATTACGGCCGCGTCAGCCGCGACCTTTTCGGCCGCCTTCTGGCGAATTAGGGCTTCTAACTCGTTGACCAGATTATCATTATTAAGCTTCAGTGCTGGCTTGCCATCGATATACACCAAATTCGGCGTGCCGCCAGTTAGGCCGATATGGGCCTCTTTGGCCTCGCCCGGACCGTTAACCACGCAACCGATAACCGCCACATCGAGCGGTACCAGTAAGTCCTCAAGACGGCCTTCGAGCTCGTTCATGGTTTTCACCACGTCGAAGTTCTGCCGCGAGCAACTGGGGCAAGCAATAAAATTGATACCGCGCGAACGCAAGCGCAGTGAACGCAAAATATCAAAACCAACCTTGATCTCTTCAACCGGATCGGCTGCAAGCGAGATGCGAATAGTATCGCCAATCCCATCCGCCAACAGCATCCCCAGGCCGACTGCCGACTTGACCGTACCCGAGCGCAAGCCGCCGGCCTCGGTAATGCCGAGGTGCAGCGGCTGAGTAATTTGCTTAGCCAGCAAGCGGTAGGCCTCAACAGCCATAAACACATCGGACGCCTTAACGCTGACTTTAAACTCTTGGAAGTTCAAACGATCGAGGTGCTCGACATGCCGCAACGCCGACTCAACCAGCGCAGCTGGGGTCGGTTCGCCATATTTTTTTTGCAGGTCTTTTTCCAACGAGCCAGCATTCACACCAATACGAATCGCAATACCGCGATCACGGGCCGCCTCGACCACCGCTTTAACTCGGTCCTCGCGGCCAATATTGCCCGGATTGATGCGCAAGCAATCGACCCCAAGTTCGGCCACCCGCAGCGCAATGCGATAATCAAAGTGGATATCGGCAACCAGCGGCACGCGAACTTGCTGCTTAATTTTGCCAAAGGCTTCGGCGGCGTCCATGTCCGGCACGGAAATACGCACGATATCCGCACCTGCATCCTCTAAGCGACGGACCTGCGCAACGGTGGCAGCCACGTCACAGGTATCGGTGTTGGTCATGCTTTGCACGGCAATAGGTGCATCGCCGCCAACTGGCACCGACCCAACCCAAATCTTGCGCGAAACTCTACGAATAATTGGCGATTCACACTGCATCAGTTACAGACCTAGCTTAATGCGGGCTGTCTCACCGCTGGTATAAGGCGCCACATCAATGCGTTGCCCGTTAAAACTAACCTGCGCGCCACGGGCATAACCTAAACGCAACTCGAGCGGCGGTTTCCCGGCCAGTTCAAGGCTTTCACCCGCACGCTTGAGCGCACTAAACAACACCTTGCCATTGGCATCGGTGAGCTGTGCCCAACAGTTGGCCGTAAATTGAACAGCGACCACAGCCTCACCTGCACCAAGCTTGACTGGCTGCTCAGTAACGACAGCAGACACCGCAGGTTGCGCACTCGCAGCAACCGCGACTGCCGACACCGGCGCTTCATTTGCAGCGCTAATAACCGGAGCAGCTAAAACGCCGAGCGACGCAACGCTTTGCGCAGTTGCGCTTGGCGTAACGACAGCCTCAGGTTGCGCGGCAAGTTCCGCGGTAATTGGCAGCAGCGCTGCGCCGCTAGTTTCTTGCGCAACACTAACAGCTTGATCTTCAGGCTCATCCAGTGGATGAATTTGGGTATTCCCGTCGGCTCCTTCAACCTCAACATGCTCGAGCATGTTACTAGATGAACTTGCCGCCGATTGATTTTCCGCCCGAGCTTGCCACCACAGATAACTACCCAGCGCCAGCCCAGCAAGGAGCACGAAGCTAATAACCCGCAATAAGTTTTGTGCTACATGAGCAGGCTCTTCAATACGGCCTAATGCATGCACGCTACTGCCGGCAGCATTACTACCGGTAAGCCGATCGAAAGCTACAACTAACGGTTCCTGATCTATCCCGAGTAATTTTGCATAGGCGCGAATATAGCCGCGCGCAAAAGTATTGCCCGGCAACTTAGCGAAGGCCCCCGACTCAAGATGTGCGAGGGCTTGCACGGTTAAATTGAGCTTTAGCGCGACGTCAGCTTGTGACCAGTTGTTATCTTCGCGGGCTCTGCGCAAGGTTTCACCAGGGTTTTCGCCGGTGAAAGCAATAACTTCGGGATCCAACACGTTCATCGTTGCTCCAGTACATATTGCTGATATTCAGGACTTCCCGGATACAGACGCTTCAATTGCAAACCAAGACTGGCAGCCTTATCACGATCTTCATAAATACCCGCGAGCCGACTGCCAAGCAACAAGCTTCGCGAATCATGCTCAGATACCAAAATAAAACTTTCATAATAGCCTTTAGCTTGCACATAATTCTTATCTTCATAGGTAAGAATCGACAGTTCCAGCAGCGCTGTTGGGCGACGCACATTAAGTCGAAGGGTTCGCTTAAAATAAGCCTGCGCCTGCTTGCGGTCGTTCATGGCCAACGCCGTCAAGCCGAGATTTTCAAATATACTGGCGCGCTCTGGATATAAAGTATCTTTGGCGGCCTGGGTATAAATATCCTGAGCCTCGGCATAGCGCTTTTGTTCAAACAAAAAGCTACCGTAATTATTCAGAATCCGCGTGTCATTATCGCTATATGACAACGCTTTGCGGAAATGCTCCTCGGATAGTTCAGCTTCCATTTCTGACTGAAAAACCAAAGCTAAGGCGGCATGCGCTTCAGCACTCGAAGAATCAAGATCCAAGGCTTTGCTTAGCGGGGCCTTGGCGCGACCTGTGTTGCCTTGCTGCAAATAGCCAATACCCAATTGAATGTAGGCATCGCGAGCAGCAGCGCGCCCTTCACTGGTCTTCAGCGGATTAACGTCACCGGTGGTTACACAACCAGTTAACAGCGCAAAAGCGACTAACAGCAAGGCGGCGCGCACAGTCATCATAAATAGCCCTTTAAATGGGTTTTATTGCAGCCTGAGCCTGATCGGCCTCAGCACTGAGTTCACGCACAGCTATGTAGCGCTCGCTGCGACGGGTGCGATCCATTACCTGACCGACCAACTGACCGCAGGCGGCATCAATATCTTCACCGCGTGTGGTGCGCACAGTGACATTGTGTCCAGCCTTGTACAATAAATCTTGAAAACGCCGAATCGCATTGTTGCTTGGGCGCTCGTAGCCGGAGAACGGAAACGGGTTAAACGGGATCAGATTGATCTTGCAAGGGAAATCCGCCAACAGCGCAATCATCTGCTCGGCATGCTCGGGCTGATCGTTAACATCTTTCAGCAAGGTGTACTCAACAGTCAGTACGCGCTTCTCGCCAAGCCGCGAAACGTAGCGCCGACAAGCGGCGAGCAACATCTCGAGCGGGTATTTCTTGTTGATCGGCACTAACTGATTGCGCAGTTCGTCGTTGGGCGCATGCAACGACAGCGCCAAGGACACGTCTAGCACCTCACCTAATTTGTCGATCATCGGCACGACGCCAGAGGTCGACAGGGTGACTTTACGCTTGGAGATACCGTAGCCCAGATCGTCCATCATGATGCTCATGGCGGCGACTACGTTATCGAAATTCAGCAGCGGCTCACCCATGCCCATCATCACCACATTGGTGACGGCACGGTCGATTTTAGCCGGGACGCTGCTAAATGATTTATTCGCTAGCCACACTTGACCTATGACTTCTGCCGCGGTCAAGTCGCTATTAAAACCTTGTTTACCGGTGGAACAAAAACTGCAATCCAGCGCACAGCCCGCTTGCGAAGAGACGCACAGGGTGCCCCGATTGCCTTGCGGGATATACACGGTCTCTACGCAACTACCAGACGCCACACGCACCACCCACTTACGGGTGCCGTCGGTGGAAATATCCTGACTGACAATTTCCGGACCGCGAATCTCAGCAAGGTCTTTGAGCTTTTCGCGCAAAGCCTTGCTGACATTGCTCATGGCGTCAAAATCATCAACGCCAAAGTGGTGAATCCACTTCATGATCTGACCGGCGCGAAAACGCTTCTCCCCTATAGAGTCGAAGAACGTTTCCATTTGCTGCTGAGTTAGCCCCAGCAGGTTGACTTTTGCAGTCACGGCAGCGCTTACAGATACACTCATGGTTTCACCCTCGCCAAATTCGCTTAGCGAATGCGAGCGCACACCTCAGTGGCGGCGAAGAAGTACGAGATTTCACGCGCAGCAGCGGCTTCGGAATCCGAACCGTGTACCGCGTTTTCGTCGATCGAAACGGCGAAATCAGCACGGATAGTGCCAGCAGCAGCTTCTTTAGGGTTGGTAGCGCCCATCAGTTCACGGTTTTTGGCAATGGCGTCTTCGCCTTCCAGAACCTGAACGATAACTGGACCAGAAACCATGAAGGCCACCAGGTCTTTGAAGAAACCGCGAGCGCTGTGCTCTGCGTAGAAACCGCCAGCTTCACGCTCAGACAGTTGAACCATTTTCGAAGCAACGACGCTCAGGCCGGCCTTTTCGAAGCGGCTAACGATCTCGCCAACTACGTTTTTAGCAACGGCGTCAGGCTTGATGATGGAAAAAGTACGTTGAACAGCCATGTGAAACTCCAAATTCTAAGAATTACAGCGAAAATAAACCCGCAAATTATACGCGGGTTCCAGTTAAATGCGTAGCGCTGAACCAGCTAGAGCCTTGGCTCTTAGTCCAACTCTTCGATCCAGGCCGCCTGAATGGCTTCCAAGACCCTCTCGCCACCGCGCTGCGAATCGTCGGAAAAATCTGGCAGGGCCAGCACCCAGCGATGCAAATCGACGAAGTTGACGTAGCGCGGATCAACCTCTGGCTTGCTTTCAGCCAGCTCGATAGCGATATCTAATACGTCGTGCCATTGCAGACTCATGACAACCCCTCGAATCAGTGCGCAGCCTCAGCGGCATGGTTGAGCGAATACTTGGGAATTTCGATGGTCAGATCTTCAGTCCCAACGATCGCCTGACAGGCTAGACGCGATTGCACCTCAAGCCCCCAAGCCCGATCAAGGAAGTCTTCTTCCAGCTCGTCAGCCGCTTCCAGCGAATCGAAACCTTCACGAACGATGCAATGGCACGTCGTACATGCACAGACGCCGCCACAGGCGCTTTCCATCTCGATATGGTGCGCATGGGCCAATTCCAGAATGGAGGTCCCGGGCTCAGCCTCCACGACCATGCCATCAGGGCAAAATTTATCGTGCGGCAGAAAAATGACCTGCGTCATCCTGTTACTCCTAAATCAGTCGTCAATTTCATTCAAGCGACGACCGGCCAGCCCGGCTTTTACCGTGGCATTCAGTCGGCGCGCAGCGAAAGCGTCAGTTACTTGAGTGACACGTTTGGTCTGCAACTCAATGGCCGCACCATCACTACCCACCATCAATTCGCTCAGCAAACGCATCTGCAGTTCGATTTCAGCGCGCTCACACGCCTCCAGCAAACGCTCACCATCCATCTGCAGGGCAGCCTGCACCGCCACTAACAAGCGCTCGGCATCTACCTGCTGCTCGCGCAACACCCGAGCGAGTTTATCGTCACCGGCAAACTTGAACGAGTCCTGGAGCATCCGCGCCACTTCACCATCGGTGAGCCCGTAAGATGGCTTAACCTGAATAGTCGCTTCAACACCCGAGCCCAACTCGCGCGCCGCGACACTCAGCAAACCATCCGCATCCACCTGAAAGGTCACGCGAATCTTCGCAGATCCCGCCACCATCGGCGGAATACCACGCAACTCAAAGCGCGCCAGCGAACGGCAATCGCTGATCAGCTCACGCTCGCCCTGCAACACATGAATCATCATGGCCGTCTGGCCATCTTTATAGGTAGTGAAGTCTTGGGCGCGCGCCACCGGGATCGTAGTGTTGCGCGGGATGACTTTTTCCAGCAAGCCGCCCATGGTCTCTAAACCCAGCGACAACGGGATCACATCCAGCAACAACAATTCTTCGCCGTCGCGTTTATTGCCCGCCAAGCTATCAGCTTGAATCGCCGCGCCTATGGCCACCACTTGATCGGGGTCGATATCAGTCAAGGGCTCGCGGGCAAACAGCTCCGCCACCGCCTGACGCACATAAGGCACGCGGGTCGAACCACCGACCATGACCACTGCTTCGACCTCAAGCAATTCAATCCCGGCATCGCGCACGGCGCGCTTACAAGCCTTGAGACTGCGGGCCACCATCGGCTCAATCAGCTCAACGAACTGCTGGCGACTGAGTTCGCCACTCCAATCACCATGGGTGAGCGTCACCAAATCAGCCGCGCTCAAGGCCTCTTTGGCCAGACAGGCTGCTTGCAACAAGCTGCGCTGCTCACCCGGCGCGAGATCCGTGGACAAACCCGCCTGAGCGATCATCCAGCCGGCAATGGCGTGGTCAAAATCATCGCCACCCAGCGAGCTGTCGCCGCCGGTCGCCAACACTTCAAATACGCCACCAGTCAGGCGCAGAATCGAAATATCAAAGGTGCCGCCACCCAAGTCATAGATAGCCACCAAGCCTTGCGCTTGCTTGTCTAGACCATAGGCGACCGCGGCGGCAGTTGGCTCATTCAGCAAGCGCAACACATTCAAACCGGCCAAGCGCGCGGCGTCTTTAGTGGCTTGACGCTGCGCCTCGTCGAAATACGCCGGGACGGTAATCACCGCCCCCACCAACTCGCCACCGAGGGTTTGCTCGGCGCGTTGGCGTAACACCTTAAGAATATCTGCCGAGATCTCGACCGGGCTCTTCGGCCCCTGCACCGTGTCGATAAACGGCATGTGCGACTCGCCGTCGACAAAGCGATAAGGTAGCTGCTCGCCCAGTTGCTTAACATCGGCCAAACCGCGCCCCATCAGGCGCTTAACGGACAGCACGGTATTCAGCGGATCTTGCGCGGCCGCCCGCTTGGCGCCCAGCCCAACTTCGATGTGCTCAGGGTGATAGCGCACCGCCGACGGCATCAGCAACTGCCCTTGAGCATCCGCCAAGGGTTCGGCGAGACCGCTGCGTACAGCGGCGACCAGCGAATTAGTAGTGCCCAAGTCGATACCCACGGCCAGACGACGCTGGTGTGGTTGCGGGCTTTGTCCGGGTTCTGCGATCTGTAGTAAGGCCATGCTTGTCTGACTATTAGGCACGCCACTGGTGCGGCGCACAGGTTAATCGTCGAGGCGCTCTTCCAGTTGGCGCACTTCATAGGAGAGCTTGTCGAGAAATTGCATCCGCCGCACGAGACGCTCGGCCTGCTCACGACTTGCCGGCGCATCCCAGCAGCCAGCGAACTGTTCATTTAACTGATGTTGCGCACGCTTGAGACGCTGCTTGAACACATCAACACCAGCCAGATCGGCGCTGTCGTGCAGGTCTTCCAGCTCTTCACGCAAATCCATTTGCTGGAGCAAGAACTCAGGGTCTTGCACCGTTACTTCCAGTGGTAGCTCACCACCACTCAAACTCAACAAATAACGGGCGCGTGCCGAGGTGTTTTTTAACACCTGGTAGGCCTCATTCAAACTCGCCGAATCTTCCAGCGCCAAGCGCTGTTCACGCTCAGTGCCATCAGTAAAACGATCAGGATGCACTGTGCGCGCCAGCTCACGGTAACGCGCAGCTAACTGCGTAAGGTCCAGCACAAACGCCGGCTTAAGCTCAAACAAGGCGAAATGACAAGGACTACCCACAAGCGCCTCAGACGTTAAAGCTTTCGCCGCAGCCGCATTCGCCACGCACGTTAGGGTTGTTGAACTTGAAGCCCTCGTTAAGACCCTCCTTAACGAAATCGAGTTCGGTGCCGTCGAGATAGACCAAGCTTTTCGGATCGATAATCACCTTTACGCCGTGACTCTCGAACACCTGATCTTCACCACCAAACTCATCGACAAATTCCAACACATAGGCCAAGCCAGAACAGCCAGTGGTGCGCACTGCCAAGCGAATGCCATCCCCTTTACCGCGCCCATCTAGCGAACGGCGTACATGTTCGGCCGCCGCCACAGTCATGCTGATAGCCATGAAAACCTCCTTAGAGCAGGCCTTTCTTCTGCTTGTAATCACGTACAGCCGCTTTGATAGCGTCTTCGGCGAGTACCGAGCAGTGAATTTTCACCGGCGGCAGGGCCAGCTCTTCAGCCAACTGGGTATTCTTGATGGTTTCAGCTTCATCCAGGGTCTTACCCTTCATCCACTCAGTCGCCAACGAACTGGAGGCGATCGCCGAACCGCAGCCATAGGTCTTGAACTTGGCATCTTCGATGACACCCTGTTCGTTAACCTTGATCTGCAACCGCATCACGTCGCCACAAGCCGGCGCACCGACCATACCGGTGCCAACATCTGGATCTTCAGCATCCATCTTGCCGACGTTGCGCGGGTTCTCGTAGTGGTCAATGACCTTTTCGCTGTAAGCCATGTTGGTGCTCCTCTCTCAATCGGGTGCCGTACGCGGCGAAATTAGTGCGCCGCCCATTCAACCTTGGACAGATCGACACCCTCTTTGAACATATCCCAAAGCGGCGACAAATCACGCAGCTTGGTAACCGCCTCGCAAACTTTCTGCGCGGCATAATCAACTTCTTCATCGGTAGTAAAACGACCGAAGGTGAAACGAATCGAGCTGTGTGCCAGCTCATCATTACGACCTATAGCACGCAGCACATAGGACGGCTCAAGCGAGGCCGAGGTGCAAGCCGAACCGGAGGAAACTGCTAGGTCCTTCAGCGCCATAATCAGCGACTCGCCCTCAACGTAGTTAAAGCTGAGGTTCAAGTTGTGCGGCACTCGCGAGATCAAGCTGCCGTTCAGATACAGCTCTTCAAGGTTCTCGACCTGCTTATAGAAACGATCACGCAAGGCCGCAATACGCGCGTTCTCATGCTGCATTTCTTCTTTAGCGATGCGGAATGCCTCGCCCATACCGACGATCTGATGGGTCGCCAAGGTGCCCGAGCGCATACCGCGCTCATGCCCACCGCCGTGGGTCTGAGCTTCCAAACGCACCCGCGGCTTACGCCCCACATACAAAGCGCCGACACCTTTAGGGCCGTAGGTTTTGTGCGCAGAGAAGGACATCAAGTCAACTTTCAGTGTGCTTAGGTCGATGGCGACTTTACCGGTCGACTGCGCCGCATCAACATGCAACAACACGCCGCGCGAGCGGGTTAGTTCACCAATAGCAGCAATATCATTGATGGTGCCGATCTCGTTATTGACGTGCATCACCGACACCAGAATGGTGTCATCACGCAGCACCGCCTCGACCATCGCAGGAGTGATCAGACCATCTTCACCCGGCTCGATGTAAGTTACCTCAAAGCCTTCACGCTCCAACTGACGCATGGTATCGAGCACGGCTTTGTGTTCAATGCGATTGGTTATCAGATGTTTGCCCTTGGTCGCATAAAAGTGCGCCGCACCCTTAATCGCCAAGTTATTCGACTCAGTAGCGCCGCTAGTCCAGACGATTTCGCGTGGGTCGGCATTAACCAAGTCAGCGACCTGGCGACGACCGTTTTCCACCGCTTCTTCAGATTTCCAGCCAAACACATGGGAGCGCGACGCCGGATTACCGAAGTTACCGTCCACCAGCAGGCATTCGCTCATTTTTTGCGCAACGCGCGGATCAACCGGCGTGGTCGCTGAGTAGTCGAGATAAATCGGTAATTTCATAAGGTTTCTCCGTATTCAGGCAAACGTACAACTCAGTCAATAGCAGACGCTTCAATCTTCTCCAGACGCGCAGCGCCGGTACCACAACGGCGCTGATCCTGGCGCGATGCAACCTCCTGAACCTCATGCCGACTAACTAAGTCGGCCAAGCTGATGCCACTGAGAAACTGATGAATCTGCTCACTGAGGTCGCACCACAGATGATGGGTTAAGCAGGTGTCACCCGAATGGCAATCACCCTGACCCTGACAGCGCGTGGCATCCACAGACTCATTGACCGCATCGATAACCTGCGCCACTTGAATACCGCCCATCTCGCGCGCCAACTGATAACCGCCGCCCGGACCGCGCACACTGGACACCAAGCTACCGCGTCGCAACTTGGCAAACAGCTGCTCAAGATAAGACAGGGAAATCCCCTGACGCTCGGAAATATCAGCCAATGACACCGGACCGCGCTGAGCGTGCAGGGCGAGATCAAGCATGGCAGTAACGGCGTAACGGCCTTTGGTGGTCAGGCGCATGAACAGGTCCCACAGGATCGCTGATTTGCGCTAATTATCTTATTCCCGAGTATTTAAGTCAACTATAAGACCTATCAAATTACTCGGGATTAGCCTTGGCACGGCCGCGCACTCTAGCAAAATGCCAGATAGAACGCATCAGCGCCCAGAGTTAACTGCCTCGTCTTTAACCTCGGCGAAGTCTTCATCGCGCAGGCTCGGCAGGTCTTTAGCGCAAAAATCACTGCCTAATTCCTTGAGCGCACCACACATACCCTCCAGCCGACCATCCACCGCTTGCAAATGATCGAGCAACTGACCAATCGCACGAGCAATCGGGTCCGGCATATCTTCACTCATGCCGTAGGCATCGAAGCCAATCTTATCGGCCAAGGCTTGGCGCTTAGCCTCTTGCTCATCATCTTGATCAGTACGCTTAGCGATAATCCGCGCCGGTATCCCCACCGCCGTCGCACCAGCCGGCACAGCCTTAGTCACCACTGCATTGGAGCCAATTTTAGCGCCTGCGCCAACGGTAAAAGGCCCCAACACCTTGGCCCCCGCCCCCACTACCACACCATCTTCAAGGGTCGGATGTCGCTTACCCTTGTTCCAGCTTGTGCCACCCAAGGTCACGCCCTGATAGAGGGTTACGTCATTACCAATCTCAGCAGTTTCACCAATGACGATACCCATACCGTGATCGATAAAAAAACGCCGACCGATTTTCGCTCCCGGGTGAATCTCAATCCCTGTCAACCAACGGGCAAAGCTGGAAAGCATCCGCGCTAGCCACTTCCAGCCAGCCAGCCACAAAAAATGCGTTAAGCGATGCATCCACACGGCATGCAAACCCGGATAGCAGGTCAACACCTCGAAGGTATTGCGCGCTGCCGGATCACGATGGAATACGCCCTGAATATCTTCGCGCACACGAGCAAACATTAATTATCTCTCCGCTTATAAACTTCACCGCGGGCGGCCTTCTGGGTTTCCGTCAGAATGCCACGCAGGATATTCATTTCCAGCTTACTGATATTGTTGCGCCCATATAAACGGCGCAAGCGCGGCATCAAATGGCGTGGATTTTCCGGATCATGGAAGCCGATCTGCACCAAGGTGCTTTCCATGTGCGCATAGAAGCGCTCCAGTTCATCCGCCGTCACCGGCAACGAACCCTGCTCAGCATGAGTCTCTAGCTTAGCCATTTTAGTCGGCTGGCCCTGCGCTGCCAGCCAAGCCATACGCACCTCATAGGTGAGCACCTGCACCGCAGCGGCCAGATTCAGCGAACTAAATTCCGGGTCCGATGGAATATGCACATGAAAATGACAGCGCTGCAGCTCGTCATTGCTCAGGCCAGAATCTTCACGACCAAACACCAAGGCCACCTCCCCCGCCTGCTCGACCTGCTCTATACAGGCCGCCGCACATTCGCGCGGATCAAGCAGCGGCCAAGGAATATGCCGATTGCGCGCACTGGTACCCAACACTAGACCGCAGCCGCCCAGCGCTTCTTCCAGACTATTTACAATGCAGGCATTATCAAGAATATCAACCGCACCGGCCGCCCGCGCCACCGCCTCAGCACTGGGAAAGTCCCGCGGCTGGACCAGCACTAAACGGCTCAAGCCCATATTTTTCATGGCCCGCGCGGCGCCACCGATGTTGCCTGGATGACTGGTATTAACCAGCACCACACGAATATTTTGCAGCACAAGCAGGCCCACGCAGACGCTAAAAGGGAGCAAATCTTACAGAACCGCCCCTGCTAATACCATGCAAGCTATCGTCGCCCTCTTTTTACCCTGAGCTTTTCTGCTAGAATGGCCGGCTATCTTTATACAACCAGGTGAAAACTCCATGCAGCCAATGCTGAATGTCGCACTGCGCGCAGCCCGCAGCGCCAGTGAACTGATCTTCCGCTCCATCGAGCGCCTGGATGTCATCTCGGCCGACGAGAAAGATGCCAAAGATTTCGTTGCTGAGCTGGAGCTCACCGTTGAAAAAAGCATCATTCAAGCACTCAGCAAAGCCCACCCGACTCACGGCTTCCTCGGCGAAAAAACCGGCCTAACCGCAGGTAAAGACGAAGGCGCCGATTACCTGTGGATCATCGACCCACTCGACGGCACCCGCAACTTCTTGCGCGGGGTTCCGAACTTTTCAGTGAGCATTGCCTGCAAGTATCGTGACCGCCTCGAGCATGCAGTTATTCTCGACCCAGTTCGCCAAGAAGAATTCACCGCCAGCCGTGGCCGTGGCGCCGCCCTAAATGGCCGCCGCATGCGCGTTAGCACCCGCAAGGGCTTGGAAGGCGCACTGCTGGCCAACAGCTTCCCGTTTAGCGCCAGCCAAATGGACAACCTCGACAGCCACCTGAACATGCTGCGTGACCTCAGCCCAGAAGTGGCCGGCATCCGCAGCGCCGGCTCCGCCAGCCTTGATCTGGCCTATGTGGCCTGCGGTCGCTTCGACGGCGCTTGGGCCTTCGGCTTAACCGAGTGGGACATGGCCGCTGGCGTACTGATGATTCAAGAAGCCGGCGGTTTGATCAGCGACTTTAACGGCGGCCATGAATTCCTTGAAAAGGGTCACATAGTCACTGGCAACACCAAATGCTTCAAAGCTGTGCTCACGGCCATTCAGCCACACCTGTCGGCCGCACTGAAACGCTAAGCTGCCCAAGTTAAAAAAACCGGACTCGCTCCGGTTTTTTTTCGCCTAGCGTATCTCAGCGACCGCGCTAGACGCTGCTTGGCCAATACTGAAATACTCGCAACCCAGATCAGGGCTGCACCCCTTTTATTCATTGCCCGGCAGAACACATTTTGCGCAAAAACAAAAACCAACCGCAGAGCACGCTTAACCCAAGCGAAACCAACCGCAACACGCCAGACAGCGCAAGTAAACCGGCGGCGAAAAATATTGGTTTGCGCCTTATCTTGGCAATTTTTGCCCTAAGCGCGGCAGGGTTATCGGCGTATATCGCCACCAGCAATCCGCCATCAAGCCAAGCCCCGACAGCGCTCACTACCGAGCAAGCGAGCAAGCCTGCCCTGCTGGTAGCGCCACCCACTCCAGCAGCGCAGCCAGCCACTGCGCACAGCCCAGACTATGTCGGCAGCGACACCTGCACCAGCTGCCACGCCCCACAGCACAGCGACTGGCAAGGTTCGCACCATGATTTAGCCATGCAAATTGCCAGCGCCAAGACCGTCCTAGGCGACTTTAGCAATGCCCACTTCAGCTACAACGGCATCACCAGCACCTTTTTCAACCGTGACGGGAAATTCTTCGTTAACACCGACGGAACGGACGGCAAGCTGGCCGATTTCGAGATTAAGTACACCTTCGGCGTTACCCCACTGCAGCAATACCTGATCGAGTTTCCCGGCGGCCGCCTGCAAGCCTTCGGCATTGCCTGGGACACTCGCAGCAAAGAACAAGGCGGACAACGCTGGTTCCACCTCTATCCCGAGCAAAAACTGCAAGCCGGCAATCCCTTGCACTGGACCAGCATCGACCAGAACTGGAATTACCAGTGCGCCGACTGCCACTCAACTAATCTGCAGAAAAATTACGACGCCGCCAGCAAAACCTTCAACACCCAATGGTCCGAGCTCAATGTCGGCTGTGAGGCCTGCCATGGCCCCGCTTCCAATCACCTTGCATGGGCCAAGCAGGAACCCGGCAGTGAGCAATTTAGCGCTGCGGGCAAAGGCCTGGCCACGGTGCTTGACGAGCGCCAAGGAGTCAGCTGGTTAAGCGAGTTAAAAACCGGCAACGCCACCCGCAGCGAACCGCGCACCAGCAACAAAGAAATCGAAACCTGCGCCACCTGCCACTCACGACGCGGGCAAACCAGCGACACATTCGTGCATGGCCAGCGGCTGGCCGACAACTACCGGCCAGCCCTTTTAGACGACGGCCTGTACTGGCCCGATGGCCAGCAGCGCGACGAGGTGTTCAACCACGGCTCGTTCCTGCAAAGCAAAATGTTCGCCAAGGGCGTGACCTGCAGCGACTGCCACGAACCGCACTCATTGAAACTGCGTGCCGAAGGCAACGGCGTCTGCGCGCAATGCCACTTGCCGACTAAGTACGACACGCCCAAACACAGCTTTCATCCACAAGGCTCGACGGGCGCGCAGTGCGTCAGCTGCCATATGCCGACCACTACTTATATGCAGGTTGATCCGCGCAACGACCACTCACTGCGTATTCCGCGCCCCGATCTGTCGGTAACCCTGGGCACGCCAAACGCCTGCAACAGTTGCCACACCAACAAAAAGCCACAGTGGGCAACAGACAAAGTCCAACAATGGTATCCACACCCCAACCCCGGCCTGCAGCATTACGCCGAAGCGTTTGCGGCGGCCAATCTCGGCTTACCGGGTGCCGATGCAGCACTACTCAAGGTCATCAGCGACGCCACGCAGCCAGCCATAGCCCGCGCCAGCGCCTTTGCCCGCCTGAGTGCCGGCCGCGACCAACAAACCTTCAGCAGTTTGGTTGACGGTTTGTATGACGACAATGAAACGGTGCGCCAAGCCGCTGTCGACGCAGTCGCTCGAATCACCCCGAATATGAGCAGCCAAGCTTTGCCGCCACTGCTCGACGACCCCATTCGTGGTGTGCGCATGGCGACCGCGCGCGCCTTGGCTGGCGCTAACGAGAGCAAACTTAAACCTGAGCAGCGGGCGCTCTTTCAGAAAGCGCTGGATGAGTACATCGCCGCACAACTGTTCAATGCCGATCGACCCGAGTCACTCACCAATCTCGGCGCCCTGTATGCCGATCGCGGCGACGCCAGCCAAGCTGAAGCCTATTTACGCCAAGCCTTAGCACTCGACCCATTCACCCCCGCCGTGGTGAATTTGGCCAGTCTCTATCAAGACCAAGGACAAGAAGCCGGCGCCGAGCGGGTGCTACGCGAGGGCCTGGCCCGCGCCCCGCAAGAGCCGACCCTGCACCACACGCTAGGGCTGGCCTTAGCCAGGCAAAAGCGTTTGCCCGAGGCGGTCAGCGAACTCGCCACAGCCAGCCAACTAGCGCCAGACCACCTGCGCTATCGCTATGTGTATGCCGTGGCCCTCAACAGCAGCGCGCAAGCACCGGCAGCCATCAAAGTCCTAGAGGCCGCCCACCAGGACTTCCCACAAGACCAAGAGGTATTGCTCGGCCTAGTCACCTTTAACCGCGACCTCGGCGATCCAGTGGCCGCCAAACGCTGGGCCAAGGTACTGCTAGCCCTCACCCCCAACGACAAAGGCCTGCAGCAACTGCTTGAGTCGCTGGATAAATAACCCAGCCGCTGCGCCGACAACGGTCGGCGCAGCGGTAACACGCCCGCACCAACAGCCAAACCCCGCTCGCCAGATGCACCTCCATCAGCACAATCAATAGTAGTTGGCCGACTAGACGACCGGTCATATGCTCACTCCATGAACACTATCCGACTCGACAAACGTGACCTGATCCTCGCCAAAGGCGCTGCGGTAATGACCCGTCGCGGCTATCACGGCACCGGCGTGCAAGAGATAGTGCAGGCCGCGGGCATCCCTAAAGGCTCGTTCTATCACTACTTCGCCAGCAAAGAAGACTTCGCCCTGCAGGCCCTAATTTTTATTTATCAGCCGCGCTTGGCCCGTTACAGCGAAGCTTTAAGCAACCCGGCACTCAGCCCACGCGCGCGCATCTTGGCTTACTACAACGACCTGCTGATGCACTTTCGCCAACAACAACGACTGGAATATCACTGCTTCATAGGCAGCCTGAGTTTTGAGATGAGCGAGCTAATCCCGGCGATTGGCGAACAAGTTGAGAGGATTTTTCAGCAGTCGGCGCAGATTCTGCAGCGCTGCCTCGAACAAGCGCAGGCAGCCGGCGAATTGGCGGCCGACGAAGATTGCCGCAACTTGGCCAGCTTTATCGCCAATGCCTGGCAAGGGGTGCTAACTCGTTTGAAAGTCGCCAGCCAAGCGCAGCCCGTAGAAGACTTTGTCCTACGCCTCGAGCGCCTGCTCGCGGTTTAATTTTTTACCCATTAACGAGACGACCGGTCATCTGACCGGCCACAGGAGCCCGCATGACTGCCCCAGTAGCTGCCTTATTCAAGCCATTCCACCTCGGCAACCTAACCCTGCCAACCCGCGTGGTTATGGCACCCATGACCCGTTCGTTCTCACCGGGTGGCGTGCCCAATAGCAAGGTTATTGAATACTACCGCCGCCGTGCTGCCGCCGGCGTTGGTCTGATCATCACCGAGGGCACCACGGTTGGCCACCCAGCCGCCAACGGCTACCCGAACGTGCCGCGTTTCTACGGGGAAGATGCTTTGCTCGGCTGGAAAAAAGTGGTCGATGCGGTACACGCCGAAGGCGGCAAGATAGTCCCGCAACTTTGGCACGTGGGCAACGTACGTAAACTCGGCACCGAACCAGATGCCAGCGTGCCCGGTTACGGCCCAATGGAGAAACTTAAAGACGGCCAAGAAGTCGTGCATGGCATGACCCAAGCCGACATTGACCAAGTAATTGCCGCCTTCGCGCAAGCGGCCCGCGACGCCCAAAGCATTGGCATGGACGGCGTGGAAATCCACGGTGCACACGGCTATTTGGTCGACCAATTTTTCTGGGAAGGCAGCAACCAGCGCACCGATGGCTACGGTGGCAGCTTGGCCAATCGCTCGCGCTTTGCCATCGAACTGATCCAAGCGGTGCGCGCCGCGGTCGGCCCGGACTTCCCGATCATCCTGCGGTTCTCGCAGTGGAAGCAGCAAGACTACAGCGCCCGCTTAGTGCAAAGCCCTGAGGCGCTCGGCGAGTTCCTGCAACCGCTGTCGGACGCCGGCGTGGATATTTTTCACTGTTCGACTCGGCGCTTCTGGGAGCCTGAGTTCGAAGGTTCCGACCTCAATTTGGCTGGCTGGACCCGTCAACTGACCGGTAAACCAACCATCACCGTCGGCAGCGTTGGCCTGGATGGCGAGTTCCTGCAGTTTATGGTCAACACCGACAAGGTCGCCCAACCAGCCGATCTTGGCGCACTGCTGACCCGTTTGAATAACCAAGAATTTGATCTGGTGGCAGTCGGCCGCGCTCTACTGGTCGACCCCGACTGGGCCATCAAGGTACGCGACGGCCGCCAGCAAGATATTCTGCCGTTTAGCCGTGAGGCCCTGATGAAGCTGGTATGAGGGTGAATCTCAGCCGATAAAATCATGGCGTAATCCGTGCGCCAGATATTTGCCCCGCTTGCCGGGGCTTTTTTTGCGCATGATTTTGTCGACCCAAGCCCGTAGAATCGCGGCCATTACTTTGCTGCGAGTTCACTATGTCGACCCATCTTCTGCGCCCGCAAGGCGAATTCCCGTATGCCGGTTTGCCCCGTCGGTTAGCCGCCATGTTCTATGACTTTCTACTCTGCATGGCCTTGCTGGTGGTGACTGCCTCGCTCTATCGACTGGCCTTGAACGGCTTTTATGGTAGCGAGCAACTCAAACAACTCTCCGACTCCGGGGCCCTAGATGGCGATCCACTGCTGTCGACCTTACTGCTGTTCAGCCTGTTCGCGTTCTTCGCCAAGTTCTGGACCCACAACGGACAAACCCTCGGCATGCAAGTCTGGGGCGTGCGTGTGCAAAACGCCGACGGCAGCGCGATTGACCTGTGGCAAGCGCTGCTGCGCTTTCTACTGGCGATCATCTCGTTCCTGTGTGTCGGCCTAGGCTTTTGGTGGGTACTGTTCGACAAACAAAAACGCAGCTGGCACGACATCTACTCAGGCAGTTGCACCGTCCAACTGCCAAAACAAACCCATAATCGATAGCGCATAAAAAAGCCGGCTGAAAATGCCGGCTTTTTTATGCATGAGTAACCAACCAAATTAACCGGCGCGACGTAACAACCACAGCCCCGCCAAGGCGCAAACGCCAGCGGGTAATAGCACTGCGATTAGCGGTGTAAAGCCAAACACCAAGCTCGATGGCCCCAGCAGGTCTTGCACGATACGAAACACAAAGCCCACCAATACCCCGGTAAACACCCGCTGACCGAGGGTCACCGAGCGCAATGGACCAAAGATAAAGGAAATCGCCATCAGCACTAATGCGGCGGTCACTAAAGGCTGCAGCACCTTATTCCAAAAGGCTAACCAGTAACGGCCATTGGCCAGGCCTTGATCGGCCAGATAGTGGATATAACTCCACAAACCGGTCATCGACAGGGCCTCCGGCTCCAGCACCACGGTGTTGAGTAATTGCGGGCTGAGCTGCACATTCCAGCGCTCGCTTGGACTGTTAACCACCTCGCTGGAACGCTCATGCAACAGCGTGGTGGCCACGTCTTCTAGCTGCCAGTGATCACCCTGATACAGGGCGCGCCTGGCAAAGCTGGCGGATAACATGCTGCGCTGCTGATCAAACTGATAACGCGTCACACCGAGCAATACCCCGTTCGGCTGCACGGCATTGATATGAATAAACTCATCCCCTTGCCGATGCCACAAACCGCGCTTGGCGCTTTGCGCCTCACCGCCACCCTGCGCCGTAGCACGATTGGCTTGGGCTAGATTTTCGCTCCAAGGGGCTAGGTACTCACCGACCAGAAGGCCTAACAGCATCAACACCAACATCGGTTTCATCACCGCCCAGACGATCCGCCCAACCGATACGCCAGCCGCGCGCATAATGGTCAACTCGCTATTGCTGGCCAGAGTACCTAAACCAATCAAGCAGCCAATTAAGGCCGCCATCGGCAGCATTTCATAGATGCGCCGCGGCACCGTCAGCAGCACCCACACAGCCGCCTCAAGCAAACCATAAGATTCGCTTAGATCACCCAACTCGTCGATATAGGAAAACAACAGCGACAGGCTGACGATAATGCCCAGCACTGCCAGAATGGCGAAAAACACACTGGTGCCGATGTAACGATCCAACTTAACCATGGATCACCCCCGACACGGCGCGGCGCGCGGCCCATTTAAGCCGCAGCGGCTCCCAGTACAGCAACACTAAAGCCAAACTTAGAAACACCCCATGCACGCCCCACAAACCTATCTGCTCAGGGATTTTTCCCTTGTCCAGCGCGCCACGGGCGGCCACCAACAAGGCTAAATAGCTCATGTAGATTAGGATTGCCGGCAACAGTTTTAGGAACCGTCCTTGGCGCGGATTAACTCGCGACAGCGGCACTGCCAGCAGCGCCACCACAAACACCAACACGGGAATCGACAAGCGCCACTGCAGTTCCGCTCGGTCAACTAAATCCGTGCTGCCAATCAAGTCGCGGGTCGGCACGGCCTCACGCTCGCCAATCACTTCGCTGACCGCTGGTTTAGGCAGCAGCACACCGTAGGTTGCATACTCGATCTTGCGATAATCGGCTTGCCCCGGAGTGCCGTCATAGCGATAGCCGTTTTGCAGCACCAGATAGCGGCTGCCGTCAGCTTGAATTTCTTGATGGCCTTTCTCAGCCACCAAAACACTGATACCGGCAGATTTGCTGCCCGGCTTGGTCTCGCGCTTATCCGAGATGAACACTCCCGACAGCTGGCTACGGCCTTCGCTTAACTGCTCGGTGTAGGTCACTCGAGTGCCTTTACGAATCGACTGAAAACGTCCGGCTTCAAGGGTGTCAAACTCGGTCATGGCCGCTTGCTTGTTAAGAATCCGCGCCACTTCGGTTGAGCCTTGCGGCGCCAACCCCAAACTCATCCACGCTACCAAGCAGGCCACGCCGGCGGCCGACACCAAGGTGTAGCCGGCCAATCGCTGCTGGCTCATGCCTGCAGACGACAACACGGTCATTTCACTTTCCAGATACAGCCGCCCGTAAGCTAATAGCACCCCAAGAAACAGGCCGAGGGGCAAAATCAGCTGCAAAAAACTCGGCAGCTTGTAACCCATGATCAAAAACAGCACCGTGTGGTCGAGGCGCCCTTCGGCGGCTTGGGCCAGGTACTTAATAAAGCGCCCACTCATAATAATGACTAACAGCACCGCACTTACGGCGCTGGTAGTCATTAACAGTTCACGGGATAAGTAACGGAAGACGATCAAACCAGACACTCCAGGGTTGTCAGGCTCAGGTGGCTACGCTCAAACTAGCCACATTGTTGCCGGCTCGCCATCAGGCGCAGCACCAAAAATCAGCCGGCATTATCCTGCAATCACGACTCTTTGTCTTGGGGACACCTGAATATGCAATTTTTAGTCAAAACCAGCCCAGTCATCAGCCTGAAAACCGCCACCTTGGTCGTCACCGTTGCCGAAGGCGGTTTACTCAGCACGGCCGCCAGCGCTCTCGATGCGGCCTCTGATGGCGCCATCAGCAGCCTGCTAAAACGCGGCGACCTGACCGGCAAGCTCGGTCAAAGCTTACTGCTGCATAGCCTGCCCAACTTGAAAGCCGAACGTGTGCTGCTGATCGGCAGCGGCAAAGAAGCCGAACTCACTGACCGTCAGCTGCGTAAATTAGTCGCCGCCACCTTGAGCGTCTTAAAAGGTTTGGGCGGCACTGACGCGGCGCTGGCATTCGCTGAGCTAACCGTTAAAGGCCGCGACTGTTACAGCACTAGCCGGTTAATCGTGGAAACCCTAGCCGATGGCGGCTACTTATTTGAACAATTCAAAAGCCACAAGGCCGCCCCGCATGCCTTGAAAAAAATCACCCTACTGGCCGAGAAAGCCCAACTCGCCGAGGTCGAGCGCGCCAGCCAGCACGCCCAAGCCATTGCCAGCGGCATGGCGCTGACCCGCGACCTGGGCAACTTGCCACCCAACCTGTGCCACCCGAGCTACTTGGCCGAACAGGCCAAGGCCATGGGCAAAGCGCATAAGGCGTTAAAAGTAGAAATTCTCGATCAGAAGCAACTCAAAGAGCTGGGCATGGGCGCGTTCTTGGCCGTGGCCCAAGGCAGCGATCAGCCGCCTAAGCTGATCGTGTTCAACTACCAAGGCGGCAAGAAGGCCGATAAACCGTTCGCGCTGGTCGGCAAAGGCATCACCTTCGACACCGGCGGCATCAGCCTCAAGCCGGGCTTGGGCATGGATGAGATGAAGTACGACATGTGCGGCGCCGCCAGTGTGTTCGGCACCCTGCACGCCGTGCTGGAGCTGCAACTGCCGATCAATCTGGTCTGCGTGTTGGCTTGCGCCGAAAATATGCCTAGCGGTGGCGCCACTCGCCCCGGCGACATCGTCACGACCATGAGCGGGCAAACCGTGGAAATCCTCAACACCGACGCCGAAGGCCGCCTGGTGCTGTGCGACGCACTGACCTACGTCGAGCGCTTCAAGCCGCAAGCGGTGATCGACATCGCCACCCTGACCGGCGCTTGCATAGTCGCGTTGGGCAGCAACACCTCGGCCGTCATGGGCAATAACGATACGCTGATCGAACAATTGCTCAGTGCCGGCAAGGCTGCTGACGACCGCGCGTGGCAATTGCCGCTATTTGATGAGTACCAAGAGCAACTCGACAGCCCGTTTGCCGATATCGCTAACATCGGTGGGCCGAAAGCCGGTTCCATTACCGCCGGCTGCTTCCTCTCGCGTTTTGCCAAGAAGTACCACTGGGCGCACTTGGATATCGCCGGCACCGCGTGGATCAGCGGCGGTAAAGACAAAGGTGCCACCGGCCGCCCTGTACCACTACTGACCCAATACTTGCTGGACCGTCTGGCGTGAAAGTTGAGTTTTACGTCCGCCCAGACAGCCAACCCGTCGGCCGGCTTAAATTAGCCTGCCAGTTGGCGGCTAAGGCCTGGCGCGCCGGCCTGCCGGTATTTGTGCGCGGCGCCGATGCCGCGCAGTGCGTCGAGCTGGATGAACTGCTGTGGCGATTTAAAGGTGAAACCTTTATCCCGCATAATCTGCACGATGAGCAGCCCGATGCGCCAGTGGTGATCGGCATCGATCAGCCGCCCGCCACCGCTCAAGCTGTACTGATTAACCTGCACCCACAGATCGCCGCGAACTGCGAACAGTTCAGCCGGATTATCGAGATTGTTAATCAGCAGCCCGAGCAACTGGAACTGGCCCGCGACAATTTCCGCCTTTATCGGCAACGGGGTTACGCCCCGCAACGAGTAGAACTGTAGCCCTGCCCTATGGATAGCGAACAACCCGGCAAACCGAGCAACCTGCTGAACGACCTTGAGTCGATCCGTCAATTGCTCGAACAAAGCCCAATTGAGCCGCCACTGCTGACCGAGCTGTTCGATCCCAGCTCGATCCCGTTACTGGACGAGATCGTCGATCCTGCCGACCTCGGCGCACCCTTAGGCCGGCGCCCCGTGCCCAGCAGCGTGCCCGCAAGCCGCGCACCCGCCGCCGCACCCTTGGCGAGTGCGCCAGCGCCAGCGCCCGCAGCAACGCCAGCGCCCACCATCCAAGCGACGCCAAGCAAGCCAACCAGCGCCGTACAAACTGCCATCGGCGAACACTTGCAACTCAATTTACACCCCGCAGCACTCGAACTCAGCCGGCTCGACCGTGAACTGCGCACGGCCGCGCAACTGATGTTGCAAGACGTAATCGACGACTTCGTGCCGCAGATCGAAGCTGAATTAAAGCGCCGCCTCGACCTGCAACTGACCTTGCTGCTTAACCAACGTAAGCGCTAGCAGGCCCCGCCGGCCTCTTCGCTGCGCTCAGAAGACCAGCCTACAGCCGCCCACACCTATCATTCCCCACTCGCCATTTCCTACTTCAGCGCTACAGCTTCTGCCGCCGCGTCGCGCTCAAGGCACTGCTTTGCCGTTATACTGCTCGGCTTTTCCGAACACCGACAGGGGCTCCAGCGCATGGACAAGACCTACCAGCCGCACGCCATTGAAACTTCCTGGTACCAAACTTGGGAGGCCAATAACTATTTCGCCCCGCAAGGCGCTGGCGACTCCTACACCATCATGATCCCGCCGCCGAACGTCACCGGCAGCCTGCACATGGGCCACGGTTTCAATAACGCGATCATGGACGCGCTGATCCGCTTTCGCCGCATGCAAGGCCGCAACACCCTCTGGCAACCGGGCACCGACCACGCGGGCATCGCCACCCAGATGGTGGTTGAACGCCAACTGAGCGCCGACGGCATCAGCCGCCACGACCTCGGTCGTGAGAAGTTCCTCGAGAAAGTCTGGGAATGGAAGGAAGAATCCGGCGGCACCATCACCCGGCAGATCCGCCGTCTGGGCAGCTCGGTAGACTGGAGCCGCGAGCGCTTCACCATGGACGACGGCCTGTCCGAGTCGGTTAAAGAAGCCTTCGTGCGCCTGCATGAAGACGGCCTGATCTACCGTGGCAAGCGTTTGGTCAACTGGGACACCAAGCTGCACACCGCCATTTCTGATCTGGAAGTGGAAAACCACGACGAGAAAGGCAGCCTGTGGAACCTGCGTTATCCGCTGGCGGACGGCGGCAAAACCGTCGACGGCCTGAACTACTTGGTGGTCGCCACCACCCGTCCAGAAACCATGCTCGGCGACTCGGCCGTCGCGGTGAACCCGCATGACGAGCGCTATCAAGCGCTGATCGGCAGCTTCATCGACCTGCCGCTGGTGGGCCGACGCATTCCGATTATTGCCGACGATTATTGCGACCCAGCGTTCGGCACCGGCTGCGTGAAAATCACCCCAGCCCACGACTTTAACGACTACGAAGTTGGCAAACGCCACAACCTGCCGCTGTTTAACATCTTCGACAAAAACGCCGCAGTCTTAGCTAACGCGCAGATTTTCAACTTCAACGGCAGCGTCAATAACGACATCGACGGCAGCCTGCCCGCGCAATACGCCGGTTTGGATCGTTTCGAAGCGCGCAAGCAAATCGTTGCCGCCTTCGATGCCGCCGGCTTGCTGGAAAAAATCGAAGACCACGCCCTGAAAGTGCCGAAAGGCGATCGCTCCGGCACCATCATCGAGCCATGGCTGACCGATCAGTGGTACGTCTCCACCAAGCCGCTGGCCGAGCCGGCCATCGCCGCCGTGGAAAATGGCGACATTCAGTTCGTGCCCAAGCAATACGAGAACATGTACTTCAGCTGGATGCGCGACATCCAAGACTGGTGCATCAGCCGGCAACTCTGGTGGGGCCACCGCATTCCAGCCTGGTACGACGAGGCCGGGCAGGTGTATGTCGGCCGCGACGAAGCCGAAGTGCGCGCCAAGCACAACCTCGGCGACCAGCCGCTACGCCAAGACGAAGACGTACTCGACACCTGGTTCAGCTCCGGGTTGTGGACCTTCTCGACCCTCGGTTGGCCGGAGCAAACCGCCGCGCTGAAAACCTTCCACCCAACCGACGTGTTGGTCACCGGCTTTGACATCATCTTTTTCTGGGTCGCACGGATGATCATGCTGACCCTGCATCTGGTGAAGAATGACGACGGCAGCGCCCAAGTACCGTTCAAGACCGTGTATGTGCATGGTTTGGTACGCGACGGCCAAGGGCAGAAAATGTCCAAGTCCAAGGGCAACGTGCTCGACCCGCTCGACTTGATCGACGGCATCGAGTTAGACGCCCTGCTGGAAAAACGCACCGGCGGCCTGATGCAGCCGAAAATGGCTGAGAAAATCGCCAAGCAAACCCGCGCCGAGTTCCCGGAAGGCATCGCCAGCTACGGCACCGACGCCCTGCGCTTCACCTTCTGTTCGCTGGCCTCCACTGGCCGCGACATCAAGTTCGACATGGGCCGCGTCGAGGGTTACCGCAACTTCTGCAACAAGCTGTGGAACGCCGCCAACTTCGTCATCGAGAACACTGACAACCAAGACTGTGGAGTCAATGATCAAGCGGTTGAGCTGTCCTCAGTCGACCGCTGGATCATCTCGGCACTGCAACGCACCGAGCAGGAAGTCACTCGTCAGCTGGACAACTTCCGCTTCGACCTCGCCGCCCAAGCCCTCTACGAGTTTATCTGGGACGAATACTGCGCTTGGTACTTGGAGTTGGTTAAGCCGGTATTGTGGGATGAGACTGCCAGCGTCGAGCGCCAGCGCGGCACTCGCCGCACGCTGATCCGTGTGCTGGAAGTAACCCTGCGTCTGGCCCACCCGTTTATGCCGTTTATCACCGAAGAAATTTGGCAGCGGATCAAGGCGCAGGCTGGCGTTGCCGGTGAAACCATCATGCTGCAGCCGTGGCCAGTGGCCAATGAGTCGCGCATTGATGCAGCCGCCGAAGCCGATATCGAGTGGGTGAAAGCCCTGATGCTCGGCCTGCGGCAGATCCGTGGCGAAATGAAAATCTCCATGGCTAAGCGCATCGACATCATCGTACAGAACGCCAACGCGGAAGACTTGCGCCGCCTCGACGACAACGCGCCGCTGCTGAGCAAACTGGCCAAGCTGGAATCGGTACGCATCTTGGCGGCGGACGAGGTTGCCCCTATGTCGGCCACCGCCTTGGTCGGCGACATGCAAGTACTGGTGCCAATGGCTGGGCTAATCGACAAAGACGCCGAACTGGCGCGCCTGGACAAAGAAATCCAGCGCCTGACAGGTGAGGTTCAGCGGGTCGGTGGCAAACTCGGCAACCAAGGTTTCGTCGCCAAGGCCCCCGCCGAGGTGCTCGATAAAGAGCGCGCCAAACTGGCCGAGGCCGAACAAGCCTTGAGCAAGTTGGTCGAGCAACGCGAAAAGATCGCTAATCTCTAAGGACCTGCTCAAAGTCTGCTGCGCGTCGCGCCATACGGCGTTAAAAATGACCTCGGGATGCTCATTTACAGCCCGTAAACTCCGCCCCCTCGGTCATTTTTGCCTTGTCTGACTCTAGCTCGCGAGACTTTGAACAGTTTCTCCGCTGCCATCAGCCCGTCCAACAAGGCCCGCCTGGCAAACTGCCGGCGGGCTTTGTGCGATTGAGCGCAGACACAAAGGCAACCAAGTTCAGCTGCCACCCGTAAATACACCCAGCAAGGAACCTAGCTATGTATGCATTGATGGCAGTTATTTTCGTCCTCGGCTACCTGTGCATCGCTCTTGAGCATCCGCTTAAAGTCGACAAAGCGGCGGCGGCGATTCTCACCGCGGTATTCTGCTGGACGGTACTGGTACTCGGTATTCAGCACATAGCGCCAGCGCTTGCCAGCAGCGCGCATGGAGTTAATGGCGAACTGCGAGAACATTTGGGCGAAATTGCCGAAATATTGTTCTTTTTGATTGGCGCTATGACCATTGTCGAACTGGTCGATGCCCACGATGGCTTCAAGGTCATTACCGAGCGCATCAGCACTCGTAAACGCGTACCGCTGCTCTGGGTAATAGGTTTTATTACCTTCTTCCTCTCGGCAGTATTGGACAACCTGACCACCACCATCGTGATGATCTCGCTGCTGCGCAAACTGATTGACGATAAACAAGAACGCTGGCTGTTCGCCGGCATCGTGATCATCGCGGCCAACGCTGGCGGCGCATGGTCACCGATTGGTGACGTGACCACCACCATGCTGTGGATCGGTACTCAAATCAGCAGCGCCGGCATCATCACCAGCCTGTTCCTGCCTAGTGTGGTGTGCCTATTGCTCCCGCTGCTGGTGCTTAGCTACACCCTTAAAGGCGAGGTACAGCGCCCTGTCGCCGCCTTGCCGGATGACCGTCAAGGCGAGCCGACCACGCGCTTCGAGCGGCGATTGGTGTTTGCCTTAGGCCTAAGCGCATTGCTGTTCGTGCCAGTGTTTAAGAGCATCACCCACCTACCGCCGTACATGGGCATCTTGTTTGGCCTTGGCGTACTGTGGGTAGCCACCGAGTGGCTGCACCGCGGTAAGAAAGATGAAGATAAACACCCGCTCTCGGTCGCCGGCGTGCTGCGGCGCATCGACACCGCCAGCATATTGTTCTTCCTCGGTATTCTGCTGGCAGTCGCCAGCTTGGCCAGTGCTGGGCACTTAACCGCGATTGCCGGCGTGCTGAAAGAGCACCTAGGCAACGTCTACACCATCAACCTGGCGATTGGCTTACTCTCAGCCTTGGTCGACAACGTGCCGCTGGTGGCCGGTGCGATCAAAATGTACCCACTGATCAGCCCAGAAGCCCTTGCCAGCGCCGGTAACGACCGCGCCTGGCTGCAGCACTTCGTGCTCGACGGCACCTTTTGGGAACTTTTAGCCTACTGCGCCGGCACCGGCGGTAGCTGCTTAATTATCGGCTCAGCCGCCGGTGTGGCCGCCATGGGCATGGAGAAAATTGACTTCATCTGGTACCTCAAGCGCATTAGCCTGCTGGCCTTGCTCGGTTATTTGGGCGGCGCACTGACCTATATTGGCTTGGCCCAACTATAAGGAGCGACACCTTGGACGCCTCAGCCAACAATTCCAGTAAAACCCGTACCAGCTTTTATCGCCGCCTGTACGTGGCGTGGCTAATCGACAGCGGCGCGGCCTGCAATGTGCCCGCACTGATTGCCGCCACCGGCATGCCCAGACGCACCGCCCAAGACACCCTGGCGGCGCTGGCGGAACTGGACATTGACTGCGTGTTCAGCCAGCAAGAAGGGGAGCGCAACAACGCCGGGCACTATCAGATTCGTGACTGGGGGCCGATCAATCCCGAGTGGATTGCCACTCACCTGCCGGCTATTAAGGCCGTGCTTGGCTACAGTTAAAGACACATAAAAACCGCTACAGATGCTCATGTCAGGCACACTCGACATATTTGGTTAGCAACCCCGGCACCACCGTGAGGATTTCCAATGTTGCATCACACTCCACTTATTGCGGCCATTGCTACCGGCTTTGTTCTGGCGTTTATTTTCGGCGCACTGGCCCATCGCTTGCGTCTATCACCGCTGGTGGGTTATTTGCTCGCTGGCGTAATGGTCGGGCCCTTCACACCGGGCTTTGTCGCCGACAAAGACCTGTCTCATGAGCTATCGGAAATAGGCGTGATTTTGCTGATGTTCGGCGTCGGCCTACATTTTTCCCTGAAAGACTTAATGTCGGTCAAACGCATCGCTATTCCCGGCGCACTGGGGCAGATTATCGTCGCCACCCTGATGGGCATGGGGCTCACTTGGTGGCTTGGCTGGCACTGGGGGGCCGGCTTGATCTTCGGCTTAGCGCTGTCGGTCGCCAGCACCGTCGTGCTACTGCGTGCGTTGGAAGAACGACAGCTGATCGACAGCCAGCGCGGTAAAATTGCCGTAGGTTGGTTAATTGTCGAAGACTTAGGGATGGTCTTAGCCTTAGTGCTCATCCCTGCGCTGGCCGGGCTGTTGAGCGACAACCCCGCCGCTAGCAGTGGCGAGCAGGAGATTCTCTGGCCGTTACTAGTGACCTTGGGCAAAGTCGCCGCTTTTATTGCCCTGACCATCACCCTCGGCGGACGACTGATTCCCTGGCTACTGGAGCGCAGCGCCGGCAGCGGTTCGCGCGAGCTATTTACCTTGGCCGTGCTGGCCATCGCCATGGGCGTGTCCTACGGCTCGGCGGTACTGTTTGGTGTGTCGTTCGCCCTGGGTGCCTTCTTTGCTGGGATGATTCTCAACAGCTCGCAATACAGCCATCAAGCCGCCGACGACTCGCGGCCGTTGCGCGACGCCTTTGCGGTACTGTTTTTTGTCGCCGTTGGCATGTTGTTCAATCCGTCTATTTTGCTTGAGCAGCCGTTGCTGGTGCTCATCACCGTACTGATTATTGTGGTTGGCAAGGGCTTGGCGGCCTTATTAATTGTACTGATGCTGCGTAAACCACTGAGCACCGCCCTGACAGTGGCGGTTAGCCTGGCGCAGATCGGCGAGTTTTCGTTTATTTTAGTCAGCCTCGGAGTCAGCCTAGAATTGCTGCCGGAAATGGGCCGCGACCTAATCCTGGCAGGGGCGATCATCGCCATCTTGCTTAACCCAATGCTGTTCAGTCTGCTCGACCGCCTGCAACCCTGGCTGGCCCGCCGCGAGAACAACGAGTTAAACCCCACTATTGGCACGCCAACCGCTGACGCTGGCGCTGGCGCAGGCGCTGGCGCAGGCGCTGACGACAGCATGTTGCCACTCTCGGAAAGCCAGCACGCAGTTTTGATTGGCCACGGCCGAGTCGGCAGTCGCATCAGCCAACGCCTGCTGGCACAGCAGGTGCCACTGGTGATTATCGAAAGCAATCGCAGCCTCGCCACCGATTTACGCGAAGCCGGTTTTAGCGTGGTGCATGGCAATGCCGCCGGTAGCCAAGCCTTACAGCATGCCAATATCAGCAGTGCCCGCTGGCTAATTGTGGCCATCGACAATGGCCTAGAGGCCGGCCAAGTAATCAGCCATGCACGCACCCTCAATCCACAGCTGGAAATTTTGGCCCGCGCGCAGTCCGACAGTGAATTCGACTACCTGACTAACTGCAGCGCAGACCTCGTGGTGATGGGCGAGCGCGAAGTCGCCCGTATTATGCTGGCCTCGTTAGGCCAGCCCAACGGCCCACTCAACGCCACAGCTGTGCAACCCACATAAGCCCTAAGAGTTTTGCCCGCATGCCCAGCCACACGCCCGAACAGCCCGCTGCCGAAAGCGCAAGTCACGCTGAAGTTTCACCTTTTCATCCGCGCAATCGTCACCAAGGTCGTTACGACTTCCCGGCGCTGATTAGCCGCTGCCCGGAGCTGGGCGCCTTTGTGATTACTAATCCGTATGGCAAACAAAGCATCGACTTTGCCAGCCCGGCCGCCGTGCGGGTGTTCAACCGCGCCCTGCTGCAAAGTTTGTACGGCATCGCCCACTGGGATATTCCCGAGGGCTATCTGTGCCCACCGATTCCCGGCCGCGCCGACTACCTGCACGGTTTAGCCGACTTACTCGCCAGTGAAAACCACGCGCAGATCCCGCGCGGCACGAGCATTCGTGTGCTCGATATAGGCGTCGGCGCCAGCTGCATTTACCCGCTGCTGGGCCATAGCGACTACGGCTGGAGCTTTGTCGGCAGCGATATCGACGCAGGCGCCCTCGCCGCCGCCAACGCCACCGTGCAGGCCAACGGTTTAAGCACAGCGATCAAACTGCGCCAGCAGCATAACCGTGGGCAAATTTTTGCCGGTTTGCTGCAGGACGGCGAGCACTTCGAGCTGACCCTGTGCAACCCGCCGTTCCACGCCTCGGCCTCCGAGGCCGCCAGCGGCAGCCGGCGCAAATGGAAGAACCTCGGCAAACTCGACCCTAAACGCGCTCTGCCGGAATTGAATTTTGGCGGGCAGAACAACGAACTCTGGTGCACCGGCGGCGAAGCCTCGTTCGTTAAACGGATGATCAAAGAGAGCAGCACGCATGCCCAGCACGTACTGTGGTTTAGCAGCCTGATTTCCAAGGTCGGCAACCTGCCCGACATCTACAAGCAGCTGAACAAGCTCGGCGCCAAGCAGGTGCGTACCGTCGAGATGGCCCAAGGCAATAAACAAAGCCGCTTCGTTGCTTGGAGTTTTCTCGACGCTGCCGAGCAACAGACATGGCGCCAGCGGTGCTGGAACAACCGGCCGGAGCGGGGCCAGAGTGCTATTGTTTAACCACCGGCGCGCTAGCAGCCAGCAAGCTGCAAGGAAAGGCAATGAACTGCAAACGACTACTGGCGACTCTGCTACTGCTCATCAGCACCGCGACGCAAGCCGCTGAGCAGCCTGAGTTGCCTGAGTTGCCTGAGTTGCAGATTAGTGTTGGCGACTGGCCGCCCTACCTGTCCAGCGAGCTCAAACACAACGGCGTAATCGCACACCTAATTAGCGACTTGATGGCCGAAGAAGGTTACCGGGTGACCTTTCGATTTCTGCCCTGGCCACGCGCCTATGCCGAGGCCGCGGCTGGCAAATACCAAGGCAGCGCCGTGTGGATGCACAAAGCCGAACGCGACGCCGATTTTCTCTTCAGCGCCCCGCTGCTCAATGAGCAGTTTGTGTTTTTTCACTTAAAAAGCCTGCCCTTCGACTGGTCGCGCTTTGACGATCTCAAAGGCATGAACATCGGCGGCGGCCTGGAGTACAGCTACGGGCCGGAGTTTGATGCCTATATCGCCACCGGCAATGTGCAGATGGAGCGTGTTTCCAGCGATGCACAGAACTTTGGCAAGCTGCTCAAAGAGCGTGTGGTGCTCTATCCGCAAGAAATCAACGTCGGTTACGCCGCACTGCGCAATCACTTTAGCCCCGCCGAAATAGCCCGAATCACCCATCACCCGAAGCCCTTACTGAACAATCTCAGCTATCTGATGCTGCCCAAAAAACTCCCCGGCAGCCAAGCCTTACTTGAGCGCTTTAACCGCCGCCTGCAGAGCTATCGCGACAGTGGCCGCTACCAAAAGTATTTTGACAACTTGCAGCAGGGCCAATACAGCGCCACCGCTCAAGTCAACGACCCACCTCAGTAACCGGTAATACCAGCCGCTCATGCCGCCTCGCCCAGTCTAACCAGGCAGCCCTTGGGTCGCCACGGGTGGGCCAAACACCAGATCAAAGCCCCACTGGAATAACAGCGCGTAGACCAAGAAAAACAGCAACAACACAAAGTCACTGACAATCGCCTGCCACCAACTAATGCCCAGGCCAAAGGCAATCAGCGGCACGGTCGCCAGTAACAGACCCAACTCAAACCCCAAGGCGTGCAGCATCCGCCGTTTAAAGGTGCGTTGCGGACGCAGCTGCCGCGCCTCCCAGCCCTCGAACAGGGTGTTAAACAACATGCTCCAACTCACCGCCAACAATGACACGGCCACAGCGACTCCAGCGGAAACCGCCAAACCGCTGTCAAATACCCACGCCGTCAGCGGCACGATACACAGCAATGCCAGCAACTCGTAGCTAATGGCCTGAACGACTTTACGTTGTTTACCCTGCATATCTTGCCCCTTACCTATTGCCAAGTTGCCGCCAGCGTATATCTAATAAGCTGAAACTATTAGTTAGCTTATTTCAGGAAACTTGATAGATGAGCCTGACCAAAGACGCCATTCAGGTGTTTCTCGCAGTCCTCGATCACGGCTCATTCTCGGCTGCCGCCCGCAGCATTGGCCGCGTGCCCTCGGCCGTGAGCATGACCATCGGTAACTTGGAGGCCGACCTTAACTTGGAGCTGTTTGATCGCCGTGGCCGCGAGCCGCAACCCACGCCGGCCGCCCGCGCACTGGAGGCCAAAGCACGCTTTATGCTGCAACAATTTGAGCTCTGGGAGGCGCAAGCACTGGCCTTGTCTAAGGGTTTGGAAAGCCGCCTGAGCTTAGCCATAGCTCCAGAGTTACTCGCCTCCGACTGGGTCGCCCCGCTCGGGCAACTGGCGCAACGCTACCCATCACTGGAGGTTGAAGTGCTGGCCGCGCCGGAAACCGACGCCATACGTTTGCTGCACGAAGGCCGGGTGCAACTGGCCGTGGTATTTGAAAGCCAGCAATTTGACAGCCGCGAATGCTGCCAAGAGATGAGCAAAGAAAACATGCTGGCCGTGATCGCCCCCAGCCATCCAGCGATCGCCGGGGGGCGCCGATTGCGCACCGAAGAACTGGCCGAGTATCGGCAAATTGTGGTCGCCAGTCGCGAACCCGAGGCCAACCCACCGCGTTTCTTGCAGGCTCACCACCATTGGCGCAGCGACAACCACACCGCAGCGCTCAGCATGTTGCAAGCTGGCCTTGGCTGGGGCTTCTTACCCGAATCACTGGTCAAACCGCAGCTCAAGGCCGGCACTTTGGTGGAAATGACTCTGGACAACATCTCCAGCTTCTCGGCACTCTGGATCGATCTAGTCTGGTCCAACAGCAAACCGCTGGGCCTAGGCGCGCAGTACTTTATTGAGTTGATCCGCGCCCAACAGTCCGCTAACCGTTAAGCGAGCCAAGCCCCTATGTACAGCCTGAATTATTTGATTGGCATGAGCGCCATTGCCGCCTTCGCCATGGCCGGTGTACTGGCTGCCGCGCGCAAAGACATGGACCTCGTCAGCCTCACTTTTCTCGGGGTAGTTACCGCCGTCGGGGGCGGCACCCTGCGCGATCTACTGATGAACACCGAGGTGTTTTGGGTCGTCGACTTTAACTATGTGTGGATCGCCATCGGCGCGTCCATTAGCGCCTTTTATCTTGAACGCCATCTGCGTGACGAAAGCGTCTGGGCACTCATCCTCTACCTCGACGCCTTTGGCATTGCCCTGTTTGGTGTACAGGCCATCGACAAAGCGCTGCTGTTGAATTTTTCTGCCCCGGTCGCAGTGGTTATGGCCACCCTCACCGGCATCGGCGGTGGCCTGATCCGCGACGTCTTGGCGCAGCGCCCCAACCTGCTGCTAAGCCGCGAGATTTACGCCACCACCATTATCGCCGGCAGCATTTTTTACATTGCGCTGCTCGGTTTAAGCGGCAAAAGCGCATGGGTAACGCTAGCTGGCGTGGCCTTCACCTTCCTCTTCCGCTCGCTGGCCATTTACCGCCACTGGCGCATGCCCAAATGGATGATCTTGCGCAGCAACCTAAATGGCTAGGCCACGTTTGAGTGCTGGCGAGCAACTGAGCCAATCCGCGCAAACAAAGCCACGACAAAAACATCGACCCAAAAGTGTTACCGAGTAACAAACAGGTATAAATTTCGCCCCATAAAAGGGCGCAAAAACAACTAGAAACCAATAACCCGCAAAAAACGCCTCAAAATGTAGCAAATACTTAACATTAAGTGCGTTTCAAGCCCGAACTAGCTGATACCATAGGTAACACAGCAGCAACCCATCGCTGCTTACCTGTAGTTACCTCCGTCACCGGACTAATCCAGTGACAACCAGCCAACCAATGGACTAAAAATGAAACTCTTCGGCTTCTTCGCTCTGCTCGGCCTCTCTTTCAGCGCACCTGTGACTGACAACGAACGCAAACAACGCGACTGATCGAGCGACGCAGGAACAAAAAATCGGCATAGCAGACGGTGTAAACCCCAGCCGCCTGCTCTGGCACAAACGACAATACCCGCACACCTGTGCGGGTATTGTCGTTTGTGAGCGATGTAAAAGGCCAAACACTAGGCCGGCGCGCAACATTGACGTTATGCCTTTGCTCGTCTGCTAGGCGCAGAACCACAAAACCATTACGAAATAGCAATGTCGCAAAAGACGGTGGGCATGTAAGCCTGGCCCACCGTGCAAATGTCAGCGATATACTCGCGAGTTAGTGCTGCAGCTCGATCTCACCTGGTTTCCAGGTTTTGTCGAACCACGCCTCGAGTGGGCCGTAAAGACGCAGGATCATGAACCAACCTTTGCCAGGTATCGTCTGCACCCAGTTGTTCTCATAGCCTTTTGGCGCATGAGGACCAAAGTACACATCCACTGAACCGTCTGGGTTGGTCTTCAGCGCTTTGTTTTGGCTGCTTACGCTCGGCGACTTCTGGTCGGTCTGGACCATTGAGCGGGTCTGGTTGTCATAAACAATAACCGACCAGAAATCCTTCACCGGCGCGTTGGCAGGCAAGTGCATCTTGTAGGTCTTAGCGCCGTCGAACGGATTGCCTTTTGAATCCTGCACCGACCACGGATATTGCGAGCCTTTACCCACCATCTTCATTTCCATGGCAGGCGTAATGCCGGTGGCGAAGTAGTAGTAGAAGATGTAGCCGTCCATGTTGGTCACGCCAGGCGCGCTCTCGAACTTATAACCGCCGAAAAACGGCAGACGCCACGCGCTGTCCGGAAAGAAATAAGCGTCTTTGGAGCGCACCTTGAAGGCGATAGTACGCGCGGTAACAGCGCCGATATTGGCCGCATCTGCGAGGATTTTCTGCATCCGTTGGTCAGGGGCAAATGGCTGTCCTTTGACAATGCCGATAGAAGCAAACAGCCCCAGCATTGTCGGATCGCTGCCTTCAGCCGGTTCTTCTTGGATGACCTTATTCAACAGCTCCCAGAACGCATAATCGCCGGGCGCAACGAAGTTCGCTGGAACGTCGGAGGCATTAACGAACTTAACTGCCGGAGGATTAGCGGCGTCGGCCAGTTGATAGATTTTCAGGTGCTCCTTAACCGATTCAACGCCGGGTTTGGTGGAGCCATCGACCAAGAAGGCGCGAAAGAACAGCCAGTTGCCAAAGGTGCTTGGCCGCACCACCACATAGCCGGCTGGCACCTCGCCCTGATAGCCGGGCGGCAGTACTAGGTATTTGCCGCCTTTGCCTTTATCCGCGCCGGTAATGCCCATGTCGACGACCCAGCGATACCAAAAATCATTCACAGCACCCAAGACACCGGGCGGGATCTCCACCACCAGCGGGCCTTGCTTGGTGTCGAGCCAGACGAAGTTATAGATAGTGTTGTCGTTGGCAGTCAGTTCCACCGTACGTGGATCAACTAGATTTTCCCAGATGACATCGGTCTGGTTGTCCGGGCCGAACTTGCGCAGTGAGTCGCGCATGCCCGCCTGATTCACCACGGGGATAGCCATCAGGTAGGCTTGCAGGGCGCGCGAACGATCCAAATTATCGTAAATCTTCTCGACGGTTTCAGCCTTCGGGTAGCCGTAACTCAGATTTAAGGTGCCGATGGAACTGTCGATTTTGTCCGGCACGGCAACGCCGGGTGCGATGGCCGTCGAGTACTTGAATTGTGGGTGTGCCGACTCTGCCGTAGGCGCTTGCCCGAAGGCGGTGCCCGACACGCATAGCGCCACGCTAGTCATTAGTGTCCAGAGATAACTCCGACTTATTGCCTTCATACACGTTCTCCTTTGGTGGTAAATACGATTTTTTGCGTGGTATGACTCGCCGCTGACTTCGCGAACACGCCAGCGGCGACCCTCGGCTGACGGCGACTTATCACCCGCACTTGCTTAGGGTAGGCCAGCGAAAATATCTTCAGTAGCGGCCTAGACTAAAGGCTGATGATATTACTGAGAGGAGTAACGGCAGCTTATTACTGCCAATCTGTAAGGCCATATTTGGCCAAAATGTTCGCCAATTTGCCTGATTCACGCAGCGCAGCCATACCTTGGTCAAAGGTTACAACCAGCGCATCAGCGGCGGGGCTCTTGGGGCCAAAGGCTACATAAATAGGTACCGGTGTATCACAACCGGCGCGCACCACCGCTTGGCTAAGCCCGGCACGGTGCAGCAAGTAATCCATAACAACCCCAGCTTCAATCATCCCAGACAAGCTACCAGCAGCTAATTTGCGCAAATTTGCCTCAGCCGGCTGATGCCCCGACGCGACGTACACCTTAGCTTTATTGGCGGCACGCGCCAGCCATTCACCAAACCCGTCGTGGTATTCGTACCCCAAAACAATTCCGACTCGTTTCAGCGGATTCAAATCATCAGCCTTGCCTTGATAACGCAGCGAATTACCGGCCGCCACATACAAACAGTCAGACGTGAAGGCAACAGGCTCTCGACCTATCTGCAAATGTTCGGCGGCGGCAATCGCTGCTGTAGCACCCACGGCCGCAGCGCTAATACCCTTTTGGGTTTGCAGCACCGCGCGCTTCCACGGCACCACGCGGTAAGTGATGCCGTGGGGGAAAATCTCTTTTAACAGTTCGATCACATAACCCGGCATGGGCGCATCAGGCTGACAGTTCAAAGGGCACCATTCATCAGCCGCCACGACCAAGGGCTCGGCGTGCGCGTAAGCCGTCGTCAATAGCCATAACAGCAACAAAAGCCGGCAGACACGCACAGGCAAACTCCCCCACTAGCGGTAGCGCATTGAATACAGTCTTCAATGCCTAGGTCACACCGTCAGCCTAGCAGGCAAGCCAAAACATGCGCCGCCGCAGAGTCCCCCATAAACATTGCAACAGTCCTTTCGCGAGTGAGATGCAGCCGTGCTTAGCGATTTTTTAGCCGCTGGTTCGATTGATCTAGCCGGTTCAACTCGCGAGCCATATCGGCAAACACCCGCTTCGAGTTCATGATTAAGGTGTGCATCGACGGGACTTGAAGTACCTCTACGGCCGCACTGCCAGTCGCTTCGACAAGGCTAAGAACGCCGTCATTTAAGCCAACACCGAACGGCAACCAAGCCGCGCGTGGGCCGCCGATGCCGGCGTAGATTTTAGTGTTGGGCAATAACGGCAACTGCTGCATAAACCGATCATCGGCCAGTAACTGGCCCATCTCGCCAGTGAGCCGGCGATACAGGTAAAACCGCGAGAAGAATTTAGCGGCCTTGCAGGCTAGCATCGGCGGCGCCAGCAACAAACACGCCGTCGGCGGCTGATCGAACTTGGCCAGCGCATGGCGAATAATCACTGCACCAAGCGAATGACCGACCAACGCATAGGCATTGCTGCCGACCTTACGCGCAACTAAAGCCTGTAGCCGCTTGGTCGCTCCGGCTAAGCCCTCAAACATTGGCAGATAGCCAAACAGGTAGACCTGGTGACCGGCTTTACCCAGGCGATAACGCAGCAGCAACATCGACAGCGGGGTTCGGCCCATGCCATGCACCAGCACTACATGCATTTAAAGCCCACCCGCCAATTCCAGCGTCAATTGCCCCGCCCCAACCGCCTTGCAACCACTGGCATTCTGCCCGCACCACAGCGGGCTGAAGTCGCCGCTGCCTTGGCTTTCGGCTTTGGCCCGCAGTGGTGCTATGGCGCTGGTGGCCAGCGGGAATTCGGGGGTTGGCGCAGTCAGTGGGCCAAGTTCGCGCATCACCCGGTTGACGATACCGCGTGCCGGGCGGCCGCTGAACACCGTGGTCAGCGCTGTATGGCCTGAGCCCGAGCTTTGCAGGGCGGCGCGGTGGATGGCGCTGGTGGTCGCCTCCGGGCAGAGCAAATAGGCGCTGCCGACTTGCACCCCGGCGGCGCCCAAGGCCATGGCAGCAGCCACGCCTTGTGCATCGGCAATCCCACCGGCAGCGATCACCGGCACCTTTACCGCTTGCACGATGCGTGGCAATAAGGCGAACAGGCCGGCTTGCTCGGTTAAGTCCATCGACAAAAAGTGTCCACGATGGCCGCCCGCCTCTAGTCCTTGGGCGATGATCGCGTCCACCCCTTGCGCTTCAAGCCACAGGGCTTCGGCGACGGTGGTGGCCGAAGCAATCACCTTGCTGCCCCAACTGCGTACCTGCGCCAGCAACTCAGGCGCGGGCAGACCGAAGTGAAAGCTCAGCACCGCCGGGCGAAATTCGGCCAACAGCTCGGCAGCCTCGGCGCTAAAGGGGGCGCGACCGGGGCCGATGGGAATTTGTGCGGGGTCCAGATCTAGCTCGGCGTAGAACGGCGCCAGTGCGGCGCGCCACTTAGCCTCGCGCTCGGCGTCAGGCACTGGTGGGCAATGACAGAAGAAATTGACGTTGAACGGCTGGTCCGTCTGCGCTTGCAGCGCGGTTAGCTCAGTGCGCAGCGCCTCCAGGCTGAGCATCGCCGCCGGCAGCGAACCCAGCCCGCCAGCGTTACTCACCGCGACCGCCAAACGATGGTCCTGCACACCGGCCATCGGCGCCTGAATGATGGGTAGTTGGATACCAAACAGTTGCTGCAGGGTCATCGCTTGAACTCCTTTCAAGATGGCGGCGCATGGGCTTGTTGCGGCAATACAGGTGTTTCGTAGGGTGCCGGTGCGCCTGCGAACCGCAGTACTTGCGACAGATAATTCACTTGCCGCGTGGATATCGCCGAAGCCGTTGGTGGGTTACGCCGCTGCAAAAGCGCAAACAACCACTATCGCCGAGTTGCGCTCAGCGGTTTAATCGGCCAAACCAACATAGATATTTTGTACATCATCGTGACCATCAAGGGCGGCGAGGAAAGCTTCAACTTCCTCACGCTCGGCATCGCTGAGGCTCACGGTGTTTTTCGGCCGGTAGCCAAGCTTGGCTGACAGCACGGTAAAGCCGTAGGTCGGCAAGGCGCGGCAGACGATATCCATGTCGGTCGGCTCGCTGAGAAACAGCGTGTGGCCGTCTTCTTCGCCCGGTTCAAAGTCTTGCGCGCCGGCTTCGATGGCGGCCAGTTCCGGGTCTGCATCGGCGGCAGCTGGAGCGGCTTCGATCATGCCTAAGTAGTCGAAATCCCAGGCCACCGAGCCGGAAGCGCCGAGCTGGCCCTTGCGAAACAGCACGCGAATTTCCGCCACGGTGCGGTTGGTGTTGTCGGTCAGGCACTCGACGATCAGCGGCACGCGGTGCGGGGCAAACCCTTCGTAGGTCAGGTGCTCGTAGTGCACGGTATCACCGAGCAAACCGGCGCCTTTTTTGATCGCCCGCTCGAGGGTTTCCTTGGGCATCGAGGCTTTTTTCGCTTGTTCAACCACCAAGCGCAGACGCGGGTTCATGTCCAGATCTGCGCCGGCACGGGCGGCGATGGCGATTTCTTTGGCCAGCTTGCCGAACACCTTGCCGCGGGTATTGGCGGCGGCTTCTCTACCCTTAACTTTCCACTGTGCGCCCATAATCACTCCTCAGCTTCAGCCCCGGCCGTATGGGTTTGGCCGGGGGCAACAAAATATGCGCAGCGGGTAACTCGCCACGTTTTACTCAACCGCGGTTTTATACACCCAAAGGCGCTAAAAATCCCGCGATGCATGCCAAACGGCAGGCCACCGGAGGCGGCTCAAGCGGACTCAATCCGGTAGCGTTTATCCAAAGCGCTATACCCCAGCCCAACACTCTTATGCACTTTCAACTGCACCGGGATGCGCTCTTTCAGCGCCTCGACGTGACTGATCACGCCAATCATCTTGCCGCTGGCGTTCAGCGCATCCAGAGCATCCAGCGCCACTTCTAGGGTTTCGCCATCCAGAGTGCCGAAGCCCTCGTCAAGAAACAGTGAGTCGATGCTGGTTTTGTGGCTGACTAAATCCGACAGCGCCAAGGCCAGCGCCAAGCTGACCAAAAAGCTCTCGCCACCGGACAAAGTTTTGCAGTCACGGGCTACGTCACCCTGCCAGGTATCCAGCACTTCCAGCTCCAACTCGCCGCTGCTGCGCCGGGCCAGTTGATAGCGGCCATGCAAACGCTGCAGCTGTTGATTGGCTAAATGCACCAGATGATCCAGAGTCAGCCCTTGGGCAAACTTGCGGTACTTGGCGCCATCGGCCGAGCCGATCAGGCTGTTGAGTTGCTGCCAGAGGTCGTAGTCGGCCTGTTGCGCACAGATCTGCGCCAACAATGCCTGCTGACTGTCGCGGCGCTGTGCATCGCCCTGCAACTGGGCGCGCAGTTCACCTTGACGCTCATTAAGGGTTTTAATCTGGCTCAATAACAGTTGCAGTTGCTCGGCCAATTGCGCGGGATTGAAGGGGCTTGGCGGGCCGGCCTGCAACTGGGCCACGGCCTGCTCGCTGGCCGCCTTGAGCGCACGGGCCTCGGTCAGCGCCTGCTCCAGCCGGGTTTTTAGTTGCTGCAGGCTGGCTTGCTGCGCATCGCTTAACAGCGCGGCGGCAAAGGCCGCTTCATCGGCAAATGGGCTTTGGCCGAGGGCGACCAGCCAGTCGTGCTGATGGCTGTCGCGGTGTTGCTGTTGCCCGTGCAATTGCTCGGTAAGACTCTGCTGTTTGCCGAGTAGCTCGCTGGTCGATTGCTGGGCCGCTTGATACTGCTGCTCAATCGCGGCCAAGCTCAACTGCGCCAACACTGGCGCGGCCAACTCAGGCTGATTGGCCAAGCCCTGCGCCTGCCAA
>JAIETJ010000087.1 GCA_019745275.1 Pseudomonadaceae bacterium | reverse complement strand
ATAAGGTCCGCGCTTCGGTTTCCAACATCACCGGAATCCCGTCGCGCACTGGGAACGCCAAGGCGTCGGCCTTGCAAATCAACTCTGACTTATCCGCCGTCAGATGCAGCGGACCTTTGCACAATGGGCAGGCGAGAATATCGAGCAGTTTCGGGTCCATGGGAACTCCTGAAAAAAGGTTAAAACGACGTGACCGGTATAGCTTAGAGCAGCAGCCACAGCAGCGGTTAGCGCGGCACAGCCAGCAGACGGTCGAGCTGTTGATCCAGCCACAGACTAAAGGCCGCCGAGGGGCGCGCATCCACCGCCAAATACCACCAGTGCGACTGGGCAAAAGCACGGCACTTGACCGCATCTTTTTCCGTCATCAGCACCGGCAGCGTCGGACTAAATGTCAGTTGTGCAGCGCTGTACTGGGCATGGTCGGCAAAGGCATGTTTGATCGGCCGCCAGTGTAGCGCCTCGAGCGTATTGAAGAAACGCTGCGGATTACCGATACCCGCGACCGCATGCATGGCCTGCCCTGGGGCGAAGGCGCTGAGCGCTCGGCGCTCGCCTGTCAGCAAATTGACCAAGGTCGTGGGTTGCAGGTTAAAAGCAAAACCGTCGCTGCTGTCAGCGACAGCGCCGTTGTACAGCAGCGCATCGACACTCCGCAGGCGCTCCTGCGGTTCACGCAAAGGACCCGCCGGCAGGCAACGGCAGTTGCCCAGCCCACGAGCGGCGTCGATCAGGACCAACTCCAGATCACGGGCGAGGCGGTAATGCTGCAAACCGTCATCGGATAAAATCAGATCGAAGTGGGCAATTTTCAGCAGCGCCTGTACCCCGCGCGCGCGATCGGGATCGATCATCATTGCCACGCCACTGCGCTGCACAATCAACAAGGGTTCATCACCGGCTTGCACGGCCGACTGTTCGGCCGTGACCCGCCACGGCCAGCTCGGCGGCTTAGCGCCATAGCCACGACTGACCACGGCAACGCTCAGACCACGGGCGCGGCAGTGCTCAATCAAATACAAAATTAACGGGGTTTTGCCGGTGCCGCCGACGGTGATATTACCCACAACAACGACCGGCACCGGGGCGCGATAAATGCTACCCCGACCGGCGACGAAGTCCGCCCGCTTGCGCTGAACCACGGAGCGGTACAACCACTCCAGTGGGCGCAGTAATAACAGCACCGGGTGCCCTTGATACCAAGCACTGAGTAAACGATCGGTAACACTCATCAAGGCGCCGCCTTGGCCTCGACGGTGGTGATGCGCAGATGGGCAAAACCCAGTTTAGCGGCTGCATCCATGGCAGTAACAAACGCTTGATGCGGGGTTTTCGCATCGGCGCTGATGGTCAGCGGCAAGCTGTTATCGCCCTCAGACTCGCGCTGCAAGGCCGTCATCAGGCTGGCCAGATCACTCACCTGCAGACTCTGGGTATTCACTTCGTACTGCCCGTCAGCACCGATACTGATTTCCAGTTGTTTCAACTCGGTCTGCGTCGGCGGCGCTCCACTGGCGGCTTCTGGCAGTTCAATTTTCAACTGATTGGGGCGACTAAAGGTGGTGGTCACCACAAAAAACAGCAGCAGCACGAAGATCACGTCAATCAATGAGGTGAGGTTAAGAGTGACTTCTTCGCGAGCCGCACCGCCCGCTTTGCGGCGAAATTTCACGCTTTAGCTTCCTCTTTGAAATCCACCTCGCGGTCGCCCTGCACCACTTCAACCAGCTTGATCGCCTCTTGCTCCATCGCCACCACTAACTCATCGACCCGTCGCAGTAAGTAACGATGGAAGAACACCGCAGGGATCGCCACCATCAAACCGGCGGCCGTGGTAATCAACGCCTTGCCGATCCCGCCGGCCAGTGAAGCGGTATTGGTCATCCCAGTGTCCATAAAACCACTGAATATCTGGATCATGCCAAATACGGTGCCGAGCAGACCTAATAATGGCGCCATGGCGGCGATCGAACCAAGGGCATTGAGGTAGCGCTCAAGCTCGTGAATAACCCGGCTGGCGGCCTCTTCGATGCACTCTTTCATGATCTCGCGACCATGCTTGGAATTGGCCAAGCCGGCGGCCAGAACTTCACCCAAGGGGGATGAGGCGCGCAACTCTTTCAGTTTTTGCGGGTTAAGCTTTTTCTCTTTGATCCAACGCCACACCTGTCCGAGCAAATGCGGCGGTGACACGCGACTGACGCGCAAAGTCCATAAGCGCTCAGCGACGATGGCGGTGGCAACGATCGAACTCAAAATAATTGGCAGCATCATCCAGCCACCGGCCTTAACTAATTCCCACACGTAAACCACCCCCCAATAAAAGTGGCCACACCTTAACATAGGCCCAACGGCCTGGGCATACAGTCGCCTGCACGCGGACCGCTGCGGTGCGCACTTTTATCGCCAAAAGCGACGCTGCTCACGCCAGCCCTGCGCCGGCTCATGGCGACCGAGTTGAATACGCAAGGCGCCGCTGGGCACGTTATCGTAAACCTGCACGCCTAAGGCCTGATAACGTGCCAATACGCGGGGGTGCGGATGGCCATAAGCATTGTGCCGGCCGCGCGAAATTAGCACGGCGCGCGGCGCAACGGCGCGTAAAAACACCATCGACGAAGAACTTAGGCTGCCGTGATGGGGCGCCTGCAGCCAGTCCGCGCGCAGATCAGCGACACGCTCTAGCAGCGCCCGCTCGGCGCCCTTTTCTATATCGCCGGTCAATAAGAGTCGTTCACCGCTTTGTGCCTCGACCAGCAGCACGCAAGAAGAAGGATTGCCTGCAGGCGCTGCTTGCCAACGCCAGGTACTAAAACTCACCCCATCCCACTGCCAATGCGCACCATCGATGCAGGGCTGGGCAGTTAAAGAGTCAGGCAATTCAGCCGCCTCACCACTTAACACCTGTGCAATCGGCAAACCGCGCGCCAGTGCCAAGGCGCCACCAGAGTGATCCATATCGGCATGACTGAGCAGCATAAGGTCCAGTTTATTCACCCCCAAACCGCGCAGTGCTGGCAGCACGATACGCTCACCCAAATCAAAATCCGCATGTTTGGGCCCAGCGTCATACAACAGGTTATGGTTCTGGGTGCGCACCAGCACCGACAAACCCTGACCAACGTCCCACTGCCAAACGTGCGCCTCACCCTTGGCGGGCACACTCAGCGGTGGATAAAACAGTGGCAGCATCAGCAATATACCTAAGCCCCGCCACGGCACCCCTGCGGGCAGTAGCACTGTTAACGCGCCAACCATGCCCAGCAACCATGCCCATAGCGGTACTGCCGTGGGCAGCCATGCAGGTAACCAGCCGGCAATCTGCCCAAGAGTCAGAAACAACAATTGCAACAAGCCACCGGCTAGCCACAAACAGCCCTCGCCCAACCAAGGGATAGGCAGTAGTAAGGTACCCAACAACGCCAAGGGCGTGACCAGCAATTCTAGCCAAGGCACTGCCAGCAGATTGGCCAGCGGACTGCTGCGGCTGATCGGCAACGCTAACGCCAGCAGCAGCGGCAATAAGCCCAGCGCCATGCTCCACTGCGCCCGCCACCACGCCAGCCACCACGACCAAGCACCGAGGCGCCCAGCAAATACCAGCGCGAGTATGCCCACAGCGGCAAACGACAGCCAAAACCCGGCCTGCAAACTGGCCAGTGGTTCGGCTAGCAACAACCCATTCAATGCCAGCAACAACGGCAAGCCAACACCCAAATGAGCGAACCGTAACCGCCACAGCAACACCAGGCCAACCATCACACAGGCCCGTTGCACCGGCACATCAAAGCCGGCCAGCAGCCCATAGGCCAAGGCCACCGCAAACGCCGCCACGCAGGCACAAGGCAACCAAGGCCAGCGCCGCGGCCACCAGCCGCGGCGCGCCAAGCCGACCACCAAGGCATATACCAGCCCAGCCAGCAGGGCGATTTGCTGACCGGAAATAACCAAAAGATGCACCGTGCCGGTGGTTTGCAACAGTTGCCAGTCTTGTCGCGACAGCCCGGAGCCATCGCCCAACACCAAGGCCGCCAGCGCGCCCTCACGGCCAAAGGCATCTACTCTCAGCAAGCGCTGACGCAATTGATCACGCCACGCGCTTAGCCCTGCCGCAGGCTGGAGACGCTTACCGGCCTTGACGCTACCCAGCGCACCGATGCGCTGAGCCAGCAACCACGCCTCATAATCAAACACCCGCGGGTTCGCCGAACCCAGCGGGCTGCGCAGCTGCACGGCTAACCGCCAGTGTTCGCCGGCCAGCAGCGCAGGGCCATCACGCCAAGACAAACGCATCAGCGTCGGTAACTGAGCACGCGACGATTGCGCATGAGCCAGTTGAAAACGCAGCACCCCATCGCGCAACTCTGGCAAGCCGACCACCTGCCCTTCTAGCCACAAGGTGCGATTATCAAGCTGCGCGGCCAAACGGTCGTCCAAAGCCATCTGCGCCGAGGTACAGGCCCAGCTCAAACCAAACAGAAAAAATGCCAGCGGATACGCCCGTGTCGACAGCAAGGCAGCGCCGACTAGGGCTAATAACAACAAGCACCAAGGCGCGGGCAAAACAGGTAAGCAACCCAGAGCCAACAGCCCCAACACCAGCGCCAGCATCCCTGCGCGCATAACCAGCCACTCCTTAGCAGCAGACTTGTTCTGCCTCAGCATAGCGGCTCAACGCGACTCGTCTGCGCGCGTTCAAGCCTTGTCACAAAGTGCCCGCACGGCAGTGCTGAAAAGCTGGGCATAATGCCCAAGCTTATGCCCAGCCCGAGAGCCCATATGCCGCGCCGACTATTTAAGCGTTATATGCCAGACCCCGAATTGCTCAAGAACCATCGTTCGTTGCGCTTTCTCGGCAAACTGCTGCACGAACCCAACCTTTGGCATCTCAATCGCCGCTCGGTGTCCCGTGCGATGGCCATGGGCTTATTCGCAGCCTTTGTGCCAATGCCAATGCAAATGCTCTTGGGCGCCAGCTTAGCGGTGATTTTTCGGGCTAATTTACCCATTTCTGTCGGCTTGGTTTGGCTGACCAACCCCATTACCATGCCGCCGATTTTTTATGTCACTTACAGCATCGGCTGCTGGCTATTACAGACTCAGCCCATCAGCCTGCCCGCCGATTTGACCTTCGCCTGGCTCAGCACTGAACTGAGTGTGCGCTGGCAGCCATTTTTACTCGGCTCACTGGTCACCGGCGTGATTGCCGCGCTCGCCGGTTACGGCCTAACCAACGTGTTCTGGCACTTACACGTGCGACACGCATGGCATAAGCGCCTGCAAGCCCGCCGCGCCAAACAGAGGTAAATAAAAAAGCCGCCATTCAGAGCAACTAAATGGCGGCTTTTTACCGACAGCAAACCACTACTCGTAACGCAGTGCCTCGGCCGGCTGGATCTGCGCAGCACGCCACGACGGGTACAGGGTAGCCAAGAAACTCAGGCCAAAGCCTGCGGTGCAGACCAGCAGCACATCAAAGGCGTGGAGGTCAGACGGTAGATTGTTGATGAAGTACACATCCGAACTGAACACATGCTGACCGCTGAGACGTTCGAGCCAGCCGACCAATTCACTGACATTTAACGCCGCCAACACACCTAATACCGCACCAATGCTGGTGCCGACCAAGCCGATCAGGGTGCCCTGAACCATAAATATTTGCATGATCTGCCGAGGGGTCGCGCCTAAGGTGCGCAGTATCGCAATGTCCGCCCCCTTGTCGGCGACCACCATAATCAGGGTGGCAATGATATTAAAGGCGGCCACCGCGACTATCAGCAGGAGCAACAAGCCAATCATGGTTTTCTCCATCTTCATGGCTGCAAACAAGCCGCCCTGCGTCTGGGTCCAGTCGGCGGCCTGATAGTCGGCCCCCAACTGACCGGCCACCGCAGCCGAGACCTGCGGCGCCTGATACAGATCGTGCAGGGCTAAACGCACGCTCTGCACCTGATTGGGCTGCCAGTGCTGAATCTGCGCGGCATCCGCCAAACTAATCAGCGCTTGGGTGCCGTCCAGTTCGGCACCGACTTTAAATACCCCGACCACGTTCAAACGCTGCAAACGCGGGGTAATGCCTCCCGCCACCGAACTGCGCTCGGGAATAATCAGGGTCAGCTTGTCGCCCACAGCCAAACGAAAGCGGCGTGCGGTGATGTCGCCAACAATCACCCCGAACTCACCGGGTTTAAGATCAGTCAGCTGCCCTTGGGTCATGTGCGCGCCGATAATCGACACCTTCGGCTCCTGCTCCGGATCAATCCCGCTGATCTGAATCGGCTGCATCACGCCTTTATAGGAAAGCATGCCTTCCAGTTCACTGAACGGCGCTACCGCCACCACCTGCGGATTGCGCATGGCGGCGGCAGCCAAGGGTCGCCAGTCGTCCAAGGGGGCGCTGGCGTGGATGGCCGCGTGCGGCACCATACCCAAAACCCGTGAACTCATTTCTTTTTGAAAGCCGTTCATCACCGACAACACCACAATCATCGCCAGCACGCCGAGCGCCAAGCCGATCATCGATGTCATCGAAATAAACGAAATATAGTGATTGCGGCGCTTGGCGCGGGTATAGCGCAGGCCGATGAACAGACTTAGAGGCCGAAACATATTAGGCAGCCACCAACCGGCCGTCTTCTAAACGCAGCACGCGATCCATCTGCCGGGCCAACTGCATGTCGTGGGTCACCACCAAAAAGGCGGTTTGCGATGAGGTACTCAGCTCCAGCATCAAGTCTTGAATGCCTTGAGCGGTGTGGTGATCGAGGTTGCCGGTCGGCTCATCAAGCATCACCAGCCCCGGCTGATTAACCAAGGCGCGTGCAATCGCCACGCGCTGGCGCTCGCCACCAGAAAGCTCGGCCGGCTTGTGCTCCAGCCGATGGTTCAGCCCTACTCGCGTAAGTAAGGCGATCGCCCGTTGGCGAGCCTCGGGGATCGGCATTTTACCGATCAGCAGTGGCATGCAAACGTTTTCCAGCGCAGTAAATTCGGCCAGCAAATGGTGAAACTGATAGACGAAACCCAAGGCACGATTACGCAACAAGCCACGCTGTTTCTCGTTGAGCGCCGACAGTTCCTCGCCCGCCAACCACACGCTGCCGCTGCTCGGGGTATCCAAACCACCGAGCATATTCAGTAAGGTACTTTTACCCGAGCCGGAACTGCCGACAATGGCCACCCGCTCACCGGGAAACAACTCCAATTGCAGGTCAGCCAACACCACCACGGCCTCTGGGCCTTCGTCGTAACTCTTGCCCAGGTTGCGGCAACTAAGCACCGCGGTTTTATTGGCCGCTGCGGCCTGAGCATTCAGTGCTGAATCATTCATAGCGCAAGGCCTCCGCAGGTTGGGTGCGCGAGGCACGCCAAGCCGGATACAAGGTAGCGAGAAAGCTCAGCAGCAAGGCGGCCGAGCAGACCAAAAGGACGTCATTGAGTTGTAACTGCGAAGGGATGTAGTCGATAAAATACACCGCCGCATCGAGAATCTTATGCCCACTGAGGCGTTCAGCCACGGCAATCCAACTGCTGATATTCACCGCAATTAAACAGCCCAGCAGCGCCCCGAGCAGAGTCCCAACCACCCCAATTACCGTACCCTGGACCATAAAGATCGCCATGATCTGTCCCGGGGTAGCGCCCAAGGTGCGCAAAATGGCGATATCGGCTTTCTTGTCGGTGACCACCATCACCAGGGTGGAAATAATGTTGAACGCCGCCACGGCCACGATCAGCAGCAACAGCAAGCCAATCATGGTTTTTTCCATCTGAATGGCCTGATACAAATTGCCTTGGGTGCGAGTCCAGTCGCGCGCATAAAAGTCATCGCTTAAGCGCGCCGCCAACTGCCAAGCCACCTTAGGCGCCTGAAACAGATCGTCAAATTTAAGTCGTATGCCCTGCACTTGGTTTGGTTTCCAACGATGCAAACGGGCTAAATCTTGCAGATTAGCCATGGCCACAAAGCCATCTATCTCGCCCGCACCCACATGGAAAATACCTTTTACGGTAAAGCGCTTAAGACGCGGAAACATGCCCGCCGGCGTAACGGTAACTTCTGGGGCGACGAAGGTGATTTTGTCGCCGACGCTAACACCGAGTTTGGCGGCGGCAATATTACCGATAATGATGCCAAATTCACCGACGGCCAAATCCTCCAAACGCCCCTCTTGCATATACTCGCCGATGATCGACACCTGACGTTCGGCCGCCGGCTCAATGCCATTGATCAGCACTTTCTGCACCTGGCCGTTATGGGTCAACAACCCCTGCATCTGCACGAAAGGCGCGGCGGCCAATACCTGCTGATGCTTAAGCATCGGCGCGGCAAGGTTCTGCCAGTTATCGATAGGTTGCGAGCTCTCGATCGTGGCATGCGGCACCATGCCGAGCACCTTGGTGCGCATCTCGCGGTCAAAACCATTCATCACCGAGAGCACCACAATCATCACCAGCACACCCAGTGCCAGGCCGATCATCGAGGTCAGGGAAATAAACGAAACGAAATGATTACGGCGTTTGGCCCGCGTGTAGCGCGCGCCGATAAAGATAGACAGAGGTCTAAACATGGACATAAAAATATTCGCAGGCGAAAGAGGAGACATCCGGGTCAAGCGCGTTTGAGTACTGCGCCAGGTATTTACTACGTTAACTGCCGACCAGTGGTGCACGCCGAGGCAACGTAACCGCAAGCATTTTAACCGGCCATTGGGCTTTCGCCGCCGCGGTGCTGGCGGGCCTTGGCGGACCGCTTTACACTCAGACAATCACTCAGGCCATGGGTTCAGCATGTCGACTCAAGACGCAGACGATCGCCGCGAATATTACCGTATAGACGATACTATCGCACTGGATTTCACCCAACTGTCCGGCGCCAACGCGCTGGCCACCGACGTCTTGCACGACGCCTCGCCACTGTTCAATTTACTCAGCGATTTGCACCTGCTGGACTTCGAAGCCCAGCATTTACTCCGCCAAATCAGCGAGCGCGACCGCACCCTAGCCAGCTATCTGAAGGTTATGAACAAACGCATCGACTTACTCGGGCAGGCGCTTGCGCAAAACCTGTTGCGCGATGTCGGTGCGCCACGCCAAGTGACCATGTCAGAGAGCGGCATCAGCTTTAACAACCTGCAAGAGATTGCGATTGGCAGCCATTTGGCGATCAAAATGGTGTTAATGCCGCAAGCTTTAGGGTTGCTGCTGCGCGGCAAAGTGGTCAATTGCCGCTTGCGCGACGACACTCAGTTTGAAATCGGCATCGAATTTGAAGCCCTCACCGACGCCCAGCGCCAGCTCATGGCTCGGCATATTCTGCAGCGCCAAGCACTCGAGCGCCGGCAATTGCGCGAACTGCCTTAGGCACCCTGCGCTGCCAATTAGCGCCCGCCAAGCACCCTACAAGGAATTCCAGTGACAGTTATTTACGGCCATCGCGGCGCCAAGGGCGAAGCACCGGAAAACACCCTCGCCAGCTTCCAGCAATGCCTGGCCCACGGTGTGACCCGCTGCGAGCTGGACTTATACCTGTCGCGCGATGGCGAATTGATGGTGATTCACGATCCAAGCCTGAAGCGCACCACCGGCCGGCGCGGCAAAGTCAGCCTGCACAGCGCCGCCGACCTCAGCACCTATGACGCCCGTTTAGGCGGCCCCGGCTGGCCGCAGCCCTGCCCAATTCCACGTTTAGAAGAGCTGTTTCAGCACTGCGCGTTTGAGCACTGGCAACTGGAGGTGAAAAGCGCCTCGCGGGTCAAAGCCGCCAACACCGTACTGGCCATCCGCGAGCTGGCCGAGCGCTACGGCCTGCTGGATAAAATCACCATCACCTCCAGCTCACGCGAGGTGCTGCGCGCCGGGCAACGCTTAGTCCCGCAGATCGCCCGCGGGCTGGTGGCCGAATACGCTTGGCTCGACCCGCTAAAAGTCGCCAAGCATTACGGCTGTAGCTTATTGGCCTTGAACTGGACGCTGTGCAGCCCCGAGCGCCTGCAAAAAGCCCAGAAGCAAGGGCTGCATGTGTCGGTGTGGACGGTCAACGAGCCAGCGCTGATGCTGCGGCTCGCCGATTTTGGCGTGGACAGCCTGATTACAGACTTTCCCGGTTTGGCCACTGCGACCCTAAGTAATCGCCGCTGAATCCAGACCCGCAAAGCTGTGCTCCGGGCGCCTCAGGCGAGCGCCCGGTACCGCTTAAAAAAGCCGATTAAGACCGTCGAATGCCGCTACCCGATAGGCCTCAGCCATGGTCGGATAGTTGAAGGTGGTGTTGACGAAATACTTGATGCTATTCGCCTCACCCTTCTGGCTCATGATCGCCTGACCGATGTGCACAATCTCCGAGGCCTGATAGCCAAAGCAATGCACGCCGAGCAATTCCAACGTCTCGCGATGAAATAACAGTTTGAGCATACCCACCGGCTCAACCGCAATTTGCGCCCGCGCCATTCCTTTGAAAAACGCCTTGCCGACCTCGTAAGGGATTTGTTCTTGGGTCAGTTCGCGTTCGGTTTTACCAATCGAGCTGATCTCCGGAATGGTGTAAATACCGGTCGGCACATCATTCACAAAGCGCCAACTGTCGTTATCGACAATACTGCCGGCCGCAGAGCGACCTTGGTCGTAAGCGGCGCTGGCCAGGCTCGGCCAACCAATCACATCGCCCGCCGCGTAGATATTGCTGACTTCGCTACGATAGTGCTCATCGACGGTGATTTGCCCGCGACCATTGGCCTTCAGGCCAACGTTCTCCAGCCCTAACTTATCGGTATTACCGGTCCGGCCGTTACACCAAAGCAAGGCATCGGCTTTGATCTTCTTGCCGGATTTGAGGTGCAACACCACCCCGTGATCGAGGCCTTCGATGCGCTCATATTCCTCGTTGTGGCGAATGATGATGTTGTTGTTACGCAGGTGGTAACTCAGCGCATCGGAAATTTCGTCATCGAGAAAACTCAGCAACTGATCGCGGTTATCGATCAAATCGACCATCACCCCAAGGCCGCTGAAGATCGACGCGTACTCGCAACCGATCACCCCAGCGCCGTAGATAATCAGGCGGCGCGGGGTGTGGCTAAGATTAAGGATGGTGTCGCTGTCATACACCCGCGGGTGATGGAAATCGACATCGGCCGGGCGATACGGGCGCGAACCGGTAGCCACCACAAACTGTTTGGCCACCAGTTTTTCCACCATGCCATTTAGGCACACCACATCCACGCTGCGCTCATCGGCGAAGCTGGCCGTGCCGAAGAAGGTGTCGATGCGATTGCGCGCGTAGTAGCCGGTGCGTGACGCGACCTGCTTGGAGATCACCCGCTCGGCGCTTTTCAGCACGTCCGGGAAGGAGAACCAGCGCGGCTCACCGATCTGCCGAAACAGCGGGTTGGTGTTGTATTGCATGATCTGCCGCACCGAGTGGCGCAAGGCCTTAGACGGGATGGTGCCCAAGTGTGTGCAGTTGCCGCCGACCAGCGCACGGCTATCGACCATCGCCACTTTGCGCCCTGCCTTGGCCGCGTTCATCGCTGCGCCCTCACCGGCAGGGCCAGAACCCAGCACCACCACGTCGTAGTTGTAGACCGCCATGCTAACTCCTCGATAACTAACCGGGCCGCCCCATAGGCAAACTCGGCAGAACTGCGCCAATTACCGACACAGTATTCAATGCATACAGCAGCTTAGCTGCCTTATTTAGGGTTGCACATTAACCCTTGGTCGCGAGGTAGGCGAATTTTGCAGGCACTACATTTTTTCTTGCTGCAGTTCATCGCACTTTTGCGGGTTACCGCCGCACAAGGAACACTGCTTATCGATGCCTAAGTTGGCGATCCCGCCACAGGAGCCGGCCAACGGTTTACGGCCCATGATCACCCCAAGCGCCAAGCCCAACACAGTCAACAACATCAGTACAAAAGTGGCTAACCAGATCATTGCGTTACTCCTCGATGGTCGGCTCAGTCAGCGGACCAAACTGCCGCGTGAAAGCACTGCTGGCGCGGCTGATAAAACCTTGCGCGCTGCGTTGTACAAACAACGCCGCAATTCCCTCACGCTCAACAAACTGCAAACCGCGCTCCGGGCCCAGCACCATGAGCAAGGTCGACAGCGCATCGGCGCGCTGCACCGATGCATCCACCACCGTCACCTGCGCTAACCCGTGGCGGATCGGCGCACCAGTTTGCGGGTCGAGGCTATGCGAATAGCGTAAGCCGTCGCGCTCAAAATAGTTGTGATAATCACCCGAGGTAGAAACCCCGTAGCCATCTAGCGCGAGAATTTTTTCCGCCACCTGCTGGTGTTCAAGCGGTGCCTCAATAGCAATCCGCCAAGCGCTGCCGTCGGGCTTTTTACCCTGCGCACGCAGTTCGCCAGTGGCCTCAACCAAATAACTGCTAACGCCCAACTCAAGCAAACGCGCCGCAATACGATCAACCGCATACCCGGCGGCAAGGCTGTTGAAGTCCACTTCAACCGGCGCATCTTTGCACAACTGCAAGCCGTCAATACGCAGATGCTGATAGCCCACCCGGGCGCGCACCGTCGCTATTTGCGCGGCTGTTGGCAGCTGTTCGTCGCTCGCCTGCGGGCCAAAACCCCAGAGGTTTAACAGCGGCTCCACGGTCAGATCAAAAGCCCCACCGCTCTGCTTCGACAGTTGTTCGGCAAAAACCACCAAGGCCAAAACCTCAGCGGGCATCACCTGACAGCTATTGGCCGGCATGGCGTTGAACTGGGAAATTAATGAATCGCCTCTATAGGTGGATAATTGCTCATCCACCTCGGCCAGAATCGCCTCGGTCGCCGCTTGGGCTTGCGCAACGCTTGGCCCCTCTGCGCCCGGAAGGTATTTAACCGAGTAGCTGCTACCCATGGTTGGGCCGCCGAACTCCGCTATTTGCTCGCCGCAGCCACTGAGGGTGAGCACACCCAGCAGGAGAAAACTGAGCGGCTTAACCACCAAAATCGTCCAGCAAGATGTTGTCACGTTCCACCCCAAGATCCAGCAGCATACTGACCACAGCGGCGTTCATCATCGGCGGACCGCACATATAAAACTCACAGTCTTCAGGCGCCGGATGATTCTTTAGGTAGTTCTCCAGCAACACGTTATGGATAAAGCCCTTGAGCCCCGTCCATCGGTCTTCCGGTTGCGGGTCGGACAGCGCCAGATGCCATTGGAAGTTAGGATTATCGGCCTGTAACTGGTCGAATTCCTCAACGTAAAACGCCTCCCGTGCAGAACGTGCGCCGTACCAGAAGCTGATTTTGCGCGTGGACTTCAGACGCTTGAGTTGGTCGAAAATATGCGAGCGCATCGGCGCCATACCGGCACCACCACCAATAAAGATCATCTCGGCGTCAGTATCCTTGGCAAAAAACTCGCCAAACGGACCGTACACCGTGACCTTGTCGCCGGGCTTTAAGCCAAACACCCAAGACGACATCTGCCCCGGCGGTAGCTGGTCTTTGCCCGGTGGCGGCGAAGCGATACGGATATTGAACTTCACCTGGCCCACTTCATCCGGATAGTTGGCCATCGAGTAAGCACGAATCACCGTCTCTTCGACCTTGGAGACGTACTTCCACTGATTAAACTTGTCCCAGTCGCCACGATACTCGGGCTGAATATCGAAGTCCTTGTAGTGCACTTCGTGCGGTGGGCATTCCAGTTGCACATAGCCACCGGCGCGGAAATCCACGCTTTCACCCTCCGGCAGCTTCAACGTCAGTTCCTTGATGAAGGTGGCCACATTGGGATTGGACTCAACGGTGCACTCCCACTTCTTCACGCCGAACACTTCTTCCGGCACTTCAATGCGCATGTCCTGCTTGACCGGGGTCTGGCACGACAGCCGCCAGCCAGCCTTGGCCTCGCGCTTGCTGAACGCCGCCTCTTCAGTGGGCAACATTTCACCACCGCCATCTTCGACCACACATTTGCACTGCGCGCAGGTACCGCCGCCGCCACAGGCCGACGACAGAAACACATTATTGGCCGCCAAGGTTTGCAACAACTTGCCGCCAGCCGGCACCGTCAGGGTACGCTCACCATTGATGATAATATTCACGTCACCGCTGGACACCAACTGCGCCCGGGCCAACAAAATAATCAGCACCAAGCCCAGCACAATGGCGGTGAACATACCGATAGCGAGGAAAATTTCAAAACCAATCACAGCTCAGCCCTCACAGTTGTACGCCGCTGAACGACATAAAGCCCAACGACATCAAACCGATAGTAATGAAGGTAATCCCTAAGCCCTGTAAGCCTTCAGGCACATCGCTGTATTTCAGCTTCTCGCGAATCGCGGCCAGCAAGGCAATCGCCAGCGCCCAAGAAAAGCCCGAACCCAAGCCATACACCACGCTTTCGCTCAGGTTGTAGTCGCGCTCCACCATAAACAACGAACCGGCCATAATCGCGCAGTTCACCGTAATCAACGGCAGAAACACCCCGAGGGCGTTGTACAGCGCCGGCACGTACTTATCCAAGAGCATTTCGAGGATCTGTACGATGGCGGCAATCACCCCGATATAACTGAGCAAGCCCAAGAACGACAGATCAACCTCAGGCAAACCGGCCCACGCCAACGCGCCATCTTTGAGCAAGTAGGTGTACAGCAGGTTATTGGCCGGAATGGTGATGACCTGCACCACGATCACCGCCACCCCCAAGCCAATTGCCGTTTCGACCTTTTTGGAGATGGCAATAAAGGTGCACATGCCGAGGAAAAAAGCCAAGGCCATGTTCTCGACGAACACCGCTTTAGCGAACAAGCTGATGTAGTGCTCCATCAGTAAACCTCCTTATCCGAAACCTGCGGCGCCAGCTTGAAACTCGCGGCCTCTTTTTGTTCGGTCTTCCAAGTGCGCAGCGCCCAGATGATCAAGCCAATCAAAAAGAACGCCGACGGAGGCAACAGCAGCATGCCGTTAGGTTGATACCAGCCACCCTCATTGATAGTCGGCAAAACGCTCACGCCCAGCAAAGAACCGGCGCCGAACAACTCCCGCACCACCCCCAAGATGATCAGCATGACGCTATAGCCCAAACCATTGCCAATACCGTCGCAAAACGACAAGAGCGGCGGGTTCTGCATGGCAAAAGCCTCAGCGCGCCCCATCACAATGCAGTTAGTGATGATCAAACCGACGAACACCGACAATTGCTTGGCCAAGCTGAAGGCATACGCCTTGAGCACCTGATCAACCACAATCACCAACGAAGCAATGATCACCATCTGCACGATCATGCGGATTGAACTGGGGATCTGGCTGCGAATTATCGAAATAAACAGGTTGGAGAAGCCGGTCACCAAAGTTAGGGCTATCGACATTACCAAGGCGGTTTTCAAGTTCGAGGTAACCGCGAGGGCTGAGCAAATACCGAGAATCTGCAAGCCGATCGGATTGTTATGCACGATTGGGTCTAGCAGTACTTGCTTGAATGTTAACTGGCTCATGCTTACGCCTCCCCCTTGTGCAAGTTCGCCAAGAACGACCCAAAGCCGTTCTCACCTAGCCAAAAACGCAGCAGGTTATCCACGCCTTTACTGGTCAGGGTCGCACCCGCTAGACCATCGACTTGGTGCTGCGCATTGCTGGCTTGAGGATCAACACTGCCCTTAATGATCTGCACCGCCAGTTGGCCATGACTATCGAACAGGGTCTTGCCATGCCACAGCGCCTTCCATTTTGGATTATCCACCTCACCACCCAACCCTGGCGTTTCGCCATGCTGGTAGAAACCTAGGCCCACCACCGTATTCAGGTCACCTTTTAAGGCCATAAAGCCATACAGCGTCGACCACAGACCGTAGCCGCGCACCGGCATAATTAAGGTCTGCAACTGGCCATCCTGCTCGACCAGATACACCGTGGAGTAACGCTCGCGGCGCTTGATGGAGGCGATGTCTTGCGCGCCCGCAAGGGCGTCTGACAGAGCCGGATCTTTGGCGGCTTTTAGCGGATCAAAACGAGCGGCATCGTGCGCATCAGTGAAACGGCCATTTTGCAGGTCAACCACCCGCGCTTTAATCCGCTCAGCAAATAAGGCCTTAACAGCCTGAGCGGACATATCTGCCTCACCCAAGCCGGCGATGGCCAAGATACTGCGTTGTTTGTCGAGCAGACGATTTTCCACTTGCACCGGTTTAAGTGCCACGGCGGCTCCGGCAACAAACACCGAACACACCAGGCAGACCAGCAACGCCACCGTCAGCGTGCGTACGGTAGACTCTTTTGAGCTAGACATTACGCGCCAGCCTCCGCTTGATATTGGTCTGTACAACGAAGTGATCGATCAGCGGCGCGCACAGATTGGCAAACAAAATAGCCAGCATCATGCCTTCTGGAAACGCCGGGTTGACCACCCGAATAAGCACCACCATGACGCCAATCAGCGCGCCAAAAAACCATTTACCGGTATTGGTCATGGAAGCCGACACCGGGTCGGTGGCCATAAAGATCATGCCAAATGCAAAGCCTCCCACCACCAGATGCCAATACCACGACATGGCGAACATTGGATTAGTGGTCGAGCCAAGCGCATTGAACAGATAACTCATGGCGACCATGCCCAGCATCACCCCACTGACGATGCGCCACGAGGCAATACGGGTCATCAACAACACCGCGCCACCGAGAAAAATCGCCAGGGTGCTGGTTTCGCCCATCGAACCCTGCTCAAAACCGACGAATGCATTCCACCACGTCAAACCATTGCTGGTGACCTGCTCGATGCCGCCAGCCGCCGCCACGCTCAGGGCCGTGGCCCCGGCAAAACCATCTACCGCGGTCCACACCGCATCACCGCTGAGTTGCGCCGGATAAGCGAAAAACAAAAACGCCCGGCCGACCAGCGCTGGATTGAGGAAGTTTTTCCCGGTGCCACCAAACACCTCTTTGCCGATCACGATGCCAAAACTAATCCCCAGCGCCACCTGCCAGAGCGGAATGCTCGGTGGCAGCGTCAAGGCGAAAAGTACCGAGGTCACGAAGAAACCTTCATTCACTTCATGCCGACGAATCGAGGCAAACAGCACCTCCCAGAAACCGCCGACAATAAAGGTCACCGCATACACGGGGAGAAAATAGCTTGCGCCCTGAATCAGGTTGTCCCACAGGCTATGCGGGTCAAAACCAGCCAGCAGGCTAATCAACTCGAAGCGCCAACCTTCCTGCAACGCCAGCAACTGCGGCTGCGCGGCAAAGACACTATTGGCTTGATAGCCGATGTTCCACATGCCAAAAAACAACGCCGGCATCACGCAAAACCACACGGTCATCATCATTCGTTTCAGATCGATGCCGTCGCGCACATGGGCGGTGGTTTTGGTCACGCTGGCCGGGCGATAGAGAAAAGTATCGGCGGCTTCATAGAGCGCGTACCACTTTTCCAAACGACCACCTTGTTCAAAGTGATGTTCGATTTTGTCGAGAAATTTACGCAGGCCCATCTCAGCCCTCCTTTTCGATACGGCTGAGGTTATCGCGCAGAATTGGCCCGTATTCATACTTGCCGGCGCACACATAGGTGCACAGCGCCAAGTCTTCCTCGTCCAATTCCAAGCAACCGAGTTTTTGCGCCATCTCCGTGTCACCCACGATCAAATAACGCAGTAACTGAGTCGGCAAAATATCCAGCGGCATTACTTGTTCGTAATTGCCCACCGGCACCATGGCCCGTGGGCTGCCATTGGTGCTGGTATCGAAAGCAAAACGCTTGGCCGCGTGCAGCTTGGAAACAAAAATATTCAGCACCGAATGCTTGTTCACCCCGGCGCGCAGGTAATGCAGCAACTCTCGTTCATCGCCCTCATGCAGGCAGCTGACTTGCTGGTGATAACGCCCCAGAAATGCCAGCGGGCCACGGGCCGTGCGGCCACCCAGCACCGAACCAGAGATCACCCGGTTCAAACCTTCGTGTAACTGGCCAGCACTCAACTCATCCAAGTTGGCCCCCAGTCGCGTGAGCAGCAAGCGTGGCTTATTCACCACCGGGCCGGCCAAGGCCACCACCCGCTCGACCCACAACTGCCCAGTCGTGAACAACTTGCCGATGGCGATCACATCTTGATAACCGATCTGCCAGACGCTTTTATGAATGCTCACCGGATCGAGGAAATGCATGTGGGTGCCGGGCAAACCGGCCGGGTGCGGGCCACTAAAGGCCGCGACCTGCACGCCAGGCAACTGCTCTGCAGGCAACTCAGCACCCACTGCCTTGCACAGAAACACCTTGGCTAAACGACTTAACAGTTGCACGCCATTGGCGAAATCGTCGGCATATTGGCTAATCACTAACAGCGGATCGGCGGCTAACGGCTGGGTATCGATGGCGGTCACAAATATCGAACTGGGCACTGCATCGATCGCTGGCACCTTACTGAACGGGCGGCTGCGCAGCGCCGTCCACAGGCCAGATTCAAGCAAATTATCGCGCACCGCTTGGGCGGTCAGTTCAGCCAGTTGTTCGCGCGGATAACAGGCAAAGCTAACGGCTGGCTCATCAGCACCGTCCAACTCAATTACCACCGACTGCAGCACCCGTTGCGCACCGCGGTTGATCGCCTTAATCACCCCAGCAGCCGGCGCAGTAAACAGCACACCCGGCGTGCTTTTATCGACGAACAGCACCTGACCACGCTTGACCCGCTCGCCCTCTTGCACACTCATGCTGGGCTTAAGGCCTAGATAATCACAGCCTAACAACGCCACGCTGGTACACGACCGTGCGGCCTCGATGTGCTGCGAAGGCTGGCCTGCGATGGGCAAATCCAACCCGCGTTTGATCTTGATCATAAAGTGACCTGCATTGAAAACGGTTTATGCAAAAAGCTGGAGACAGCAAAATCCTGCGCCGACAGCATTATTAGCAACACTAATAATGCACGCCGAGCATCAAAGAATTTAAGTATAAAGATCTGAACATCCCTTCGACCACCCGCAATCAGCATCGCTGGCCAGTAAGTCGTAACAAGATGCCTTCAAACCGCACGCTGCTTGAGCCAATAACAAAAACCCAGCAAAGCCAGCCAAAACGGTATCGCATAGACCGATAGGTTGATCCCGGGAATCAGCAACATCACCCCCAGAATCAAAGCGACAAAGGCCAAACACAGGTAATTGCTGAACGGATACCACAGCGACCTGAACTCAGGGCTAATGCCACGCGCATTCAGACTTTGACGAAACTTCAGGTGCGACAGACTGATCATCGCCCAATTAATAACCAGGGCCGAAACCACCAAGGCCATCAACATTTCCAAGGCCTTTTGCGGTGCCAAGTAATTCACCACCACGCACAGCAGGGTAATCAACGCCGACACGCCAATCGCCAACACCGGCACGCCGCGCTTATTCACCCGGGTAAACGCCTTAGGCGCATCGCCCTGCTCAGCCAAACCAAAGAGCATTCGGCTGTTGCAATACACGCCGCTGTTGTAAACCGACAACGCCGCCGTCAGCACCACAAAATTCAACAAGTGCGCCGCCGTATCACTGCCAATCAGCGCGAAAATCTGCACAAAGGGGCTGCTGCTGTAAGGATCGCCTGCGGCATTCAGGGTCTCCAGCAGCTTGTCCCACGGATACAACATCAGCAGCACACTCAAGGCGCCAATGTAGAAAATCAAAATCCGCCAGATCACCTGATTGATCGCCTTAGGGATGACTTTCTTCGGTTCCGCCGCCTCAGCCGCCGTGATTCCAACCAACTCAAGACCACCAAAGGAAAACATGATGATCGCCAACACCATCACCAAGCCTTCGATACCATTCGGGAAAAAGCCGCCATGGCTCCATAAGTTACTCACCTCCGCCTGCTCGCCGCCTTCACCGCTAATCAGCAAGTACAGACCCAGCAAGATCATGCCGATAATCGCCACCACCTTAATCAAGGCGAACCAAAACTCGGTTTCACCGAAGACCTTAACGTTGCTTAGATTGATCAGGTTAATCGCCACGAAAAACACTGCTGCCGACACCCAGGTCGGGATTTCCGGCCACCAGTACTGCACATACTTACCGACCGCCGTCAGCTCGGCCATACCCACCAGCACATACAGCACCCAGTAGTTCCAGCCCGACAAAAACCCCGCATAGCCGCCGATATAGCGGTGCGCGAAATGGCTGAAAGAGCCGGCCACCGGCTCCTCAACGATCATTTCACCGAGTTGGCGCATGATCAAAAAAGCCATAAAGCCAGCAATCGCATAGCCCAAAATCATCGACGGCCCAGCTGACTTAAGCACCCCGGCCGAACCGAGAAACAATCCAGTGCCAATCGCCCCACCAAGGGCAATCAACTGGATATGGCGGTTTAACAGGCCGCGTTTGAGTTCACCGGAGTGCTGCTGATTCATTGTTAGGACCTCATCACGACGGCGCGTGTAACGCCGGCGCAGCGATCAACCTTTGCGCAGGATCGCCGCTACAAGGTTGTATTAACGAAAACGGCAACTCACTGGCTGCTGCCGCCTGATTGACTAGTCGGCCAGTTTAACAAGGACTAGCCCTAAGCGGGTCGCCCATTAGCCGGCCAACACATTCACCGCACACGAAATACTCGGCCCGTGAAGATTGCAGGCTAGCAGCGCCACGCGCCGATATTGAAGTTGTTCAGCGCTCTCCAGCAGGCGCTTACACTCAGTATCCGTGAACCCCAGACGATTAATCCCAACGCCCTGGAACCACCACGCGAATCATTACGTTAAACTGCGCCCATAACCGTCCGGAGCCCTCTATGCGCGATGAGCTGAACCAAGGCCTGATTGATTTTCTCAAGGCTGCACCGACCCCCTTTCATGCCACCGCCAGCCTAGCGCAACGTTTGCAGGCCGCCGGCTTTGTGCGTTTGGACGAGCGTTTGAGCTGGGAGGTCGAGGCTGGTGGGCGCTATTACGTGACCCGCAACGACTCCTCCATTATCGCCATCCAACTCGGCGTGCAGTCGCCACTGGAGGCGGGCCTGCGGCTGGTGGGCGCGCATACCGACAGCCCGTGCTTGCGGGTTAAACCCAACCCCGAACTGCACAAACAAGGCTTTTGGCAGCTCGGCGTCGAGGTGTATGGCGGCGCGCTGCTAGCGCCTTGGTTTGACCGCGATTTATCCCTGGCTGGGCGGGTGACTTTTCGCCGCGACGGCAAGGTCGAGAGTCAACTGATCGACTTTCGCAAGGCCATCGCTTGCATTCCAAACCTCGCCATCCACCTCAATCGCGAGGCCAATCAAGGCTGGACGATTAATCCGCAAACTGAGTTGCCGCCGATTCTGGCGCAGATCGCCAATGCCGACGTTGGCGACTTTCGCGCCCTGCTAGCCGAGCAGCTGAGCCTTGAACACGACCTCAACGCCGATGCGGTGCTCGATTACGAGCTGAGCTTCTACGACACCCAAGCCGCTGCCGTAATCGGCCTGAATGACGACTTTATCGCCGGCGCCCGCCTCGATAACTTGTTGTCGTGCTACGCCGGCCTGCAAGCGTTGCTCAATGCCAACAGCGAGCAAACCTGCGTACTGGTCTGCACCGATCACGAAGAAGTCGGCTCCAGCTCCGCCTGTGGTGCCGACGGGCCGATGCTCGAACAAGTGTTGCAACGGCTATTGCCGGCTGGCGATGGCTTTGCCCGCTGCATGCAAAAGTCCTTGTTAGTTTCGGCCGACAACGCCCACGCCGTGCACCCCAATTACGCCGACAAACACGACGGCAATCATGGCCCGAAGATCAATGCCGGCCCAGTGATCAAAATCAACAGCAACCAGCGCTACGCCACTAACAGCGAAACCGCCGGATTCTTTCGCCATCTGTGCTTAGAAAACGAAGTGCCGGTGCAGAGTTTTGTCACCCGTAGCGACATGGGCTGCGGTTCGACCATCGGCCCGATCACCGCCAGCCGCTTGGGCGTACCGACCGTCGATATCGGCCTGCCGACCTTTGCCATGCACTCAATTCGCGAACTGGCCGGCAGCCACGACCTCGCGCACTTGGTTAAGGTCCTCAGCGCCTTTTACGCCAGCCCCGAACTGCCCCAATGAGCAAGCCGGCGGTACTCAAGGGTAGCTGCTTGTGCGGGGCTATCGCTTATGAACTAGACGGCCTCGACATGCCGATAGTCCACTGCCATTGCCTAACCTGCCAAAAGGCTCACACGGCTGCTTTTGTCAGCACCGCTGGGGTGCTGCGCGAGCATTTTCGCTGGACCCGTGGCGAAGCCACGCTGGCAAAATTTGAGTCCTCACCCGGTAAATTTCGGCATTTCTGCTCTGCCTGCGGTACGCATTTAATCGCCGAACGGCCGGCTCAAGCCCATGTGATAGTGCGAGTTGCCAGTCTCGACGATGATCCGCAGACCAGACCTGCCGAACATATCTGGACCAGCCATGACCGCACCTGGCTAAGCGCCGAGAACATCCCCAAACACGCGCAATTCAAGCCGCAGAACTAACCGTATCACTGCGGCACCTCGACGCTGACATGAATCGCATCGTGGCGCCAAAACTCTAGGTCGCAATCGATGATGCGCCCGTGCTGGTCACGATTGACTCGGGTGATGCGCAGCGCCGGGCTACCGACCGCCAGCTTCAAGGTGCTGGCGGCCTCGGTTTGCAAGGCGGTCGGCAGAATGTCAAAGCGCACTCGCCCGTAGTGAATGGCGTACTCACTGGCGTACAAATCGGTCAGCGACAAGGTCAGATCAAAGTCGAGAATCCCCGGAAAATACTGCGGGTTCAGGTAGTGCTCGACATACAGCACCAAGCGCCCGTCGATGCGCCGCGCCCGGCGGATCTGATACACCCGACTCAGCGCAGGCAACTCCAGCAACGCACAGATTTCCACCGAGGCCGGCAACAAGCGCGCACTCAGCACCTCGGTCGCCGGTAAGCGGCCCTGCTCGCTAACCATCGCATGAAAATGGCTACGCACCAGCGGGTTGTAGCTAATCCGCGGCGGCGAAACAAACCAGCCGCGCCGCTCCTCACGATAAATCAGCCCCTGTGCTTCCAGTTGTCCCAAGGCCTCACGCAAGGTGATACGGGTGGTAGCAAATAGCTCGCTGAGACTGCGTTCCGCCGGCAACTTACCGCCTGCCTGCAGCAAGCCATGAGCGATTTGCTCCTGCAACGCCCGGCAAATTGCCGTCACGGTACGCGGTGTATCTTCAGCCATTACTATCGCCCCAATTTGGAATAGACCAGCACCAACATTTAGCCATTTAGTCAGCGTAGCAGCCATTTTATGCTGTGTAGATGACTGAAAAATGACATAAAACGGTAATAACATGGCAACCACGCGAACATCACAAAAAACCTCTAAGCGCTCAATTGCCGTGGGAAATAGCAACAATGCAGCGTACTAAAAACAGCTGAACAGCCCCGTAGCGAAATAAAAATGTCATCTAACTCCCTTACATTGGCTTAAGTTTTGCTGATCTAGACCAAACCAACCGCAAAGGAGCTTCACATGAAACGCTTAGTGCTGGCGTCACTGATGGGAACCGCTATTAGCCTAGCAACTCAGGCAATGGCTAATGATGTGGATATCAAGAGTCTCGAACAAGCCGCCCGCGCCGAAGGTGCTGTTAACAGTATCGGCATGCCGGACAGCTGGGCCAACTGGAAGGACACATGGGCCGATCTGGAGAAACTCTACGGCCTCAAGCACATGGACACCGACATGAGTTCGGCGCAGGAAATTGCCAAATTTGCCGCCGAAAAAGACAACGCCAGTGCTGACATCGGCGATGTAGGCGCAGCGTTCGGCGCGATTGCCGTGCAACAAGGCGTCACTCAAGCATTCAAACCCAGTACCTGGGAGCAAATTCCGAGCTGGGCTAAAGATCCCGACGGCAACTGGATGCTCGCCTACACCGGCTCCATCGCCTTTATCGTCAACAAACAACTGGTCAAAGATGTACCGCGCTCTTGGGCCGACCTGCGCAAAGGCCAATACAAGGTCGCGATTGGCGACGTTAGCGCCGCCGCACAAGCAGTTAACGGCGTTCTGGCGGCCGCGATTGCCAACGGCGGGAATGAAAACAACATTCAGCCGGGCCTCGATCTGTTTGCTGAACTGGCCGAGCAAGGTCGTCTGGGGCTGTCCAACCCAACCATCCAGACCTTGGAAAAAGGCGAAGTTGAAGTCGGCATCGTTTGGGACTTCAACGGCCTGAGCTACCGCGACCAGATCGACCCAAGCCGCTTCGAGGTGCTAATCCCGTCGGACGGCTCGGTGATTTCCGGCTACACCACCATCATCAACAAATACGCCAAGCACCCGAATGCGGCCAAACTGGCGCGCGAATACATCTTGAGCGACGCCGGGCAAATTAACTTAGCCAAAGGCAATGCCCGACCGATTCGCGCCGAGCACCTGACCCTACCCGCCGAGGTGCAGGCGAAGTTGCTACCTAATGCGCAGTACGCCAAGGTGCAGCCGATCAAAGACGCCAAGGCATGGGAAGCCACCTCCAAAGCGCTGCCGCAGCTGTGGCAGGAGCACGTCATTATCAATATGCAGTGAGTTCCAGTTGACCGGTCCGTAGGCTGGACTCAGGAGCGAAGCGAGCAGTCCGGCATAGCCGGGGAACCCTGCCAGCATCCGGGCAGCCCCGCCAAGCTATGGCGTACTGCTTCGCGAGTACGCCCTACGGATACCGGCGATTTACCCGTAATCGAGAGCAAAAGATGAAACACAACGTCATCCTAGTGATTCTGGACGGCTTGAACTTTCAGGTCGCCCGCCATGCCCTCGGGCACTTACAAGCCTACTGCGGCGCCGGCCGTGCCACTTTGTACCAGCTGCAATGTGAGCTGCCGTCGCTGTCTCGACCGCTGTACGAATGCATCCTCACCGGCGTGCCGCCGATTGACAGCGGCATCGTGCACAACGATGTGGTGCGCCTGTCCAATCACCAGAGCGTCTTCCACTACGCCCGCAACGGCGGATTAACCACCGCGGCGGCGGCCTATCACTGGATTAGCGAGCTGTATAACCGTGCGCCCTTTAACGCGGCGCGCGACCGGCATAGCGATTGCCCAGAATTACCGATTCAACACGGTCATTTCTATTACGCAGATCACTACCCGGACTCGCACCTGTTCGCCGACGCCGAAAGCCTGCGGCTGCGCCACAAGCCGAATTTCTTGTTGGTTCATCCGATGAACATCGACGATGCTGGACACAAGCATGGCCTCGACTCAGCGCAGTATCGCAACAGCGCACGCCAAGCCGATCTGCTGTTGGCCGAATATCTGCAGCGCTGGCTGGATGCTGGCTATCAAGTACTGGTAACCGCCGACCACGGCATGAACAACGACCGTTCGCACAACGGCCTGCTGCCCGAGGAGCGCGAAGTGCCGTTGTTCGTACTCGGCGATGCCTTTAGTCACAACGCTCAAGCTCAGCCCAAGCAAACCGAGCTGTGCGGAACACTCTGTGAGCTGCTAGGCGTGACCCACGACAAACCGCAGTGCCGGGAGTTGCTCAAGTGACTACTCAAACGTCTACCGGGCAACGTGGCCGCCGGCTGGCATTGTTGTGCCTGCTGCCGTTCGCGGTGTTTTTTGTGACCTTTCAAATTGCCCCGCTGTTGTGGGTCGCCAGCCACAGCCTGATTAACGGCGAGAGCTGGGGCTTGGCTAACTTCAGCAAAATATTTGCCTCGCGGTTTTATCTGCAGGCCATCCAACACAGCCTGCAAATCGCCCTCTGGTCGAGTTTGATCGGCATGACACTGGCCATTCTCGGCAGCTACTCGTTGCAGCAAGTGGACTCAAAACTGCGCGACTTCGTCATGGCCTTCTCCAACATGACCAGCAACTTTGCCGGCGTGCCGCTGGCCTTCGCCTTTATCATCTTGCTCGGTTTCAACGGTGCACTGACCCTGCTGCTGAAACAATCCGGGGTGATCAGCGACTTCAATCTCTACTCCAAAACCGGCCTGATTGTGCTCTACAGCTACTTCCAGATCCCGCTCGGGGTATTACTGCTCTACCCCGCCTTCGATGCCCTGCGCGCCGACTGGCGTGAGTCAGCCGCCTTACTGGGCGCCAATTCGTGGCAGTTTTGGCGCTATATAGGTTTGCCGGTGTTAACCCCCGCACTGCTCGGCACCTTTGTAATTTTACTGGCCAACGCCCTCGGTGCTTACGCCACCGTGTACGCGTTAACCACCGGCAACTTCAACATGCTGCCGATTCGGATCGCCGCCATGGTTGCCGGCGATATCACCCTCGACCCGAACATGGGCAGCGCCTTGGCCATGGTCTTGGTCGCCCTTATGTTGGTGGTCACCGCCGCGCAGCAGTGGCTATTGAGCAGGAGTTACCATGTCGCGCGCTAAAAACAAACCGGCTAGCTTGTATCACCGCAGCGTGGTCTGGCTGCTGTTTTTAATCCTGCTGCTGCCGCTGGCCGGCACCCTGCTCTACTCGCTGTCGACCAGCTGGTCGGCGACTATCTTGCCGGACGGCCTGACCTTCAAATGGTACTTGGCGCTTTGGAGCGACGGACGTTTTCTCGCTGCCTTCGCCCGCTCGTTGCTGATCTGCTGCGCCGCCTTGCTGCTCGCTGTGCTGTTGATTCTGCCGCTGCTATTTGTAGTGCACTACTACTTCCCCAAGCTCGACCGGCTAATGAACGTGCTGATCTTACTGCCGTTCGCGGTGCCGCCGGTGGTGTCTTCGGTGGGGCTGTTGCAGGTGTATGGCTCGGGGCCGCTGGCGATGGTCGGTACGCCGTGGATTCTAATCGGCTGTTACTTCACCGTGGCCCTGCCGTTTATGTACCGGGCGATCAGCAATAACTTGCAGGCGATTAATCTGCCCGACCTGATGGACGCCGCCCACTTGCTCGGTGCCAGCACTTGGCAAGCCGCCTGGCTGGTGGTGCTGCCGAATCTGCGCAAGGGTCTGATGGTCTCGCTGTTTCTATCGTTCAGCTTCCTGTTTGGCGAGTTCGTGTTCGCCAACCTGCTGGTCGGCACCCGCTACGAAACCTTGCAGGTTTACCTCAACAACATGCGCAACAGCAGCGGTCACTTCAACAGCGCGCTGGTGATTTCTTACTTCTTTTTCGTGCTGCTGTTCACCTGGGCTGCCAACCGTTTAAACAAGGACCAAGCATGAGTTTCTTAAGCATTCGCGGCCTGCACAAGCAATACGCCGCAACGCCGATCTTTACCGACATCAACTGCGAAATTGGCCAAGGTGAATTCATCACCCTGCTCGGCCCCTCTGGCTGCGGCAAGTCCACCCTGCTGCGCTGCATCGCCGGTCTCACCGAGGTGAGCAGCGGGCAAATCATCCTCAACGGCCAAGACTTAGTACCCCTCAGTCCGCAACAGCGCGGCATTGGCATGGTGTTTCAGAGTTACGCGCTGTTCCCCAATATGAGTGTGGCGCAGAACGTGGCTTTTGGTCTGCGCATGCAAAAAGTCGCCAAGGACGAAATCGCCCAGCGGGTGGACGAGGCCTTGCGCATGGTTGAACTGCAAGATTTTGCCAGCCGCTACCCACATCAATTGTCTGGTGGCCAATGCCAGCGCGTGGCCCTAGCCCGCTCACTGATAACCCGGCCGCGCTTATTGTTGCTGGACGAACCACTGTCGGCATTAGATGCGCGCATCCGCAAACACCTGCGCGAACAGATCCGCAGCATCCAGCAGGAATTGGGCCTGACCACTATTTTTGTCACCCACGACCAAGAAGAAGCGCTGGTAATGTCCGACCGTATTTTCCTGATGAACGCTGGCAAAATCGTCCAGAGCGGCGACGCCGAAACCCTCTACACCGCCCCCGTAGACGCCTTCGCCGCTGGCTTTATCGGCAACTACAACCTACTCGACGCAGACGCCGCCAGCCGCCTTTTGCTGCGGCCGATAAACAGCCGCGTGGCGATTCGCCCGGAAGCCATCCAACTTGGCCACAGCGGCGCCATTGAGGCGCAGATCTGCAGCCACAGCTTGCTCGGCAACGTGATTCGCTACCGAGTGCAAGCCCGTGGCGTCGAATTACTGGTAGACGTACTAAATCGTTCGTCCGCCGATCTATATGCCCCTGGCCAGTCCATAGCACTGACCATCGACGCTCACGCAATCCGCGAGGTGGCCTAATGGCCCTGGCAATTTTCGACCTAGATGAAACCCTGATCAACGGCGACTGCGCCAGCCTGTGGAGCGCCTATATGGCCAAGCTCGGCTGGGTCGATGGCGAGTCGTTCCTCAAGCGCGACAGCGAACTGATGGCGCTGTACAGCCAAGGCTTACTGGCCATGGAAGACTACATGACGTTTAGCCTCTCGCCGCTGGTAGGTCGCAGCGCCGAGGAAGTGGCGCACGTGATTGAGCCCTTTGTCGAAGACATCATCGAACCGTTGATCTACAGCGATGCTTGCCAATGCTTGGCCCAACACCGCGCCGCCGGGGATCGCCTTCTGGTGATCTCGGCCTCCGGCGTGCACTTGGTCGCCCCGATTGCCCAACGTTTGGGCATCAACGAAGTGCTGGCCATCGAACTTGAAGAGCAACACGGCAGTTACAGCGGCAACACCACAGGCATCCTCACCTACCGCGACGGCAAGGTAAAACGCCTGCAGGCTTGGCTTGCCGAGCACGCGGAAAGCCTCGACGGCGCCTACTTCTACTCCGACTCACGCAACGACCTGCCGTTGCTGTCGCAGGTTGACCAACCACGAGTGGTCAACCCCGACCCGACCCTGCAAGCCCATGCCGAGCAGGCCGGCTGGCCGATTCTAAGCTGGCGCTAAGGCGCCTTACTGGCCTCTGCCCGCGGCTAATCGGTTAGCATGGCGAAGTCTAATTATCCTTGGCACCGCTATGTCTTACGCTGTTGCGCCGGTGGGCTTTGTCCGCAGTTGTTTTAAAGAGAAATTCGCCATCCCACGCCAACCGCAATTGGCTCCCGCGGCGCGTGGGGTGCTTGAGTTAATCGCGCCCTTCGATCAGCCGCAGGCCATTGAGGGGCTGGAACAGGTCAGCCATGTGTGGCTGCTGTTCGTTTTCCATCAAGCCCTAGAAACCGAGCCACGCCTCAAGGTGCGTCCGCCGCGCTTAGGCGGCAATCAATCGCTGGGGGTATTTGCCACCCGCTCCACCCATCGACCCAATGGTATCGGTCAATCGGTAGTCAAGCTGGACAGGGTCGAGCCGGGCCGCTTGTATCTGTCCGGGATTGATTTACTCGATGGCACCCCAGTGCTCGACATCAAGCCCTACGTGCCCTACGCCGATTGCCTGCCGACGGCGTTCAATCGCATCGCCGAGGCGCCGCCGGCACTGATCGACGTGCACTGGAGCGATGCCGCCTTAAGCGATGCCCACAGTCACGCTTTGCGCTTGCAGGAGCCGCTGGTCGAGCTGATCGAGCAATGCTTGGCCCAAGACCCGCGCCCTGCCTATCAACAGCCCAGCCCCGAGCGGCGTTATGGAACCCGCCTATGGGACTTACAGGTACGCTGGCACTACCCCGAACCGACCCGCATCTGCGTACTGGAAGTAGTGCTCAACCAAGCGTAGCGCCTTATTCGCGTAGAGGATTAAGCCGCAGGCTATCGGCCTCGATGACGTCCTGACTAACGATCAGCGGGTTCAGCAATGGTCGGCTGACGAGAAAGTGCTCGCTCAACATATGCGCGGCAAACGCTGCCTCGTCGCGGTACACCTCATAGAGATTGAGCACATCTGGATCACTGCGATCACGCAGCACATCGAAGACCAAGCAACCTGGCTCATCGCGCACAGAGGCAGCTGCATTAACAGTCATCGCCGCCATAAAGGCCGCAAAACTGTTGGGCTTAAGTTGGGTTTTAAGAATCAGGCAGTACACATCAGCATCCTTTTGTCTTATATTTAATACAAATTGTATACAATATAGAGTGCAAAAAACATGCTCGAGCGCCCCGCCGCACTTAACGGTTTACGCCACCTAGCCTTGCAGGTGCCTAACTTAGAAGCCTGTGAACGGTTTTATAGAGAGGTACTCGGCATGCGCGTATTGCACCGCGCCAATCCAGATTTGGTTTACCTGACCTGCGGCAACGACAACCTGTCGCTCGGCCGCGCCCACGTGCCGAACCATGGCCAAGGCTCAGTGGATCACTACGGCTTTGTCGTCGACAGTCTCGCAGACCTTCACGCTTGGTATGAGTACCTCAAAGAGCAAGGCGTTACCCTGCTGGATCGACCCTTTGCGCACGGTGACGGCGCCTACAGTTTTCACCTGCTCGACCCGGCAGGTAACAAGGTGCAGCCGATCTTTCATCCAGCCATCTCCGGCCAACGTTTCAGCCACACCTGAGCCAGCAACTGTTTAGCCATGGCCAGAAACGACTAACCCGCCACATGGGCGGGTTAGTCGTTTAAATCGAAGCGTTACTTCTCAACAAAAGCACGTTCGATCAGGTAGTCACCTGGATCGCCCATGCGTGCCGAGATTTTCAGGCCGAAGGCGTCGAGCACTTCGCTGGTTTCGTCGAGCATGCTTGGGCTGCCGCAGATCATCGCACGGTCGTCCTGCGGGTTGATCGGTGGCAGGCCAATGTCGGTGAACAGCTTGCCGCTGCGCATCAAATCGGTCAGGCGGCCCATGTTTTCGAACTCTTCACGGGTCACGGTAGGGTAATAGATCAGCTTTTCTTTCAGCGCGTCGCCAAAGAACTCATTCTTCGGCAAGTGTTCGGTGATGAACTCGCGGTAAGCCACTTCGTTCACGTAGCGCACGCCGTGAATCAGGATGACCTTTTCAAAACGCTCGTAGGTTTCTGGGTCTTGGATCACGCTCATGAACGGTGCCAAGCCAGTGCCGGTGCTGAGCAGGTACAGGTGCTTACCCGGCAGCAAGTCGTCGAGCACCAAGGTGCCGGTGGGTTTGCGGCTGACCATTACTTCATCGCCAGGCTTTAAGTGCTGCAATTGCGAGGTCAGCGGGCCGTTCTGCACCTTGATGCTGAAGAACTCCAAGTGTTCTTCGTAGTTCGGGCTGGCGATCGAGTAGGCACGCATCAGCGGCCGGCCACTTTCCTGCTGCAGGCCGATCATTACAAACTGACCGTTCTCAAAGCGCAGGCCTGGGTCACGGGTGGTTTTGAAGCTGAACAGGGTGTCATTCCAGTGGTGCACACTGAGTACACGCTCGACGTTCAGGTTGCTCATGCAGCTCTCCTCAATCAATTACTTGTGCCAGCACAGACACCATTGCGCGCTATTCTACGAGCAACGACAATATCTGTTAAATGAATTATCAAGATATGGACTATCGGTTATATAGATATGCATTTCACTCTACGACAACTGCAAGTATTTGTAGCCGCGGCCCAGCAGCAAAGCGTTAGCCGCGCGGCTGAATCGTTGGCGCTGTCGCAATCGGCGGCCAGTAGTTCGCTCAGCGAACTGGAGCGCCAATCAGGCTGCCAATTGTTCGATCGCGCCGGTAAACGCCTGACCCTCAATTCGCTCGGCCACCAATTGTTGCCGCAAGCGGTGGCCCTGCTCGATCAAGCCAAAGCAGTGGAAGACCTACTCAACGGCAAGAGTGGCTTCGGCTCGCTGGCCGTGGGCGCAACCCTGACGGTGGGCAATTACTTGGCGACCCTGTTGATCGGCCGATTTATGCAGCGCCACCCGGAATGCCGGGTGACCCTACATGTGCAAAACACCCAACATATAGTGCAGCAGGTGGCGCACTACGAAATTGATCTGGGTCTAATCGAAGGTGAATGCCAGCACCCAGACATCTGCGTTGAGCCTTGGGTAGAAGACCAGCTGGTGGTGTTTTGCGCACCGCAGCATGCGCTGGCTAAATCTGGTCAAGCGAGCATCGCCCAGTTAGCACAAGAGGCGTGGATCATGCGCGAGCGCGGCTCGGGCACCCGCCTGACCTTCGACCAAGCCATGCGCCATCACCCACAACCGCTGAATATTCGTTTAGAGCTCGAACACACCGAGGCGATTAAGCGCGCCGTTGAGTCCGGCCTGGGCATCGGCTGTATTTCGCGTTTAGCCCTGCAAGATGCCTTTCGCCGTGGCAGCTTGGTGGCGCTGGAAACCCCAGAGCTGGACCTGACCCGACAGTTTTACTTTATCTGGCACAAGCAAAAATACCAAAGCACGGCGATGCGCGAGTTTGTCAGCCAATGCCAAGCGCTAACGGCTGGGGTCAGCCGCAGCGATGAGATTGTGCTGGCTTCGATCGTTTAGCCACTGCCATGCAGCAGTAGCTAGAGCAGGATCACCGCCCAGACACTGGCGATCAGGCTCAGGGCGACAAACTGCGCGGCGCTGCCCATGTCTTTGGCGTTTTTCGACAGCGGATGTAAATCCAGCGAGATGCGATCAATCGCGGCCTCAATAGCCGAGTTAAGCAACTCGACAATCAGCGCCAGCAGGCACACGGCAATCATCAGCGCCCGCTCGACACGGCTGACCGAGAAGAAAAAACTCAGCGGTATCAGCACCACATTCAACAAGACTAATTGGCGAAACGCCGCTTCGCCGGTGAAGGCGGCGCGCAAGCCGGCCATCGAATAACCGCTGGCATTGAGAATCCGCTTCAGACCGGTCTGACCTTTAAATGGCGACATAAGAACAATAACCAAAAGTTGAGTGGCCGGCAGACTACCGGAAAATCGATCAAAAAAACGTGAAAGCACTTATCTAAAGCGCCTCAGTGCCACTCGGAATCGCCTCCAACTGTTGCAACAACAAGGCCGCTTGCGTACGCGTACGCACCCCCAACTTACGAAACATCGCGGTGACATGGGCCTTAATGGTCGCCTCAGACACATTCAGCTGATAAGCGATTTGCTTATTCAGTAAACCATCACAGACCATGCTCAGCACCCGAAACTGCTGCGGGGTCAAACTGGCCAAACCAGCGCTGGCCGCCTTCGCCTCAACTGATAACCCGGTCGCCAGTGGGCTTTGCAGCGGCCACCAACTGTCACCCGCCAACACCGCATTTACGCCCTGCTGGATACTCGACAGGCTGCTGGATTTAGGAATAAAACCCGCCGCGCCAAACTCACGAGCCCGTGCCACCACCGCCGCTTCTTCCTGCGCAGAAACCATCAGCACCGGAATTTGTGGATACTGCCCACGCAGCAACACCAAACCAGAAAAACCATAAGCGCCGGGCATATTCAGGTCGAGCAAGACCAAATCCCAATCGCTCTTCTGCGCCAAACACGCCTCTAACTCGGCGATGCTGGCCGCCTCAACCAAGCGCACATCCGGGCCTAAACCCAAGCTCAGGGCTTGCTGCAGAGCACTGCGAAACAACGGGTGATCGTCAACGATCAAAATTTCATAAGCTGCCACGGGAGTTCCTATTATTGTTGTGCGGCGAAATCGTCGGTCAGCATGCCGAGCACTGCCTAGGTGGTCAAGTATGTAACTTTACGGCACAGTGCCAGTCTTTGCCTGCCGAGTTCCACCATGCCCAACCAAGCCCTGCGTGCCGACCTATTAATGTTGCTGACCGCGCTCATCTGGGGCTCGGCGTTTATTGCCCAACGGTTGGGCATGGACCACATCGGCCCGTTTCTATATACCGGCCTGCGCTTTAGTTTAGCTGCCTTGGTGTTATTGCCCTTCGTACTGCGTCGCCCGCCCGCCAACCAGCTGCCGACAGAGCCATTGCTGTATCGCGGCTTGCTAATTGGCGGCGGCCTGATGGGTTTGGTGCTGGCGCTGGGCATCAACCTACAACAAGTCGGCTTGCTCTTTACCAGCGTGACCAATGCCGGGTTTATTACCGGTTTGTACGTGATTATCGTACCGCTGATTGGCCTGTTTCTCGGCCATAAAGCCGGGCTGGGCATTTGGTTTGGCGCGAGCATGGCGGTGCTCGGAATGTTTTTGTTGTGCGTGGGCGACAACTTTCAGGTGGCGTCCGGCGACTGGCTGCAACTGGCCGGCGCCTTTGTCTGGGCTGCCCATGTACTGGTGGTCGGAGTATTCGCCAAACGCCACGACCCGCTGCGCTTGGCCTTCCTGCAATTTGCCGTGTGCGCGCTGCTTAGCCTGGCCTTGGCACTGGTGTTTGAACCCATAGTGCTGGCGGCGATTATCCAAGCGGGTCCTGCGATCATCTACGGCGGCGCCATCGCCGGCGGCATCGGTTACACCTTGCAGGTGGTGGCACAAAAGCACGCCATCGCCTCCCACGCCGCGATCATCTTCTCGCTGGAAGCGGTGTTCGCCGCCCTGGCCGGCAGCCTGTTCCTCGACGAAAGCCTGCAACTGCGCGGTTATATCGGCTGCGCCCTGATGTTTGTTGGCATGCTGATCGCCCAGTTGTGGCCGAAGAAAGTTGAGGCGGCGAGCGCCTGAGGCAGGAATTACTGCCCCGCCAAAAATCAACACAGGCATGACAGACACTAATTAATTATCAACAAGAAGTAGCCCCGATTGTCGTTATTGCCCTACGGCAAAGGACTGCTATCGACCCTTATGGAAAGCTTTACATAAGGGTCGATTTCTACCTGTCACGAAAGGCCAAAACTCTAGTCAGCAACCACATCAACAAATCAATCCCCCAGCACCGCCAAATCAGTCCCAGCACCTTGCCCCGCCTGCACAAACACCAAAGCCTTCAAGCCACTGTCCGGATTGATGTCGGCAAACTCTGGTGGGTTTTCTAGGCGCTGGGTAAACACCAAGCTCGGCGCTTGTGCTTGCATGCCTTCGATCAAAAACTCGGGGCCGGTGGTCGGGTCATTGATGCAGGCCAGTACCATGCCCTGCTCGCTGAGCAGATCTGGCAAGCGCCGCAGAATTTTTTGGTAGTCCTGAGTCAGGGCAAAACTACCCTTTTGAAACGACGGTGGGTCGATGATGATCAAGTCATAGGGGCCGAAACTCTTGACCTTGCCCCACGACTTGAACAACTCATGGCCGAGAAAACTCACCTGGCTCAGGTCATGTTGATTGAGCCGGTGATTGTCGCGGCCACGGCTGAGCGCCGCACGAGCCATGTCGAGATTGACCACGTGCGTTGCGCCGCCGGCAATCGCCGCCACGGAAAAACCACAGGTGTAAGCGAACAGATTCAACACCCGCTTGCCTTGGGCCTGAGCTTGCACCCAACGGCGGCCGTAGCGCATGTCCAGAAATAAACCGCTGTTTTGCTTTTTACCTAAGTCCAACTTATAGCGCAGGCCGCCCTCGCTGATCAGCCATTCCTCCAGCGGCTCGCCAAACAAAAACTCGGTGCTGCTGTCGGGCAAATAGCGGTGTTGCAGCAACAGATGTTGCGCCCCGCTGGTTTGCCATTCTGGCGTCTGGGTGAGGGCCAACAACATCTGGGTCAGCGCCGCCAACTCAGGCTCGCTCGGTTGGCGAAACAGGCAAACCAACAGCACGCCCTGCAGCCAGTCGACCGTCAGATGCTCCATCCCCGGCCAGCGCTGGCCTCGGCCGTGAAACAGCCGCAGGGTTTGCGACGGCGGCGCACTTAAGGCTGCGATCAGGTGCTTTTGCAAGGTGGCGATGGCTTCGCTGTTCATGGCGGTGCGGTACTCATATTACGGATAGGGACGACCAGCGCGAATCAATCGCGGCAGGCCTTAGTTCGGCCCACAAAGGCCGCGCAAGCGTTGGTGGGCAGCGTCGTCCAGATCCAGCGGCAGGTAATTTTTGGCATTCAGGTAGTGGGTGGTGAACACCTCTAAATAGGCATCCAAGACTTCGCTGGCATATTGCTCGCCGGCCAATTCCAAGCACAGCGCCGCCACTTCACTGGTGCACAGATGGTCATCGCGTTTCGAGCGGCGCAGGCGGTAGCGCGACACTTGCTCGGGCTGCAGGCTGAGCACCGGCAAGTGACTCAGATACGGGCTCTTGCGGAACATCTTGCGCGCCTCAGGCCAGGTGGCATCCAGCAAGATAAACAGCGGGCGCTTGCCAGCCACCGGCAGCACCTCAGTAACCACCCGTTCGGGCGCGACAAACTCACCGGGGAACACCACATAAGGCTGCCACTGCGGATCAGCGAGCAAGGCCAGCAACGCCGGTTCTACCTCGGTGCGCGACCAGCCAAAGGCGCTGGTGTCGCTCACCACGTCGGCAATCAACCAGCCGGTGTTGCTCGGTTTGAGTGGCTCGACGTCGTACATGATCAGGCACATGCCCGCGCTGGTGGCGATGTGCGGGCGCAAGGCACACAGGCAATGGCTGAAAATCACCCGGCAACCGGGGCAGCGTGGTGCGCGCGAGCCGCGTGCGACAAAGGGTTTAACACTGCGAGCTAAACGCTCGGCGCGTAAACGGGCCACGGCATGGCTCACGCGGCCACCGACGAAACACTACAAGCGCAACACATAACCAACTCGCCCGAACAAAATGGGCCGGCAGTTTAACAGAGCCGCTTAAGCCCTGTTGACGCAAGCGAGCGCCCCGCGTTGTCGCGTCAAGCGAGCCGAGCCAGCAAACCGGACAGTCAGGTACTTAGCAGAGTATTATGCCGGCCCTCTGAACCCCTGCCGTGCTGGCCGGTCCAAGGACGCAGCCTTTCTCTGGAGACTTTAAATGCGCCACCTACTCGCCTTGTTTGCCCTCTGCGCGGTATTACCCGTTGCCCAAGCGGCCTCACTGAAAGACTTTGAGCTGACCAAGATGCTCGAGCAAGTGGCCAAAGACAGCAGCGTTGGCACGCCACGGGCGATCAATGAAGACATTCTTGATCAGGGTTACACCGTAGAAGGCAAAGAGTTGATTAACTACCTCAGCGTGCGAGAGGGTCATGCCCAACAGATGCGCAACAATCCGCAGAGCATGCGTGAGCAGTTAACCGCCAGCGTATGCAGCAACACCGGCTACCGCCAATTGCTCGCCCGCGGGGCAATTTTGCGTTACCAATTCACTGTGTATAAAACCAATTTGGCAGTGGCCACCGAGCGTTTCAGCAAGGCTGATTGCGGCCTCAAGTAAACAACCCGGCGAGCCACAGTTGTAGATCTTAGGCTTGCTGCTGATCTTTGGCGCTGCTGGCCTTGAGTTCGGCCAGCAAGGTTTCGATATGCCGCGAGCGTCGCTCGCCACCTTCGAGGCGGCGCTGACACTCCTCCTCCAAGCTCAGCCCGTTATGGCGAGCCGCTTGCAGGAGCAGGCGGTACAAGTCTAGGTCTAGCTCCAGCGTGAGCTTTGGCATGCGCACTCTCCCAACCGCTTTAATTATTTTTATTATGTCGGCGCTAGCGGCGTAGCCGGCACGCTGCGCGCTTAACGCAAATCCCGTGGATCACCCACGCCCTGTACCGCGGCAATTTGCTCAGCGGACAACAGGCCGGCCAGCGGCAGCTCCAGCAAGCGTGCAGCGGCCAACAAAATATGCGCCCAAGTCGAACTATTGGCAAATAGCATTCCGGCCTCATCCAAGGTGCCACCGCGATTGCGATAACCCAGCACCTCGCTATTGAGCGCATCCGGCAACAACGGCCAGAGATGCCCACGGGCTACTTCTGGACGCATATGGGTGAGCAAAATACGTCGTTGATAACGGACTGGAAATAACCCCTCGCGCTCGCTCGCGCTGGCCGTGCTCGCGGCCTCCCAAGCGTCACGCGGCTGGCGAAAACGTCCCGGTTCTTGCAGGTACACCAGCCGATAAGCATGCCCGGCCGCGTGCAGTTGTGCGGCGGCACGACGCATTTCGGCCAGCTGATAACTGCCGGTGGCCATCAGCAATAACGGCTGCTCGCCGGCTAATTCGGCCAGCACAATCGCGCTGTCTTTCGCCAACTGCTCGGCCTGCGCCGGACTAAACACGGCCACCTGTTCGCGCTTGGCAATCACCATGCACGCCAGTTGCCCACGGGCCTGATAAATCGCCGGCAAGCAGGCCAATACCGAGTTGTGATCGGCCGGAAATATCACCCGGACCATGTCATTCATCTCACCGAGCAAGGCCTCGCAAAAGGTCGTGTCTTGATGGGACTGCTGGTTTTTGCCGTTTTCCCACGTATGCGAGGTGGCCACCAATGGCCAGCCGAGCCAGCCGGCGGGCCGACCGGCGTGTTTTTGCTGGCGGGCAAAAATCAGCGTCTGGCGCACCGCGCCGAGCATCTTCACGCAAAAGGCTTCGTAGCTGGCGAGCAGATTCAGGCCGCCCTGATTGGCCAAACAGGCCGACACCACGGCCTCCTCATTCAAGGCCGTAATGACTTTGCCATCGACCGCCTCTAGGGCACTTTCCGGCGCGCACACGCGATGCTTCAAGGCCTTGAGGACCCCGGCCAATCTATTACTGGCCAACTCATCCGGGTTGCCAACGCGGGGCCGCAAGTTTGGATTGGCGGCGACTAAATCTACAAAGAAACGGTCCAGCGCCAACATCGGCGAGCAAGCATCTTCGCGATACTGCAGCGCCGGTAACTGAGGCGCGAGCGGATGCCGAGTGGCCAGTGGATTATCCCGTTCCAATGGCCGACCGACCCGCTGCTCGGCAAACAGCGCACGCGCCGCCGCCAACTCACTCGGCGGCACCCACAAGGGCGCCACATGCTGATTAAACAGCGCACGCGCCTCGGCATTAGTGCTCGGATTAGCCGGCAACGGCAAGTTGTGCGCGGCATTGCTGCCGGCACCGTAAAAGCCAAAACCTTTCACGGTTTCGGCGATTGCATAGGGTATCGGCAGCGGATAGTTAAGAATGCCATTGCGCATTTCGCTGACGCGATGGGCCAGGCGTTGCTCCATCTCCCACAGCGTGCATACGAAGGCGGCCGGATCGCGGCCATCGAAAATCAGCGGATCAAAACCACACGCACGCAGGTGCTGAGCAAAGCCCTCGACGCCGGCATGGGTGCCCAATTCGGTACGTTGTTCGATGCGCCGACCGTTAGCAATCATTACCGGCAAGGCCACCCCGCAGTCGCCGGCACGCCACCAGCGCGGTATCCAATCACTGCCACGCTGCTCCTCGGCGGCACCATCGGAGAGAAACGCCACCAAGGTTTCACCGGGTAATGGCATGTGTACATACTGCAATTCGGCAAAGCCCAAATAGCCGCCTTCGGCGATGCCGCCAGCCGTATGCGGATTCACATGGCTACCCAAAGGCGCCGAAGTGCTGCCATCGGCGGCTTGCGCATAACCATAAAAATCATTGAGCAGTAGATTCATGCCTGACGCGCCATCGGCGTAGCGCTCGGCTTGCTCGGGATGCAAATTGCCGGTCAGCAGGTTTAGCGCATCAATCGCCGCCACGCAGTGCCCCTGCCCCATCAACCAAGCGCGGGTCTTGCCGGTTAATGCATTCAGGCCTAAGTAGCCGGCATAGGCCGGGACCATATTTAGCGCACCGCCGGTATGCCCCTGCGGCTCAGGCTTAAAGTCGCTGGCCTGCAAGGGGGCACCATCGAGACGCACTTGCTGGGCATAGGTCATGTGCACCACCAGCGACAAGCCCGTCACGCTAAGCCGATCAAGCGCCTGCAGGAACTGATAAACGCTGGCAAAACTTGGTTGCTGGCCGTTCTGCACCAGTTGTTGGGCTAAACGAAACACCGCCGCCTGCGTTTGCCCACTATGTTCAATAGGGCCGTAGCCGCGCCGCCAACTGGCAAACGCTGGCTGGTTTAGCGCGTGCTGATCTAACTCGGCCAAACTGGGCAATAGCTGCTGCATAACGGCGCCTCCATGATCTGAATGCTGCAGTTTAGCCACAGCTAATCCCCCTTGATGCTGACCTGCATCAAGACTGACCCGAGCAACCGGCGCAGGCTGTAACTACCCATTTGCTTGCGGAGGATGTATGGCCCTGCTCAGCTTTCTCGGTGCCACCCAACAAGTCACCGGTTCGTGCTATCTAATTGAAACTCGCGACGGCGCCAAGGTGCTGCTCGAATGCGGCATGCGCCAAGGCCATCACGAAGCAGAGGAAGGCAATCGCGCACCCTTCGCCTTCGACCCCAACAGCCTGAATGCCGTGGTGCTGTCCCACGCCCATCTCGACCACAGCGGCCTGCTGCCACGGTTAGTGGCGGCAGGCTATCGCGGCCCCATCTTCGCCACCGAAGCCACCTGCGAACTGCTTGAGTTGATGCTGCTCAACTCCGCGCACCTGCAAGAACGCGACGCCGAGTGGGAAAACAAATGGCGCGCCCGTACTGGCCAGCCGACGATCACCGCGGTGTATACCGTGGCCGATGTAGAGCAAACCCTTAAGCAACTGCAGCCGCTCGCTTACGCATGCGAGCAGCAGGTGGCTAGCGGCGTGCGGGTGACCTACCACGATGCTGGGCATATTTTGGGCTCGGCGATCGTTGACCTGTTGATCGAAGACCACCACCTACAACGGCGCTTGGTGTTTTCCGGGGATTTGGGCAACACCTGCTCACCGCTGATGCATGACCCGCAGATTTTGACCAACGCCGATGTGTTGATGATGGAGTCGACCTACGGTGACCGCGACCATCGTTGCACTGAAGAGACCCTGGATGAGTTTGCCGCCATCCTGCAAGCGGCCCATCGCGACGGCGGCAATGTACTGATCCCCTCATTTGCGGTCGGCCGCACCCAGGACCTGATCTACTACCTTGGCCGCTTCTACCAAGAAGGTCGCTTGCCACAACAGGTAGTGTTTCTCGACAGCCCCATGGCGATTCGCGCGAATGCGGTGTACTCGCACTATCGCGAGCAACTCGACCCGCTCGACCGGGCGCGCCTAGGCGCCAAAGGCGGCAAGCGCGTGGAAGACTGGCTACCGATTTTGCGCTGCACCGCCAGCTCCGATGAGTCGATGGCGATCAACCGCATTACCAGCGGCGCGATCATCATTGCCGGCAGTGGCATGTGCACCGGCGGGCGGATTACCCATCACTTCAAACACAATCTGTGGCGCCCCGAATGCCATGTGGTGTTCCCCGGTTTCCAGGCCAAGGGCACCTTGGGTCGCAACATCGTCGACGGCGCCAGCACGGTGAACGTGCTGCATCAGCCGATTGCGGTCAAAGCCCAAATTCATACCTTAGGCGGCTTCTCCGCCCACGCGGGGCAATCGCAACTACTAGACTGGGTTAAACACTTCAAGCATCACCCTGAACTGTATCTGGTGCATGGCGAGCTGGAAAAAATGCAGGCTCTGCAGCAGGTGCTACGCGAGAAACTTAACTGGATTGCCAGCATCGCCGAGCCTGGAGAGCAGATCGCACTCTGAGATGAGGTCCAGCGGGACGCCTGAGCTGAGCGCAGGTCTTTGTACGCCACCTCAGGCGCCCACACATAGGAGGCACGCATGCCCTATTCACCTGACGATTACTTGGCGCGGCACTTTCAAGCCAGCGGTATCGACCTGAAAAACAAGATCGAAGAACTAACCAACCTCGCCGTGCCACCTGGCAGCGTCAATCTACCGCTGTACCAACAAATGTTGATGACCGTGGCGCACATGGCACAAGCTGATCGCAACCGCTGGGACGCCAAGATCATGCTACAAACCCTGCGCGAGATGGAGTACGCCTTTAGTCGCTTGGAGCAATTTAAACGGCGGCGTAAGGTGACTGTATTTGGCTCGGCACGCACCCAGCCCGAACACCCGCTGTACGCCTTGGCCCATGAACTTGGCGCGGCTTTAGCGCGACATGAACTGATGGTCATTACCGGCGCCGGTGGCGGCATTATGGCCGCGGCCCATGCCGGCGCCGGACGCGAACACAGTTTAGGTTTCAACATTACCCTGCCCTTTGAGCAAGACGCCAACCCAACCATGCGTGGCAGCGATAACCTGCTGACCTTTCATTTTTTCTTCTTGCGCAAATTGTTCTTTGTCAAAGAAGCCGATGCACTGGTGCTCTGCCCCGGTGGTTTTGGCACCCTCGATGAGGCGCTAGAGGTGCTCACGCTGATTCAAACTGGTAAGAGCCCGCTGGTGCCGATAGTGCTACTCGACCAACCCGGCGGCCATTTTTGGCAAGGCGCCCTGCAATTTATGCGCGAACAACTGGTGGCGGATCGTTACATTCTGCCCTGCGATCTGCACCTGATGCGCTTGGTCTATAGCACTGAAGACGCGGTACAAGAGATTTCCCGCTTCTATCGTAACTACCACTCCAGTCGCTGGCTGAAAAATACCTTTGTAGTCCGCATGAATCACCCACTGAACGCCGACGCCTTAGCCACCTTGGGCAAAGAGTTCAGTGACCTGTGTTTAACCGACGGTTTCCAACAACAACCGGTGTGCGAGTCAGAAAGTGATGAGCCGGAATTTTGCCACTTGATTCGCCTAGCCTTTAACTTCAACGCCCGCGACCAAGGCCGCCTGCGCGAACTGCTGGACTTTATTAACCTGCCGCAAAACTGGGAGCAAAATGCTTAGCTAAATTGCCGGTATTTGCCCGAGCCGAATCGCCAGCAAACTGGCCCCAACAAAAGCACGGCGCGTATCTACAACACGCAACTAGGACATGGCCAATTTTAATGGCCGTATTGAAAGCGCTGGTAGTTGCTCAGCGGCCTGTTAATCGTCGCTGCCGCGCAGCAAGCGACTGATCAAATCCAGCGGATAACCGCGATAGGCTAGGAAGCGCCCTTGCTTGGCGCGCTCACGCGCATCGAGGGGCAGCTGGCCGGCAAACTTGCGCTGCCAAACCTCGTGCAGTTGCTCACCCCAATCGACCTCGGCCTCACGCAGTGCTTGCTCAATGTCCGCACGCGGCAGGCCGCGCTGGGCGAGGTCTTCACGAATGCGCACAGGGCCATGTCCAGCGCGGGCGCGACTGGCGACAAAGCACTGCAAAAACCGCGCATCGGAAAGTAACCCTTGTTCCGCCAAGCGATCCAGCGCCGGCGCCATCAGCTCCGCCGACGCGCCACGCAAACGCAACTTGCGCTCCAGTTCTACCCGGCTGTGCTCGCGCCTCGCGAGCAGATCCATGGCCACCCGCCGCACTGCGACGGGGGTATCCAGTACCGTCGCCATCGTCTATCAGCTGTCGGCGTTAGCCAGTTCATCCACCGAGCTGGTGGCTTTACCGGCTGCCGCAGCAGCCAGCAACTTGTCTCGAATTAACTGCTCAACAGTACGGCCGATTTCAGGGTTGTCTTCCAAATACTTGGCCGAGTTGGCCTTGCCCTGACCAATCTTACTGCCTTGGTAGCTGTACCAAGCGCCGGATTTTTCCAAGAAGCCATGCAGCACGCCGAGGTCGATAATTTCACCGTTACGGTAGATGCCCTTACCATAAAGAATTTGGAACTCAGCTTGGCGGAATGGCGGCGCCACCTTGTTTTTCACCACCTTAACGCGGGTTTCACTGCCGACTACTTCATCGCCTTCTTTCACCGCGCCAGTGCGGCGGATGTCCAAACGCACCGAGGCGTAAAACTTCAGGGCGTTACCACCGGTGGTGGTTTCTGGGCTACCGAACATGACACCAATCTTCATGCGGATCTGGTTGATGAAGATCACCAAGCAGTTAGCGTTTTTGATGTTGCCGGTAATTTTACGCAGGGCTTGCGACATCAAGCGCGCTTGCAGGCCGACGTGCATATCACCCATCTCGCCTTCGATTTCGGCCTTCGGCACCAAAGCGGCCACCGAGTCGATTACGATTACATCGACGGCATTCGAGCGCACCAGCATGTCAGTGATTTCCAGCGCTTGCTCACCGGTGTCTGGCTGCGAGACTAGTAAGTCATCGACATTCACGCCTAGCTTGCCGGCGTATTCAGGGTCGAGAGCATGTTCAGCATCGACGAACGCGCAGGTACAACCGAGCTTTTGCGCCTCGGCAATCACCGACAAGGTCAAGGTGGTTTTACCCGAAGACTCAGGGCCGTAGATTTCGACAATCCGGCCACGCGGCAAACCGCCAATCCCGAGGGCAATATCCAAACCGAGCGAGCCGGTCGAGATAGCGGGGATGGCCTGACGCTCATGGTCGCCCATGCGCATTACTGCGCCTTTACCAAATTGCTTTTCAATCTGGCCCAGTGCTGCAGCCAAGGCGCGCTTCTTATTCTCGTCCATTACCATCCTCACGTGATCAAGAGGGCCACTCGGCCACAAACAACTGTATATGTAGCCAGTATTATTCCACAGAGAAACTCACACGCCTAGCCCTCTTGCGGATTTTCTCCTGCCGTCAGTCGAATCAGCCCATGCAGCGCCGCCACTACGGTTTGCTCACGCACCGCTTGCCGGTCACCCGTAAATAAACGGCACTGGCAATACAGTTGCTCGCCATCGGCCCAGGCCAAGCAAACCGTACCTACGGGCTTAGCCGCAGAGCCGCCCCCGGGCCCAGCCACACCACTCACAGCCACCGCAAAACGTGCGCCACTGGCCGCTTGCGCGCCGTGCGTCATGGCGCTGACCACCTCAGCGCTCACCGCGCCCACTTGGTCAAATAACTCGGCAGGCACGCCTAGTTGGCTGGTTTTTTGTCGATTGGAGTAGGTAATAAATCCGGCCTCGAACCAAGCGGAACTGCCGGCAATCCGCGTGACGGCTTCGGCGATGCCGCCGCCGGTGCACGACTCGGCAGTGCTCACTTGAGCATTTAAGGCCTGTAAGCGCTCACCTAACTGGCTGGCAAGCTGGGTCAATTGATCCATGCGCGTCTCCGGGGTTAAAGCAACAATCGCGATACCGTACACTAGCGCCTTTTGCACGCAAGGCCCGGCAATGAGTCTGACTGATCTCTCCGCACACACCCCCATGATGCAGCAATACTGGAAGTTGAAAAGTCAGCACCCTGAGCTGCTGATGTTTTATCGTATGGGCGACTTCTACGAGATTTTTTACGAAGACGCCAAGCGGGCCGCCAAGTTATTGGACATTACCCTGACCTCGCGCGGCCAGTCGGCCGGCCAGGCTATTCCGATGTGCGGCATTCCTTATCACGCTGCCGAAGGTTATCTGGCCAAGCTGGTTAAGCTTGGTGAGTCGGTGGTGATTTGCGAGCAAATCGGTGATCCAGCCACCAGCAAAGGCCCGGTTGAACGGCAAGTGGCGCGCATCGTCACCCCCGGCACCGTCAGCGATGAAGCCCTGCTCGATGAGCACCGCGATAACTTAATCGCCGCCGTGCTCGGCGACGAACGTTTGTTTGGTCTAGCGGTACTGGACATTACCAGCGGTAATTTCAGCGTACTAGAAATTCCCGGCTGGGAGAATTTACTGGCCGAACTGGAACGACTCAATCCGGTTGAGCTACTGATCCCTGATGACTGGCCGCAAGGCTTGCCGGCGGAAAAACGCCGTGGCGTGCGCCGCCGAGCACCTTGGGATTTTGAACGCGATTCGGCGCTGAAAAGCCTCTGCCAACAATTTGCCACCCAAGATTTGAAAGGCTTTGGCTGCGAGAACCTGACCTTGGCCATAGGTGCGGCCGGCTGCCTATTGGCTTATGCCAAGGAAACCCAGCGCACCGCCCTGCCGCACCTGCGCAAACTGCACCATGAACGCCTCGACGACACGGTGATTCTCGATGGCGCCAGCCGGCGCAATCTAGAGCTCGACACCAACCTCGCGGGCGGGCGAGAGAACACCCTGCAATCAGTAGTCGATCGCTGTCAAACCAGCATGGGCAGCCGCATGCTCACGCGCTGGTTGAATCGACCACTGCGCGACCTGCAAATACTGCAAGCGCGGCAAGAGTCGATCGCCTGCCTGCTCGAGGCCTATCGTTTTGAAACGCTGCAGCCACAGCTAAAAGAAATCGGCGATCTGGAGCGAATTCTGGCCCGCATCGGTTTGCGCAACGCCCGCCCGCGCGACCTCGCCCGCTTGCGGGATGCGCTGGCGGCCTTGCCGTTATTACAACAAGCGCTGGGTAACTTAGAGACCCCGCACTTGCAAACCCTAGCACGCGCCATCAGCACTTATCCTGAGCTGGCAGAGCTCTTGGCCAGCGCCATCAATGACAATCCGCCGGCGATTATCCGCGATGGTGGCGTGCTGCGAACGGGTTACGACGCCGAACTCGACGAGTATCAGGCGCTGAGTGAAAACGCTGGGCAGTTTTTGATCGACCTTGAGGCGCGCGAGAAAGCCCGCACCGGGCTGGCCAACTTAAAAGTTGGCTACAACCGGGTGCACGGTTATTTCATTGAACTGCCCAGCAAACAGGCCGAATCAGCACCCGCCGACTATATCCGCCGGCAAACCCTGAAAGGCGCCGAGCGCTTTATCACCCCCGAGCTGAAAGCCTTTGAAGATAAAGCCCTGTCGGCCAAAAGCCGGGCGTTGGCACGCGAGAAACAGCTGTACGACGAGTTACTGGAATTATTGATTGGCCATCTCGGCAGCCTGCAAGACAGCGCTGCGGCCTTGGCTGAACTGGATGTGCTGAGCAACTTGGCCGAGCGTGCTCTGATCCTAGACCTGACCCGACCACGCTTTGTCGATGAGCCGTGCATGCGCATCCAACAAGGCCGTCATCCAGTGGTTGAGCAAGTGCTGAGCACACCCTTTGTGGCCAACGATCTGGCCCTCGATGACGCCACCCGGATGCTAATCATTACCGGGCCGAACATGGGCGGTAAATCCACCTATATGCGCCAGACCGCTTTGATCGTGCTGCTGGCGCACATTGGTAGCTTCGTCCCAGCCGCCAGTTGCGAGCTGTCGCTGGTCGATCGTATCTTCACCCGTATTGGTTCAAGCGATGACTTGGCCGGCGGACGTTCGACCTTTATGGTCGAGATGAGCGAAACCGCCAACATTCTGCATAACGCTAGCGAGCGCAGCCTGGTGTTGATGGACGAGGTTGGCCGCGGCACCAGCACCTTCGACGGTCTGTCGCTGGCGTGGGCCGCAGCCGAGCAATTGGCCAAGCTGCGCGCCTACACCCTGTTTGCCACCCACTACTTTGAACTGACGGTGTTGCCGGAAAGCCAATCTTTGGTGGCCAACGTGCATCTAAATGCCACCGAACACAATGAGCGGATCATCTTCCTCCACCACGTACTGCCGGGGCCTGCTAGCCAGAGCTACGGCTTAGCGGTGGCGCAGCTGGCCGGTGTGCCGGGGCCGGTGATTCTGCGCGCCCGCGAGCATTTGGCGCGTCTTGAAACCAGCAGCCTGCCCTATGAGATGGCGCAACAGCAGCACGGCGCGGCGGCTAAGCCACAACAAAGTGATCTTTTTTCCAGCCTACCGCACCCGATTCTGGAGGAACTATCTAAGCTCAACCCGGATGAGATGAGTCCACGCCACGCGCTGGACTTGTTATACGCATGGAAGACACGGATCTAACGCTCTTGCCGACAAGCTGTTAGAATCGCGCGCACTTTTTATAGATGCTCCGGCCTTTTAGCCTGGTGCCGAGAGCCATCAACTTGCCGAGCCGGGCAGCGCCAAGCTACTTGGCCTGCTTAGCCGTCGCCTGAGGAGAAACCACCATGACCTTCGTCGTCATCGATAACTGCATCAAGTGCAAATACACCGACTGTGTAGAAGTCTGCCCAGTAGACTGCTTCTATGAAGGTCCAAACTTCTTGGTTATTCACCCGGACGAGTGCATCGACTGCGCCCTGTGCGAACCAGAATGCCCAGCCCAGGCCATTCTCTCGGAAGACGAAGTGCCGGAAGACCAGCAAGAGTTTATCGAGCTTAACCGTGACCTGGCCGAAGTTTGGCCGAACATCACCGAGAAGAAAGAAGGCTTGGCCGACGCCGAAGAGTGGGATGGCGTGAAAGACAAACTGCAGTATCTCGACCGCTAATAACCCTAGCGCAGATACAGCAAGGCCCGCATCGTGCGGGCCTTTTGCTTTTCTGCGGGCAAAAAAAGGGGCGGGGATTACCCGCCCACTTTTATCCCTACTCCCTTTATCTCCTACTTCATCATCCTGATGAGTCGCATCCTGCAACGTCCTGACCGGCATCCTGCTGGCCTGCACCTTTCCCTTGGCACAGGTGAGATAGTAGCCCGTTCAGCTAAATCAGCAAGCCCACGGAAAACACCTAGACGCCGTCACAATAAAATAAATAACCTATATAGATCAAAGATTTAGCAATCACAAAGAGCAAGAATCCTGTCTTTTTAAAGACCATTACGACCATTGCTTACACAGGCTGTAAGCAATGGCTTACAGGGCCGCGCATAAAAAACCCGGCCTAAACCGGGTTTACACTGATCAAGCATCCTAGTTACTTAAACAAGGACTCACTCGATAAGCCGTTTTTTTCCATAATTTCTCGCAAGCGCTTAAGCGCCTCCACTTGGATCTGCCTAACCCGCTCACGGGTTAAACCGATTTCCCGGCCGACTTCTTCCAAGGTGCTGCTCTCATGCCCGCGCAGACCAAAGCGGCGCACCACCACCTCACGCTGTTTCTCGGTAAGGTCCGACAACCACTGATCAATGCTCTGCGACAAATCATCGTCCTGCAGCAGTTCACAGGGGTCAGTAGGCCGATCGTCCGTGAGGGTATCCAGCAGGGTTTTATCCGAGTCAGGACCGAGCGAGACATCGACTGAGGCAACACGCTCGTTCAAGCCGAGCATGCGTTTAACCTCACCCACGGGTTTTTCCAGCAGATTGGCGATTTCTTCTGCCGAGGGTTCGTGATCGAGCTTTTGGGTCAATTCACGGGCAGCGCGCAGGTATACGTTAAGCTCTTTAACCACATGAATCGGCAACCTGATAGTGCGGGTCTGATTCATGATGGCGCGCTCAATGGTTTGCCGAATCCACCAGGTCGCGTAGGTGGAGAAGCGAAAACCGCGCTCAGGATCGAATTTCTCTACGGCCCGGATTAAGCCGAGGTTGCCCTCTTCAATCAGGTCTAGCAGCGAAAGACCACGATTAATGTAGCGTCGGGCGATTTTCACCACCAAGCGCAAATTACTCTCGATCATTCTTTTGCGACCCGCCGGATCACCCTTTTGCGCTAGGCGCGCAAAGTGCACTTCCTCTTGTGGAGTTAGCAACGGGGAAAAGCCGATTTCATTGAGGTAAAGCTGAGTTGCGTCTAGCGCACGGGTGTAGTCAATGTACTTGTGTTGCTTGAGGGTGCTGGCTTGCTTGGTTTTTGGACTAGCGAGAGACAGCTCAGCTGGCTCATCTTCTTCTGCTTCTTCGAGGGCAATGCGTTCTTCTAGTAAGAGAACGTCATCGTCGACGTCAAACTCCGGCGCTTGTTTTTTTTTGAGTGCCATTCTTATTGTCCTTAGCTGAGTTCGACAACAAGCTCTGGCTTCACCTAACCCCGACGCTCAGGCAACACTGCTAAGGCAGCGTTATTTGAGCAAAGAGGACGTCCTTGGCAACACCCGAGCCCGGTCCTACTACGCAGCGGCACAAGCGAACGACAGCTCAACGTTTGGGCAAATATTGCAGCGGATCTACAGGCTTACCTTGACGGCGAATTTCAAAATGCAGCTTCACCCGGTCGGTACCCGTGGAACCCATTTCAGCAATTACTTGTCCGACTTTGACCTGCTGCCCCTCCCGCACCAAAAGCCTACGATTGTGACCGTAAGCGCTAACGTAGGTATCGCTGTGTTTGATGATTACCAACTCGCCGTAGCCCCGCAATCCACTACCGGCGTACACCACAGAACCATCAGATGCAGCCATCACAGGCTCGCCCAATTCTCCGGCTATATCAATGCCTTTATTCAAACTGCCGTTTGAGGAGAATCGCCCAATGAGCTGACCTTTGGCAGGCCAAGTCCAGCGCCCCGAGAAATTGCCTTGAACCGACGTAACAGGCGGCTTAGCGGCAGGCTTAGCGGTAACTGTGGCTGCGTTGTTAACCGGCTTAACCGCAGTTGATTGCGGTTTAACACCGTTAGCGGCAGTGTTTTGGCGAGCGGTAACTACTACCGGCTGACTAGGGCGGCCGTCAAAGCGAATAATTTGCCCGGTTTTGATCACGTAAGGGGCCGCAATATTGTTGCGCTGAGCCAAGGTTTTCCAGTCCCAACCAAAACGAAAAGCGATTGAATAGAGCGTATCGCCGCGCTGCACAACATGCTGACCAACACTGGCAGGCTTGCGTGAGTCACTAACCGCCCCGCCGCCATTACGGTCGACCACCTTCACCCCGCCGACTGGCGTAGTGTTACAAGCGCTTAACAGCAAGCTACTCAACAGCAAACTCAGGCAAACCAGCACCCTCCGCGCCGCCTGAGCGCCGCCAGATGCAAAAGCCGAATTACCACACCATCCAAGTTTCAAGCCAAAGGCCCATTGAGCAAGGGCACAAAACGCACGGCGTCGAGGACGTGCCGAGTAAACCCCTGATCCTCGCGTACAATCAGCAGCAATTGCTGCTCATCGCCGGCGCCTACCGGAATTACCAGCCGGCCACCAGGCGCCAGCTGATCGAGCAAGGCCTGGGGCACCTCAGCCGCGGCGGCAGTGACGATAATGCCGTTGTACGGCCCCAAGGCATTCCAGCCTTCCCAGCCATCACCCCAGCGAAACACCACATTGCGCAAATTCAGCTCAAGCAAACGTTCTTTGGCGCGCTCTTGCAGCGCCTGAATACGCTCCACCGAGAACACCCGCTCGACCAACTGCGCCAGCACTGAGGTTTGGTAACCCGAGCCAGTGCCAATCTCGAGAACCTTATCTAAAGGCCCGGCAGCCAGCAGCAATTCGGTCATCCGCCCGACCATAAAAGGCTGGGAGATAGTTTGGTTATGGCCAATCGGTAAGGCGGTATCTTCATAGGCGCGATGGGCTAAGGCCTCATCGACAAACAAATGCCGCGGCGTGCGCCGAATAACTTCCAGTACCCGAGGATTCGACAAACCTTCTTCATATAAACGCTCGATCAAGCGCTCGCGAGTACGCTGCGAAGTCATGCCAATACCGTGGCGCTGCAGTTGCTCTTGATCCTGATTGTTTGCCCGCATCACAGCAGCCCCTCCAGCCAAGCTTCCAGCCCACCAAAGGCATCAGGGAAAGTACGATCCAATTGCAGCGGAGTGATAGACACATACCCCTGCATCACCGCATGAAAATCTGTGCCGGGTCCGCCATCTTCGGCATCCCCGGCCACCGAGATCCAATAGCCTTCTTTGCCGCGCGGATTAACTACTTTGATCGGCGCAGCGGCACGGGCGCGATGACCTAAGCGGGTCAATTGCACGCCGCGAATATGCTCCAGCGGTAAATTCGGCACATTGACGTTGAGTACGCAGCGCGGCGGTAACTTTAGCTGACCGTGGGCCTCAACCAACTTGCGGGCAAAGTAGACGGCCGTCGGCAGATTATCCGGCTGGCGCGACAACAGCGAAAACGCAAATGCCGGTAGCTGTAAAAAACGCCCTTCCAACGCCGCCGCCACAGTCCCGGAATACAGCACGTCGTCACCCAGATTGGCGCCCAGATTAATCCCCGCCACGACCATTTCCGGCACCGGATCAAACAAGGCATGCAAACCCAGATGCACACAGTCGGTCGGTGTGCCATTCAGGCTAATAAAGCCATTGGCCAAACGCTGTGGATGCAAGGGCCGATCCAGAGTCAAGGAACTGCTGGCGCCGCTTTTATCCTGATCAGGTGCGATCACCACGCACTCGGCGTAGTCCGCCAGTGCTGCATGCAGCGCCGCAAGGCCGGGGGCGGTGACCCCATCATCATTGGAAATCAGAATGCGCATTAATAATCCGTCGGTCCTGCCGCCAACAACTCGACCAGTTCACGCACCATCACGGTGGCAAAGCATCCAGCGGGCAAGACGAATTGCAATTGTAAAATGTCTGGCTCGGGATAATGCCACGTCAAACCGCCGATTGGCAGACGTAGTATGCGACGTTCGTGCGCCATGCCCGCTTCGACCAGCCAGTCGCATAACAACGGCTCCCTCACAGCAACGCTTTGTTCGAGCATTTGCGTAGCACCGGCGGCCGGCGAGGCACCAGCGCCCCACAATGCGCCTGTGGGATGCAGATCGAGAATCGCTAAGCGCGGGTCACTGCACTCAGCCTCGCCTGCTGGAAAAAAACTGCGGCTATCGGTGAACGCCAACAAATCACCGACCTGCGCCCGCTGCCAAGAGCCGTCCGCCACCCGCGCCGCCAGCACCTGATTAAACAGATAGCTGCGCGCCGACGAAAGCACCCGCGAGCGAATGTTGCGCTGTTCCGGCAGCACCTTGGCGACGGCAAAATTGCGCGCTTGGGCCAAGTTATTGCCCTCATAACCAAAGCGCTGCGGGCCGAAGTAGTTCGGCACACCGCACGCGGCGATCTGTTCCAAGCGTGCATCCAGCGCTGCGTGATCGGCATCTAATTGCGTCAGGCGCAGGGTAAAGCCGTTGGCCGCATGGGCGCCGCGCTGCAATTTACGCAGGTGCCGTACCGATTTCAAAATCTGCAAACTGTCGCTTTGCGCGGCGGACAAGTCCGGGTCGGCCTTGCCCGGCAACTGAATACTGAACCACTGCCGGGTCAGGGCCTGACGATCTTTTAAGCCGGCGTAGCTCACCGTGCGTACCGGCACGCCTGCGGCGCGAGCCAGCAGGCGTGCAGCTTCTTCGGTATTCAGCCCGCGTTTTTCCACCCATAACCACAGGTGTTCACCGCTGCCGGAAAGCGGGATATCCAGCACCTCATCGACCTGAAAATCCTCCGCCGTGGCCTTTAATACCGCACTACCCAGCGGAGCCCCGTAAGCACAGGGACCGAGCAATTCAAGTTCGTTCATGCGCGCACCAGCAAGGCCACGGCGTGCACTGCGATGCCCTCTTCGCGGCCGGTAAAACCGAGCTTTTCGGTGGTGGTAGCTTTAACGTTGACCTGATCTAACTCGACTTCAAGGTCGGCGGCAATCAAGGCACGCATAGCCTCGATGTGTGGAGCCATCTTCGGCGCTTGGGCGACGATGGTGCTATCCACATTGCCCACCTGCCAGCCTTTAGCCTGCACCAGCGCCAACACACGGCGCAGCAGCACACGGCTATCGGCACCCTTGAACTGCGCATCGGTGTCCGGGAAGTGTTTGCCGATATCGCCTAACGCCGCCGCGCCGAGCAAGGCATCGCAGAGTGCGTGCAGTAGCACGTCACCGTCTGAATGGGCAATCAAGCCAAATTGATGGGCGATTTGCACCCCGCCGAGAGTGACAAAAACGCCCTCGCCGAAACGATGCACATCGTAGCCGTGGCCAATGCGTATAGCGGTACTCATAAAAATTTAGGCCTTGCAAAAATCAGGCGGCAATTCTACCCGGTTTGGCTAGCCGCGAGAGCAAGCTAGGCAAGCGGGGAAAGGAGGCAAACTTATTTGACCATCAGATGGTCTTTAGTCTTGCACCTTAACGATTAGACGCCCGCATGGGGAAGGATTTCTACGCCCTCACACCATCAGAGCCGCTGCCTTTAACAACTCTCACTCTAATAGCACGATGCAAAACGGCAGCCGAGGCTGCCGTTTTGTGGTTATCCGAGCACTAAATCAGCAAGGAAACGCTGGTGGGTTAACCCCGGCCATGTCTTCCATTACCCGCACTACCTGGCAGCTGTAACCGAACTCGTTGTCGTACCACACATACAGAACCACACGGTTGTCGTTGCAGATGGTGGCTTCGGCATCCACTACACCGGCGTGGCGCGAGCCAACGAAGTCGGTGGATACCACTTCCAGCGACTGGACGAAGTCGATCTGCTTGTGCAGGTCTGAGTGCAGCGCGGCGTGGCGCAGGTACTCGTTCATCTCTTCGCGGGTGCTGGCCTTCTCAAGGTTGAGGTTGAGAATTGCCATCGACACGTTTGGCGTCGGTACGCGAATGGCGTTGCCAGTCAGCTTGCCTTTAAGCACTGGCAGGGCTTTGGCCGCTGCGGTGGCCGCGCCGGTTTCGGTGATAACCATGTTCAGCGGCGCCGAACGACCACGGCGATCGCCCTTGTGGAAGTTGTCGATCAGGTTCTGATCGTTGGTGTACGAATGCACGGTTTCCACGTGGCCGTTAACGATACCGAACTTATCGTTGATGGCTTTGAGCACCGGCACGATGGCGTTGGTGGTGCAGGACGCGGCCGAGATGATTTTGTCATCGGCCGTGATTTCGCCATGGTTAATGCCATGCACGATGTTCTTCAGTTCGCCCTTGCCCGGCGCAGTCAGCACCACGCGATCGATACCTGGGCAGCTCAAGTGCTGGCCCAAGCCTTCGGCATCACGCCAAACACCGGTGTTGTCGACCAGCAAGGCGTTTTGAATGCCGTATTGGGTGTAGTCGATTTCTTTCGGGTCTTTGGCGTAAATAACCTGAATCAAGTTACCGTTAGCGGTGATGGTGCTATTGGCTTCATCGATGGTGATGGTGCCGTCGAACGGGCCATGTACCGAGTCACGACGCAGCAGGCTGGCGCGTTTAACCAAGTCATTGCTGGCGCCTTTACGGACCACGATGGCGCGCAAACGCAGGCCGTCGCCTCCACCGGTTTTTTCGATCAGGATGCGCGCCAACAGGCGGCCGATGCGACCAAAGCCGTACAGTACAACGTCGGTGCCTTTACGCGCTTTAACGCCTTGCTGGCCAACTACCGCGGCCATTTCTTCACGCACGAACTGCTCAACCGAGCGGCCATTGCCTTCTGCTTTGAACTTGGCAGCCAGACGGCCCAAATCAACCGAGGCGGCGCCGATTTTCAGCTCGCTCATGGCTTTGAGCAGCGGGAAGGTGTCGTGTACCGACAGTTCGGCAGCATTGGCCAAACGGTGACGGGCGAAGCGGTGAGCTTTAAGAATCGAGATCACCGAACGATTGATCAAGCTGCGGCCGTAGATCGAGCTAACCACATTATTATTGCGGTACAGCTGACCAATCAGCGGAATCATCGCCTCGGCGAGCGCTTCACGGTCAATCCACTCACTGAGACACTGGTCGGACTTCTGGGTCACAGGCGATACCTTCCACAAGATGTAGGGGCTAAAAAAAGGGACTACATTATGACGGCGCAAGTCGATCGGAGCAATGCGCGCTGTGCATGACTGACATTCGGCAGCGCTGGCCGCTACAATCGCAGCCTTTCTCGTCACGCCCGCGAGCTGCCCGTGCCAGTATTGCCTTTACCGTCTTTGCCTGCCGCCAGCGGCACCTTAGCCAATGCCAAGCAGTCTGCCGGCAAACAAGAGTGGGGCAGCCTGTGCGGCGCCGCGCTGAGTTTGGCAATTGCCGAGGCCGCCAGCGCCGCCAAGCGCTTCACCCTGCTGCTGACCGCCGACAGCCAAAGCGCCGAACGCTTAGAGCAAGAGCTGAGCTTTTTTGCCCCAGAACTACCGGTATTGCACTTTCCCGACTGGGAAACCCTGCCCTACGACCTGTTTTCGCCGCATCAAGACATTCTCTCGCAGCGCATTGCCGCGTTGTATCGCCTGCCCGAGTTAGCCCACGGCATCTTGGTGGTGCCGATCACCACCGCCCTGCACCGCTTGGCGCCGACTAACTTCTTGCTCGGTTCCAGCTTGGTGCTGGATGTCGGCCAGAAGCTCGATGTGGAACAAATGCGCACACGTTTGCAGGCCAGCGGCTATCGCTGCGTCGACACCGTGTACGAGCACGGTGAATTTGCCGTGCGCGGGGCGATTATTGACCTGTTCCCAATGGGCAATCCGCAGCCCTATCGCATCGACCTATTCGATGACGAAATCGAAACCCTGCGCACCTTCGACCCCGAAACCCAGCGCTCAATTACCAAGGTCGAGTCGATTCGCCTGCTGCCGGCCCGTGAGTTTCCGCTGACCAAAGAAGCCATTACCGGCTTTCGGGCGCGCTTTCGCGAGCGTTTCGATGTAGATTTTCGCCGTTGCACCATCTATCAAGACCTCAACAGCGGCATTACCCCGGCCGGTATCGAGTATTACCTGCCGCTGTTTTTCGAGAGCAGCGCCAGCCTGTTCGACTACCTGCCCAGCGACACTCAGGTGTTCTCATTGCCGGGGATCGAAAAAGCCGCCGAGCATTTCTGGACCGACGTGCGCAACCGTTATGAGGAGCGCCGTGTCGACCCTGAGCGGCCCCTGCTGCCGCCGGCCGAATTATTCCTGCCGGTGGAAGACTGCTTCGCACGCCTCAAACAATGGCCACGGGTGGTGGTTAGCCAGCAAGGCATCGAGCCCGGTGTGGGCCGGCACAACCTGCCAGCACGGCAACTGCCGGAGCTGGCGATTGAGTCCAAGGCCAATCAGCCGCTGGGCCACCTTGAGCGTTTTCTCAACGAGTTTGCCGGCCGGGTGTTGTTTACCGCCGAATCGGCCGGGCGCCGCGAGGTGTTGCTGGAGTTACTGGCGCGCCTGCAACTGCGTCCGCAAGCGGTAGACAGTTGGGAAGATTTCGTCACCAGTGACGCACGCTTAGCCATCTGCATTG
>JAIETJ010000054.1 GCA_019745275.1 Pseudomonadaceae bacterium | reverse complement strand
TCCCATAACTGGGACACAGCGTTTTTTATATCCATATCTTAGAGGCAGTTGCCGCGTCCCAGGCATCGCTTGGTCGACTCGCACGTTTCAGTACTGGGTTTTTTAATGCTGCCGGCTGCGCCAACACTTGCCTGTGGCCGCTGCGCACGGGAGACTTGCCGCCGTCAGTCTGCATGCCCGCGCAACGGTAGTTTTGCCGTTCAGCCACCTTCTGAGTCGTTTATGCCCGCGTTTTCTCGCCCAGTGTTTCGTCCCCATAGTGCTGCCTTAAGCCTCTGGTTCGGCAGCCTAGCCTGCACCTTGGCCGCACCGGCTTGGGCGCTGCCATTTAATCTCGGTGAGGTGGAGGCCAACCTCGAATCGCGCTTGGCGCTAGAGGTTAATTGGGCCATGAGTGCGCCGGATAAGGCGCTGATTGGTAGTCGCAATGGCGGCTCGGCGGCGAGCCAAACTAACGACGATGGCCGGCTGAACTTTACCCGTGGCGATGCGTTCTCCAAGCGGTTTAGCGGTTGGCATGCGCTACAGTTGCGCCAAGGCGATAGCGGTGTGTTGGTCAGCGGCCAGTATTGGTACGACTTCGCTCTTAAGGATCAATCCTTGCCGCTGTATGCCATTGACGATGCCGGCCGCCAGCCCGGCGCTCAGGCCTCGGGGGGCGAAATTCGCGAGGCTTACGCTTACCACAACTATCAACTGGCCGGCCCGCAAGGCGATTTGCCGGGGGCGGTGCGTGGCGGCAAACAACGGCTGCGCTGGGGCGAGAGCCACTTGCTGGAAAATCCGCTCAACAGCATCAATCCGCTCGACCGGCAAGCCTTGCAGCGGCCGGTAACGCCAATCGAGGAAGGTGCGCTGCCGGTTAACTTGCTGCACGTCAATCAGCAGCTGACTAATAGTCTAAGCGCCGAGCTGTTTTACCAGCTCGACTGGCAAGCCGAGGTGCAGAGCAATTGCGGCACCTTCTTTGCCGTGAGTGATGTGCAGCCGCCAGGCTGTACTCAGCGTTTAGCGGTGGCCGGCTCGGACTTTGCCGCGCAAGCCGCCGCCGGTTATCGCTATGTGCCGCGCTTGGCCGACGACGATGCCAGAGACAGCGGCCAGTTCGGGATGGCGCTGCATTGGCAATTAGCCGCCTTGGGCGATAGCGAGTTGGGTTTGTTTGTGATGAATTCCCACAGCCGCGCCGCACTGTTTAATAGCCAGGTAGGCCAAGGTGCGGCGGCGGATGCGCTGAGCCAAAGCATTAGCGCGCAGTATCAACTGAGTTATCCAGAGGACATTCGTCACTACGGGCTCAGTTTGGCTCGCGAGTGGGGTGGCACGCGACTGTTTGCCCAGCTCAGCCATAGCCCGAATACCCCGCTGCAAATCAACACGGCCGACTTAACCGCGGTGGCGGTCGACCCGGCGGCGATGGCGGGTAATCCGTTGCTCAGTAGTGGCTATGCTAGCGGGGTGGCCGGCAGTGCGTTGCGCGGTTATGAGCGCCACGGGGTCAGCCAATTACAGCTCGGGGTGACTCAGATGGTTGAGCAGGTGCTGGGCGCCGAACAGTTGCAACTGCAGCTGGAATTGGGCGCCGAGCAGCTGCGCGGGGTGGCCGACAGTGCACTGCGCTTTGGTCGCGACGGGGTGTATGGGGTGGGCCAGTTGGCGGATAACAGTCAGTGCGCAGCGCTCAATCCGCAAGGGGCGCAGGCCTGTAATGAACATGGGTTTTACAGCCAGTACTCGTACGGCTATCGCGCGCGCGCCAGTTTGCACTACGCCGACGTTTGGCCGGGCCTAGCGCTGTCGCCGAATCTGGCCATCGCCCAGGATGTGCACGGCTACAGTCCGCAGTTCAATCAAGGCAGCAAGGCGCTGGGAGTCGGTTTGGCGGCCACCTTTCAAGACAGCTACAACGCCAGCCTAAGCTACAACAGCTTTTTTGGCGGTGCCTATAACGCGCGCCGCGATCGGGATTTTCTCGCCTTTAGCCTTGGCCTGAGCTTCTAGCCAAGGCGCTTGTTCAAGTTGAAAGCACAGTGGTTCTCGCCTGACCTTGGCCGCTAAAGGGTAGGTTCCTTGGGGGCTGATAGGTCCAGCTTAGTGGCCTTGGGCGGCGGGTTTTTTAGCGGCTGGGCCTGTTGCTGCTCAACATCCGCTTGAATCACCAATAGCACCGGCAGCACTTCACTAAGACTTTTGCGCACCGGCGCATAAGGGTGCTGCCGGCTCAGGCTGTCGATGCGGGCGAGCAGTTGCGGACGAATATTGGCCGGTAAGTGGACGAATAAATCGGGCAGTTGTTTGCCCAGTTCGGCGCCATACAAGACTAAGTCTTCCTGACTAAATTGCTTACTCAGCTCCAAATAATCGAGCGCGCTGGAGGTCAGCATGGCTGCCGCCGCCTTGGTCTCGGATAGGCCTTTGAGGCGCACCGGATTGCTCCGCTCGGTGGGCGACAAGGTGGTCCAAAACTCGGTGGTCAGGGTGAACAGCACTGCCTGTTGCTGCATCGAATAGGTCATCAAGCCCAAGGCTTCGGCGCCGTAGGGTTGCAGCTTGGCGTCGAAGTCAAAGTACAGGCGCATCAGTTCTTTGAGTTGGAACAACTGCTCGCGGGCTTCGTTCTGGCGCAGTTCTAGCGGGGCGTAGATGTTTAGCTGCGGTTTGAAGTTTTCTGGATTGATCATGCGCAGGTAAATCGGCCCGGTGAACTCACCGCTGCGCCGTGGCAGGGCGTTGGCTTGGGTTTTATCGAGTTTTTGCAGGGCGCTAATCATCTGCTGATAGTTACTGCTGTCCCAGGGTTTTTGCACATCGGGAATCTTCTCGCCTAGGTAAAACAAATCACCGGCGCGCAGGGTTTGGCTAATAACCAGCAAAAGGATGGCCAGCGGCCAGAGTAGGCGACGTGTTAGTTTCATGGGTAAACAACAGTCCGGTGGGGAAGGCGTGGCCAAGAGTACTCAGCTCTATCGTCGCCGTCACCCGCGCCTTGGTTGGGAGGATCGGTAAATGTCGTTACAAACAGGCGAAAGTGGTGCAGTTCGGGCGGTTTTTGAGGACCTTGGCGGTTATGGCGCAGTGGCGCAGCAGCGCGGTGCAGAGCTCGATGGAGGTGCTGACGGACCGTTACTCGGGCAATTGCAGCGCACCAATATTCAGTTGGCGGCAATTCCAGTGTTTTCCATTAAGGGCTTGGCCGACACCACGGTAAATGACCTGCTGGCGGCGGCGAATGTCTCGCGACGGACCTTTTACAAATACTTCAGCAACAAAATGGAGGTATTCGAGAGTATCTACCAAATGGCCGTGAGCCTGCTGATGGCGCGCTTTGCCGCCATGCAGCCGCAAGCGGACAGCCAGCCGCAATGGTTACGCGCGATGGTGACGCTATTTTTTGACTATCACTTAGCCGTGGGTCCGATCATTCGCCTGATGCAGCAGGAGGCAATGCGCAGTGACTCACCTTTGGCGGTGCATCGCCAACACGCGCACCTACAAATGCAGCGCTTGTTGCTGGAACGCGTCGCTGAGCAAAACCCGCCGCGCGACCCGCTGACCTACCGGGCGCTGATTTGGGCGCTGGAGGCCACCTCCCTTGAGCTGCTCAGTCGTCAGGCTTCACGGGCTGAAATCGAACAGGCCAAGCAGGTGATGAGCGATTTACTCATCTCGGTACTTTGTCCGTCGCTAGTCAGCCCTTCGATGCCCAGCGCAGAGCTGGTCTGATTTACCCGCCACGACCGGTCATTAGATTGGGCGCCGACGCCGCGCCCGCATGCTCTGATAGGCGCTCAATAACAATTCTATTGAGGTGCCCGTATGTCGTTGAACGATACCGTCATGTTGCCGCCGTTGGCCCAAGGCATGGACCGCTTTGGTTTTGGTGCGCTGTCATTGACAGCGTTGAAGCAGCGCTATGCTCGGCCCGAGCGCGGCTCACGCTTTGTGCGTCTAGACGGTTTCAATGTGCATTATCGCGACGAGGGCGATCGTAATAAGCCGGTACTGCTGCTGATCCATGGTGTGGTGGCCTCATTACATACCTGGGAAGCTTGGTTACCAGCCTTTGCCAGCGACTACCGGGTTATTCGTTTCGACGTGCCGGGTTTTGGCCTCACCGGGCCGCCGCACAATGGCGAGTATTCGGCCGAGCGGATGCTCAAGGTACTGGACTTGCTGCTCGACCATCTGGACGTGAGCAAGGCGTCCATCGTTGGTAATTCGCTCGGCGGCTATATCGCCTGGAACTACGCGCTGCACAAACCTGAGCGAGTCGAAAAGTTGGTGTTGATTGACCCCGCCGGCTACCCGATGGCCAAGGTGCCGTGGATGATTGCCTCGGCGGCACTGCCCGGCGCTACGCTGGCCATGCCCCTGTGGATGCCGCGCGCGCTGATCGCCGAGGGCATTAGACAAGTGTATGGCGAGCCTGAGCGAATTCAGCCGGGGGTAATTGATCGCTATTACGACCTTAGTCGTCGGCCAGGCAACCGCTTGGCGATGATGAAAATCTTCCGCTTACTGATGCAGGTTAACCGCGACGAGTTGCACACCACCCCAGTGCGAGTGGCCGCCATCCAAGCCCCCACATTGCTGCTCTGGGGCGCGCGCGATCGTTGGATTTCACCGAGCCACGTGGCCCTTTGGCAGCGCGACTTGCCCTCGATTCAAGTGCAGGTATACGCCGGCGTCGGGCATATACCGATGGAAGAGATTCCCGCGCAAAGCGCCGCCGATACGCTGCGGTTTTTACAGGGCTGAGGGCATTTAAGCCAAAGGCCCTGATTGAGGCCTTTGGCATTGCGCGTACTCAGGCCGCGACGACTTGTGCTGTCTGTGTGTCGAACTCCGCGCTGTACGTTTCAACCAAGTGCAGGTTGTTATGCTGCCAAGGCTGAAACCCGTCTTTATAAAAGTCGAGGTAGGCGGGCACCAGTTTGCGGAATATTCCTTCTTTCCCCCACAGCCAGACCAAGCCATCACGCCAGATGCGCCAGTTCCATAGCAGGCCATCGCGCTTGAGCATATGGATCAGGCCCTTGGTGGTGTCGAAGGTGAAGAAAAAGGTGCTCTGCAGCATGGCGCGGCGCAGTAACCAGCGGCTGCCATGCACCTGTTGGTACACATCAAAGGCCACGGCCTTGTGCTCGGTTTCTTCCAAGGCATGCCAGCGCCAGAGTTTGGCGACGCTGGGGTCGGCGTCGGCCATCAGTTGCGGATTGCTCAATACCGCGTCGGCCAAGATTGCGGTCAGGTGCTCGACCGCGGTGGTCGAAGCCAGTAAGGCCTTGGCGGGCAGATGTTTTTGTACAAAAGCCAAGCGGCGTTTGAGGCCGCGCTCGAGGTAGTCAACGTCATAACCCAGTTCACGCAGGCGTGCGCTGTACTCCAGGTGTTCGCGGCTGTGATGACCTTCTTGGCCGATAAAACCACGGATCTGTTCAGTCAAAACAGGGTCAGCGATACGTTCGCGATAGTGCCGCACCGAGTCGATAAAGAAGCGCTCACCGTCGGGAAACAATACCGACATGGCGTTAAATAAATGGGTCTTGAACGCATCACCGCCGTGCCAGTGACGTGGCAATGGGTTGGGCAAGTCAAAATCCAATTGGCGCGGACGAATCTGTAAACCTTCTGGGGTGCTGCTGACCATGTCGGTTTCCTGTGTGCAGGTGGGCCTATTGTCGTCACTCACTATGGGCTTGTTAGTTGGGCCTCGCCAAGGGTATCTTCAGCCAATATTTGGGTCATATCTGGCCAATGTAAAATAAGAATAAAACCATGAAAACAGCACTGATGTTTACCGCAGAGTTGGTTCCGGTGGCTTATGTTGAAGCCTTATTAGGGTTGGCTGGCGAGTTTGGTCTTGGGCGAGAGGCGTTGTTTACGGCGGCTCGCGTGCGTCCGCAAGCGCTGGATAATCCCAATGGGCGCTTGTCGTTTATCGATTTTAATATGCTCGCCAGCGTCGCCCTGCAGCGCTGCCATGAGCCGGCACTGGGACTGTTGCTGGGGCAGCGCCTGAATGTCTCGAGCCACGGTATTTTGGGTTATGCGGTGTTGGCCAGTGCCAACCTCGGCCAAGCCATTCAGTTTGCGTTGAAGTACTACCGGGTTTTGGGCTTGGCCTTTGACTTGGACGTTATCCAAGAGCCCGAACGCTTGCAGTTGCGCGCTGTGGAGTCGATGCCGATGGGGCCGCTGAGTCAGTTTGCCGGGGAGGCCTTGTTTGCCAGCTTGTTCAGCATTGCCACGTTTTTAGTCGGTAGCCCGCTGCAAGGTTTAGCCTTGGGCTTTGCGCATCCGCCGCCCAGTCATGCGCCGCGCTACCTTGAGGTGTTTGGCGTACAGGTGCAGTTTGATCAGCCGTATCACTGGCTGAGCCTGCCGAAAAACTACCTTGAGCGGCCGATGGCGCTGGCCAATCCCGGCACCGTGCAAATGTGCGAACAGCAATGCGAAGCCTTATTGGCCAGTCTCGATGTGCAAGACGGCCTACTGACTCGGGTGCGACGTTTATTGTTGGCCCGTCCCGGTGATTTCCCGGATCTACACAGCGCCGCGCAGGCCTTGCACACCAGTGGGCGCAGCCTACGTCGGCACTTATCGGAGCTAGGCACCAGCTATCAACAAGTGCTCGACGAGGTGCGCAAACGTTTGGCCCTGCAATACCTCACCACCACCCATTTGCCCTTGTACGAGATCGCCTTTTTACTCGGCTTTAGCGACCCGTCGAATTTTCGGCGGGCCTTTAAAAAATGGACCGGTAAGTCGCCGGGTGAGTTTCGCCGCGAGCACTAGCCGCTAGTCTGACGTTAGCGTTCGTAACGAGCGAATGCCGGCTGCTAGGCACCGCTGCCGATGCCCCAAACGCTGCCCAGGCTGCTGAGCAGTGGGCCGCCGACACCTTGCTGGCCAAAGTAGTGCAGCAACAAGGGCGCGAATTGGCCGATCATGCCGCTGTCCATGCCCAAGGCGCTGAAGGCCTGATTCAGTTCAGTCAGGTTGTTCACATTGGCTAGCGCCGCCGTCGCCGCTCCGCTCAGCGGGGTGGTCGCCGACTTACCAAGTAAACCGCTGAGACCCTCCAACTGTTTTAAACCGTTATCGCCCTCAATCTTGTGCAGGCCCGGCACGCTCTGCTTGAGCTGGCGGTACTCGGCGCTGGGCAGTTGATTCTTGGCCAGCCCGAGCATCGCCCCGGCGCCACCCACGGCCTGTTGTGGGGTCAGTTTGAGCGCGCTTAACGCTTGCAGCAGCTCAAGGTTCTGCGGATTAGCCAGTAAACTGGCCGCATCACTCGTACTCTTGCCACCGTTGGCGGCGGACAGCAGACTGGCCGCCTCGCCCAAATTAAACGCCAAGGCTGGCCCGGCCAAGCAAGACAGGGCGGCAACCAGCGTTAGGTGACGGGAGATGCGCATACTTAAAACCTCGTAATAGATTAATAGTGCCGCCGCTCCGTGGCCGGTAGTTAAAGCCGCACTACTTCGACTGGGGCCCAAGCAAGGATGTTCCCCTGTGGCGAAATTATCGCACGCCGCCTTGCCTCGCTGCGCCGTGCGGGCTATCCAGCCAACACACCAGCCGGCGCGTTACTGCTTGTCGCGTGCCCCGCTTGCCAGTCGCCAGGCTTTGCCTGGCTGTGCCAAAATTGCTCCACTGATGACTTTGGAAACTGCCTCGATGACCGCCGCCACCCTGATCCGCGAAACCTTCCCTGTCGGGCCTTTGCAGTGCAACTGCACCATTATTGGCGACCCTATTACGAAAAAAGCCATAGTGGTGGATCCGGGTGGTAACCCGGATTTGATCATGGCCAAACTTGAAGCGCATGGCCTCAAGGTGGTGAGCATCATTCACACCCATGCGCACTTGGATCACTTTCTCGCCTCAGGGCAGATGAAGGAGAAAACCGGCGCGACCCTGCACCTGCATAAAGAAGATCAGTTTCTCTGGGATAACCTAGAAATGCAGTGCGGCATGTTTGGCGTGCCCTATGTGCCTGTACCGGCGCCGGATCAGTGGTTGAGCGACGATCAGGCGCTTGATTGCGGTTGTGGTGTGGCGCTACACACACCCGGGCATACGCCGGGTTCGATGAGTTTTTGGTTCCCCGAGGCGAAGTTGTTGATTGCCGGCGATACGCTGTTTCGTGGCGGCATTGGCCGTACCGATTTATGGGGCGGCGATTACCCGACCATCGAACGTTCGATCAAGCAGCGGCTATATACCTTGGATGAGGACGCCACCGTGGTCACCGGGCACGGCCCGGATACCCGTTTAGGCGATGAAATGCGCAGTAATCCGTATGTGCGCGCGTGAGGCGGAATCTTCAGTCGTTTCAGTGCTCCAACTAACAACGCCCATCGGGGCCGCTTAAATACTCAGGAGTTACGCTGCATGTTTAGCCCTAATCGTCTGTTGCTTGTTGTCAGCGCCGTTGCTCTGTTGGCTGGCTGCGCGTCGCAAAATCCATATGACAATCAACCGCCCAGCAGCAACAAAACCGCCACCTATGGTGGTTTAGGGGCTTTGGCCGGCGCCGCCGCAGGGGCCTTGATTAAACATGATAATCGCGGCAAGGGTGCCTTAATCGGCGCCGCGGTAGCCGGTGCGGCCGGTGCTGGTTATGGTTATTACGCCGACAAGCAAGAGGCCGAACTACGCCGCAGCATGCAGGGTACTGGGGTTGAGGTGCAGCGTCAGGGTGATCAGATCAAGTTGATCATGCCGGGCAATATTACTTTCGCTACAGATTCTGCTGAGATCGTCAGTAATTTCTATGCGCCGCTGAATAACCTTGGCAGCTCGTTTAAGCAGTTCAATCAGAACAGCATCGAAATTGTCGGTTTTACCGACAGTACCGGCAGTCGTCAGCACAATATGGATTTGTCCCAGCGCCGCGCGCAGAGCGTGGCTAACTACCTGACCGCGCAAGGCGTGGATGGCTCGCGGCTATCGACGCGTGGCGCCGGCCCGGATCAGCCGATTGCCAGTAATGCCACCGCCGATGGCCGTGCGCAAAATCGTCGGGTCGAAGTTAACTTGCGCCCAGTGCCGGGGCGGCAATCACAGCAATATTAAGCCGTAAAACTAAAATGGCCCGCCAACTTAGATCCTCTGAGTTGGCGGGTTTTTTCTGCCTGTAATTCTGCTTGTGATAGGCGCGGTTAACCGCTAATTGCGGGTGCCGAGGCGGCAGTGCAGGTGTTGCGCAGGTGGCTTTCTAACAGCTGAATAGTCGTCTCCCAGCCTTGTCGGCTGGCGTGTTGGCGGGCATTCAGGCGCACTCGCCGCAGGGTTTCTGGCTCAGCCAAGAGCCATATCGCAGCGTCGATAAAGTCCGCTGAGTCGTGGGGGATGGCCAGTGCACCGTTGTGACCGTGGCGGATATGCTGGCCGGCGGCGGCTTGGTCGAAGGCCACCACGCCGAGCCCGGAGGCGAGGGCTTCGAGCAGCACATTGGCGAAGCTGTGACACAGACTGGGAAACAAAAAAACATCCGCCGAGGCATAGTGCTCAGCCAGCGTTTCGCCGCGTTGCACGCCGGTGAAGATGGCCTCAGGTAGCGCTTGCTGTAATGCGCCGCGTTGCGGGCCGTCGCCGACCACAATGAGTTTGCAGCGGCGTTGTGGGTAGGCGCTCTGCAAAGCGGAAAAACTGGACGCCAACAATTCGAGGTTTTTCTCGCTGGCCAGACGGCCGACATGCAGCACGCCGATGTCCTCCTCGGCCAACCCCCAGCTGGCGCGTAAACTGCTGCTGCGTTTACGCGGATTAAACAACTCCCCGTCGACCCCGCGCGTCATTAGTTGCAAGCGTTGATACCCGCGCCGAGTCAGCTCCAAGCACTGGCTGACGCTAGGCACTAGGGTGAGTTGTGAGCGGTTGTGAAACCAGCGCAGATAGTGGGCTAGTAGGTGATTGAATAAGCCCAAGCCGGAGTGAGTGGCCCGCTGCTGAAAATTGCTGTGCAAGCCGCTGACCACCGGAATTCCCAAGCGCCGCGCCACCCACAACGCCGCCAGCCCAAGCGGGCCTGCGCTGGCGATATACAGCACGTCAGGGCGCTGCAGTTGCCAGTGTTGGTAGAGTTTATGGCGCGCCGCTAAGCCCCACTGTAGTTCCGGATAGCCCGGTAATGGCCAGCCGTGGGTGAGCAGCAAATGCGCATCACTGCGACGCCCAGCATCGCTGCTGCGTCGCGGCCGCACCCGTTGCAATTGATGGCCGCGCGCAATCAGGCCTGCGCACAGACGGTCAAGGGTGTTGGTGGCCCCCGATGAGTGGTGCGACAAGGTTTCGCTGATCAGGGCGATGTGTAGGCTGGTTGGGTTCATGGCCACAGTTTGGGCTGTGGCCATGTTGTCTGTGTGACGCGCGGGTTACCGCTGGGTGACAGTGTTGGCGGCCGACTTAGCGTTTGCGGCGCAGCGGTGGTGGGGCCGGTTGGTCTTGCAGCACGGCGGCCACCTCGCGGGCCAGCGTCTCGGAGCCGAAGGGACCAGCAATTTGTTCGCCTTTTTCGCGGCAAACCCACCACTCATTGTTGACCTTGGTGACGATGTTGCCGTTTACGCTGTGTTCACTGCTCATGGGTGGTTCTCGACCAAAGGATTTTAAAAATTTCAGCCTCCTAGTGTAACGGCCCCGTGGCGATTAAACCTGTTGCTCTGCTCTTTCGCGTACCCAAAACAACGTGGCCCCAGCCACTGCCGCCGGCATCATCAGGATGTTGACGAAGGGAATCAGCAGCGCTAAGTAGGTAATGCCGCCAAAACTCAAGCTCTGCCAGCGCTTTTCACGCAGCCAAGCGAGCATGTCTGGCCAGCTAACTTTATGGTTGTCGGCAGGGTAGTCGATGTATTGCACGGCCATCATCCACACGCCAAACAGCAGCCACAGGGGCGCGGCCAGAATGTTCAGCAACGGAATAAAACTGAGAATCAGCAGGGCGATGGCGCGGGGTAAAAAGTAACTGAGTTTGCGCATTTCCCGGCTCAGGGTGCGCGGCACCATGGCGGCCAGTTCGCTCCAGCTAAAGGCTGGGAAGTCATCATGGCCGCGGGCGACTATCTCGACTTTTTCAGCGAGAAAGCCGTTAAAGGGCGCGGCAATAATGTTGGCCACCAGGTTGAAGGTGAAAAACACCATCAGCAGCACCAGCACTACAAACAGCGGCCAGAGAAGGTACTCAAGAAAGCTCAGCCAGCTGGGCAAGCTGGGCATAAATGCCTCGACCCAACCGCTGAACTGTTGCACGGAGAGGACAATTAAACCGATAAAGACCAGCAAGTTAACGGTCAGTGGCAGCAGTACAAAGAGCCGCAGGCCGGGGCTTAAAATTAGTGTTAAACCTTCACGCAGATACTGCGGGCCAGAGAGTGCGGGGGTGGTCATGGCGATGCTCCGAAAGTGAACTATCGCGCGACCTTAGCTGTTTTGCGCCGGAGGGGAAAGCTCGGTGGTCTGATAGATACAGACGCTGTTGCGCTGCTCCTTGGCCTCGTACATGGCGATGTCGGCGGCTTTGATCAGGCCTTCGGCGTACTGGGCGTGCTCGGGGTACAGGGCAATGCCGATGCTGGGGGTGACAAAGTTAATCAGCACATCGCCATGGGCAAAGGGTTGGCTGAGGTTGTGGCGTAGGCGTTCGGCCAGTTTCATGGCCGCGTGCCGGTCGGTTTCAGGCAGCAGGATGGTGAACTCGTCGCCGCCTAAGCGATAGGCCCAGTCAGGCTGGCGCAGGGAATTACGCAGGCGTTCGGCGATGCAGATTAGTAGGGCGTCGCCGACGTCATGGCCGAATTGATCGTTAACTTGTTTAAAACGGTCAAGGTCCAGATACAGCAGGGCCAGGCTTTGTTGTTTGCGCTGCATCAGCTCTAAGCTGCTTTGCAGTTGCTCGGCAAAGGCTTTACGGTTGCCTAAGTCGGTCAGCGGGTCGCGATAGGCCATGTCGATCAGTTGGCTTTGGTAGGCCATTTGTTCGCTGGTATCGCGCACTATGCCGCGCCAACCGATGATCGCGCCCTGTTGGTCATACATGGCCGCCAGCCGCGCTTCGAAGTGGCCGAGGCTGCCATCGCCGCGCTTAAACGCTGTGGCGAGCAGATTATCTTGGCTGCCGGCGGCTAACTTTTGCAGGAGCTGCAGGGTGCGTAGCATGTCCTGTTCATTCAATACCAAGGCAAAACTTTGGCCCTTTAATGCCTCACAACTGTAGGCAAAAATACTGGCTAAGGCTTTGTTGGCCGTGAGTAAGTGGCCGCTGGGGTCGACCTCGAAATAACCTTCATTAATGGAGTCGAGAATTAACTGCTGGCGCGATTCGCTTTGGCTGATACGGGCAAACATGGTGTTTAACGCCGTGGCCAGCTGGCCGAGTTCGTCATTACCTTGATCGGCCAAACGTGGCAGTTGACTGTCGGCATCGATCAAGGTGACTTCACGGTGAATGCGTTGCAGACGGCGCAGCAGCCAAAATTCTAAACACAGGTAAATCAGCAGTAGTGCCAGTGCGCCAGCGGTGACGCTGAGCAGTAAGAAGAACCTAATGGCTTGCTGGCCTTCTGTGTATAAACGGCGGTCTTTATTGATTTGTAAGGTCAGTTGAGGTTGTTGGAGTTGATTGCTGAACTGTAAGTCGAGTTGCTGTCGCTGGTTATCGAGCACGCGCCGCGGGCTGATAACTAAGTCACTTAGGCTGCTGTCGAGGGGCATTTTTAGTGCCTGCCCCCGTACGCCGGCGTTGCTTGGCTCGATCAACTGCAGATTGCCGTCGACTTGATTTTTCAAGCTCTCAAAGCGCTCGGCATCAATAAAGTGCCCGGCCACAATAGTGCCAATCGGCTCGGCAAAGCTTTGCGTATTGCTGATTGGGCTGGCGAGCAATAGCAGTGGCGTGCCTTGCAGCAGTAACAGCTGACCTCGACCGTCAACATCCAAGCTGGCGAGATTGTGTTTGGCCAATTGCTGGCCCAGTTGCAGAATGTCGGCGCGCAAGCTCTCGTAGTTAGTGGGGTGTTGCGTGCCGACGCTGAGCATGTCGGTAAGGTCGGGCGGCAGCCATTGCTCGGTCACCACCCGGCCTTCGAGGTCGAGGAACACCATAAAGTCAAAATTCAGCAGCGCCAGCGATTGCTCATCCATGTTGCTGCGGACAAAGTCCGGTTGTTGGCCCTGCATAAACTGGTAAGTGTCGTCCCACTCGGAGTAAGTGCGTAGCAGGTCTTCACTGCGGCTAATTAAACTGTCTAAACGGCTGCGCAGACGCTCGACATCATTGAGCAGTAAGGCGTGGTCTTGCGCATCAAAGCGGCTGAGCAAAATACGTTCCGACAAGCCATAGGCAATCACCAGTGTCAGCACCAGTAATGGGGTAAATAGCCAGAACATGCGTTTGCGTAAGGTCATGCCGAGCGCATCAGGAGGGGTTGTCAGGCCAGTATAGCAAGGCCTGCGAATTTGCTCGGAGCGCTCGGAGTAGCTGGCGCCGCAGGCTCGTGGCTGCGGCGGCCGGGTTTAGGCCTTGCGTTGCAGACTCGGCTGGGCAAAGCGCACGCCGGCCAGCCCGCTGTTTAGTAGGGCGCGGATATTGCCGTGGTCGTCACCGTTTGGGTTGGCCAGTACGGCGCGGTAATGCTCACCGAAGGCGCGCAAGGTTTCTTCTAGGTTGAAACCCTCCAGCAGCGCCAGCCCTAAGGTTTTGCACGAGCCTTCATTCTGTCCGGCCGGGTTCTGTACCGCGCCATTGCTGAAGGCGCTGGGCTGATAGTGGTAGTGCTCGGCGATAAAGGCCAAGGTCTGGCTGAACAGGTGCTCTTGGTTGTGCAGTTGCGCCTGAAAAGTGTCGAGCGGGCTCATGGCTTGTGTACCTTGGCAAAAGCGGCCTGTTGCTCAGCGCTGGCATCTTTTTGGTATTTAGCCTTCCACTCGCTGTAGGGCATGCCGTAAATCTCTTCGCGCGCTTGCTCGACGCTGACGCTCACGCCCATGTCGTCGGCGGCGGCTTTGTACCACTTAGACAAACAATTGCGGCAGAAGCCGGCCAGGTTCATCAGGTCGATATTCTGAGCGTCGGGCCGTGAGCGCAGGTGCTGCACTAGCTGGCGAAAGGCGGCGGCGTCGAGTTCGAGGCGTTGTTGCTCGGTCATGGCGGTGCTCTCAATATAGGAGGAAGCGGGTGCGGATATTAAAAGCGTGCGCCTGCGCCGGCAATAATTGATCGCCGGCCTCAGATTCTAGCGTTGGGCGGCGAGGGTGATGGACACCGATTGTGCAAAGCGCAAGGCGTGCGGCTTGTCTACTTCGACTTCGGCGTAGCAGACCGCGGCATTGACCATCACCAGATCAAGCAGCTCTTGGGTTAGGCGTTCGAGCAGGGCAAAGCGGTTGCCTTCCACATGCTGGATGATCGCCTTGGTGATGGTGCGGTAATTCAGCGCGTGGTCGATGTCGTTATCGCGCACCGCTTCGCTGGCCGGGTAGAGGATGGTCAGGTTAATCAGTACGTCCTGCTTATTGAGGATTTCGTCCTCTTTGATGCCAATAAAGGTGCGTACGCTGAGGTCTTTGATGCGAATCCGTGCCATGCCGGCTTGCAGTTGCGCCATGCTTAGTTACCTCGGCTGATCAATTGTAGGAATTCCTGCCGGGTGCTGGCCGACTGGCGAAACGCACCGAGCATCACCGAGGTGTTCATCGAGGAGTTTTGCTTCTCGACGCCGCGCATCATCATGCACATGTGCTGAGCCTCAATCACCACGGCCACGCCTGCGGCGTCGGTGACACCTTGAATGGCTTCGGCGATTTGTTTAGTAAGGTTCTCTTGGATCTGCAAGCGGCGGGCAAACATGTCGACAATCCGGGCAATTTTCGACAGCCCCAGCACCTTGCCGGTGGGGATGTAGGCGACATGGGCCTTGCCAATAAACGGCAACATGTGGTGTTCGCACAGCGAATATAACTCGATATTTTTGACGATTACCATTTCGTCGTTATCCGAGGCGAACAGTGCGCCGTTGACGATCTCATCAACGCTTTGGGCGTAGCCGTGGCAGAGGTACTGCATGGCTTTGGCTGCGCGTTTGGGCGTGTCGAGCAAGCCTTCGCGCTCTGGGTCTTCGCCCAAGCCGAGCAAAATCTGGCGGTAGTGGTCTGGCAGTAATGGGCTCATGTGGGGTTCCTTTGGGTCGGGTTATTTCAGGTGCCGGCCGCCATTGACGGTTAGGGTGGTGCCGGTGAGGTAGGGGTTGTCGAGCAAGTAACGCAGGCTTTGGTAGATCACCTCTGCGCCCGGCTCAATGCCTAAGGCCGATTTGCTTAGGGCTTTGGCACGGTAGTCGGCGGCATCGCCTGGGTTAAACAGCACCAGCGCCGGCGCTATGCCGTTGACCTTAATGTGCGGAGCAAAGCGTGCGGCAAAGGATAAAGTCAGGCTTTCTAGGCCGGCTTTACTGGCGCTGTAAGCGATATGTTTGGCGCTGCCGGTGCGTGCCACGTCGTCGCTGATATGCACGATGTCAGCTGGCTGTGCGGCTTGCAGTAGTTGCTGGCAATGCAGGTTGATTAGGTAGGGCGCGAGCATGTGCACGTTAACCATCTGGTTAAACAGCGCCGCGTCGGGCTCCTCACCCTCTGCCAACCAATCGGAAGCGTTGTGCACGATGGCGCGCAGGCAGTCGGTTTGGCTGTGCAGGTGTTCGATGAAATTTAAGATGCCGGGCTCGCTGGAAAAGTCCGCCGGTAAGCACAGAGCGCCGCGTTCGCGAAGTTGCGCGAGGCCTTCACGCTCAGAGCGATAGCTGACGATCACCCGGTGGCCGTCGTCGAGCAAGCGTTGCGCGCAGTGCAGGCCAACCCGTTGGCTGGCGCCGGTGAGCAGAATCGGGGCGGATAATGGGTGCATGCCAACCTCACAAGGCGCTAGTAAAAACTGCTGCTTATTATGCGGGTACAAAGTTATACATAAAATAATTATTGTACAGGTAATCTCGGTATTTGCTTTGCGCTTTCGCCCTTTTGTGTCGAGAAAAAGACCGTATGATGCTACGGATAGGCTAATTTACGGCCTTGAACCTGTGTTGTATCGAAAGTTACGTACTGCACTGTTGTACAATGCCTACAACTTAATTGAGCCCAATCACCATGTCTGAACGTGCTGCTCTAGCCCTTGCCTCCTCGGAACTTAAGCAAGAAGAGTTGTTTCCGATCCGCGAAGTATCGCGGCTTACCGGGGTTAATCCGGTGACGCTGCGTGCTTGGGAGCGCCGTTATGGGCTGATTCAACCGACGCGAACTGAAAGCGGTCATAGGCTCTACTCGCAGGCCAATATTGAGGCCATTCGCAGCATTCTGGCGTGGCTCGAGCGCGGCGTTGCAGTGAGTAAGGTTGGCAAGATTTTACAGCGCAATGAGCTGACGCAGACGCGTGCCGCGCCGATTTCGCAAGCCGTCGCCAGCAGTGAGTGGGGTGAATGGCAAGAGCAACTACGTGTTGCGTTGCATGACTTTGATCAACTGCGATTGGAGCAGTTGTACGGGCAAATTTTTTCCAGTTACCCGCTGGCAGTGGCGTTTCAGGATGTGCTGATGCCGTTGTGGCAGCAATTGAAACTGCGTCAACACGAGTTTGGGCGCAGTAGCGAGTGGTTATTTTTCGACAGCTTCCTGCGTGCCCGTGCCTTGCAGCGTCTGCAGATGGCCCGCGGTACCAGTGAAGTGCGGGTGGTGTTGGCCGCCATACCAGGGCAATGCCATGAACTGGAATTGCTGGTTTGCGGTTTGTTGTTGGGGGATGCATCTCTTAACTTGACCGTGTTGGCCCAAGGACAGCCGCTAGAAGAGTTAACCTTGGTCTGCGAGAAGCTCCAGCCACAGTTGTTGGTGTTGTTTGCCAATCATCCGCCGAGTAATGATTTTCCCAAGCAAATGGCGCGTCTGGCGTTGAGCTTGGAATGCTCAATGGCCATTGCGGGGGAAGTCTCGGAGTTGGCGAGTGAGCAAATGAGCGGTTCGTCAGTTGCTTGCTTGGGCAACGATGGGCTGACCTTGCAGCAGCGTATGCAGCAATTGCTGCGCTGCCAGCTGGATACTTAACTCGTCGAAATGGCGTGTTGAGATGGCTTTGGTTGTCAGCTAGCGGCATCTTTTCTTAATTTTTTTCTGTAACTGGCTGCCCTGCAGCCCGTAGAACGGTCGCGTGGGCGCTGTTTGGTGGTGCTAACGGTGTAGTGCGGAAAAAAAAGCTTGCATGCTGAAGGCTAAAAGCTATACAAAAGCTGTACATTAAATCCACTTGTACAGCTTTAAGGATGCTTCATATGCCCGCATACCGTGCCCCACTGCGTGACATGCAATTTGTTTTCGATGAAGTGCTCGATGCTTATGCCACCTTGCAAACGCTGCCTAGTCAGCATGAGTTCGGTAACGATCTAGGTGGCGCCATTTTAGAGGAGGCTGCCAAGCTGGCGGAAAACGTGCTGGCACCACTCAACGCCAGCGGTGATCAGCAAGGTTGTCAGTACGATCCGCAGACCAAAGCGGTCAAGGTGCCGGATGGCTTTCGCAGTGCCTATCAACAGTTTGCTCAGGGCGGCTGGACGGCCCTAGCCTGCGAGCCGGAATTTGGTGGTCAGGGCTTACCCCATGTACTGAACATGATGGTTGAGGAAATGGTCTGTTCGGCCAACCTGTCGCTGGGTATGTATCCCGGCCTTACCCACGGGGCGATTAACGCCCTGACCGCCCACGGCACCCGCGAGCAGCAAGAACAGTACCTGCCCAAACTGATCAGCGGCGAGTGGACTGGCACTATGTGCCTGACCGAGCCGCAGTGCGGCACCGACCTTGGGCTGATCCGCACCCGTGCGCTGCCCAATGCCGATGGCAGTTACGCCATCAGCGGGACAAAAATCTGGATCACCGGCGGTGAGCACGATCTTGCCGACAACATCGTGCACTTGGTACTGGCTAAGTTGCCCGACGCCCCAGACAGCGTGAAAGGCATTTCATTATTTTTAGTGCCCAAGTTCTTGGCCTGCGGCACCCGTAACACGGCTTTTTGTGGCGGGCTTGAGCACAAAATGGGCATCAAGGGCTCGGCCACCTGCGTGATGAACTTTGAAGGCGCACAAGGCTGGTTGATCGGTGAGCCGAATAAGGGCATGCGCTGCATGTTTACCATGATGAACTCGGCTCGTTTGATGGTCGGCATGCAGGGTTTGGGGATTGCCGAAAACGCCTACCAGATCAGCCTAGGTTTTGCCCGTGAGCGCCTGCAAGGCCGGGCTTTATCCGGCGCCAAGATGGCCGATAAGCCCGCCGACTCGATCATGGTGCACCCTGATGTGCGGCGTAACTTGCTGCGCCAGAAGGTGATGATTGAAGGTTGCCGGGCGCTGGCGTACTTCACCGGCTTGCAGATGGATGTTGCCCATCAGCATCAAGACCCCGAGGTGCGTGAACGCGCCGATGACCTTCTACAATTGCTGACGCCGGTGGTTAAGTCGTTCTTAACCGACGAGGGCTTTAACTGCGCTAACGATGGCCTGCAGGTGTTGGGTGGTTCTGGCTATACCCAAGATTGGGGTATCGAGCAGCTGGTGCGCGACTCACGCATTACCCGTATTTACGAAGGCACCAACGGCATTCAGGCGCTGGACCTAGTGGGGCGTAAATTGGGCTTGGGCGGTGGGCGCGCGGTGCGTAGCTTCTTTGCCTTGATCGAGGCTTGGTTGCGGGCGAATCCGCATGCGCCGCACGCTGCTGGGGTGGAGCAAGCACTCAAGCAACTGCAGCAGGCCACGCTGTGGGTCGCCAGCCAGGGTCTGCAAGATCCCGAGCAGGCGGCTGCTGCGGCAACCCCCTACCTGCGTTTGTTTGCGCTGGTTAGCTTGGCTTGGTTCTGGTCGCGGATGGCCGCAGTGGCGCAACAGCAGCTCGCAGCCGGCAGCAGTGAAACGGCGTTTTACTCGGCCAAGGTTAAGTCCGCCGACTTTTATATGCCCCGTGTATTGAGCGAAACCAGCGGCTTGCTGGCGGAAGTGACAGCCGGCAAGGCCAGCTTAATGGCCTTCAGTGATGAGGAATTTGCTGCTTAACCGACCCCAGCCATGCCTGCTACGACAGGCGTGGTATTTCTCGTCGTTTGCGCTCTCCGACAGCTGAGTCTTTAGCTGTCGGATTTTTTTTGCCTGAACCTTTAATTGCAATTGCTGGGGCTAAGCGCTTCGTTGCAGTTGCGGATGCTGCAGGCGGTGTTGTTGGAAGATGAAGTGGCGCAAACGCTCGCCATGGGTGCTTGGCAGCAGATCAAGGCGAAAGGCGCTCAGCTCGGGGTTGATTTGGCGCACATAGTGGCCCTGTAGTTTGATCGGTTCCTGACCCGGCAGCGGCAGCCAAAGGGTGAAGCTCTCGGGTGTGTTGAGGTTGCCGGTGGCCTCAATCAGTACCCCAGATGGCGATATTTCATGCACACACAGCTCGCTTAGGGCACCGTCTTGGTCTAGCAAAAACAGCGGTTGCTCAAGGTTGAGGCGCCATGAGCGCTGCACATCACCGTGCTGAAAGATTTTCGGTGCGCCCAGTTCTAGGTGCAACGCATGGAATTCATCTTCGACCAGTTGCAGAGGGAAGCGCAGGTGCTGATCGCCAAGTTGAGCGTCTAGGTGCAGCTCGGCGTGTTTGCCAAGGCCGGCTAAAACAGCGTTTGCCGCTAGGCCGCCATCGACCCGAAAGCTCGGCGCAGCTAAGCCGCTAATCGCCAAGCTATTGCCGAGGATTTGTTGGATGTAATCCAGTTCCTCGTGGTTGAGGAGGCTTTTTTTGCGCATGACAATCGTTTAACTCGAGTTGCGATATTTAGATCTAGCAAGGTTTGGGCCTTCAAATCGCTGCTAAGTTCGATTTTTTTACCTCAGCCAGCTCCGCACGCAGTTCGTTTAGTTCGGCCTCTAGTGCTTGTATGCGTTGTTCGGCGCTTATTTGAGCGCTCACATCTTTCTGTATACCAATGAAATAGGTCAGCTGGTCGGCTTGGTTAAATACTGGCGTGATCGACAGTTCATTCCAAAACACGCTGCCGTCTTTGCGGTAATTGCGGATTACTTGCCGGCATGGGCGCTTTTCTTTGGCGGCCTCGCGAATGGCATCGAGCCCGGCTTGTTGCCGGTCACCGGCCTGCAGGAAGCGGCAATCCTGATAAAGAATGTCATCGGCGCTGTAGCCGGTAAGACGTTCGAAAGCCGGGTTGGCATAAATCAGGATGTTATCGTCACCCTCTTGCTCGGCGACCACAATGCCATCATTGGAGGCATTGATGACCAGTTGCAGTAGTTTGGCGTTAATCATCGGTGGCTCCAAAGCGTGCTAGTAGTGCGCAGTTTAAAACATCCGAGTGCGGCATAATAATGCTTATTTATGTCTGTTTTTGGAGCAGTGATGAAGATCGCAATACTTTCTGGCTCGGTCTACGGCACCGCCGAAGAAGTTGCCCACCACGCAGAAACACTGTTGAAAGCCGCCGGGTTAAATGCCTGGCATAACCCACGGGCGCAATTGGCGGATATTCAAGCCTTCGCCCCCGAGGCGTTTTTAGTGGTGACCTCAACCACCGGCATGGGTGAGTTGCCGGACAACTTACAACCGCTGTACTTCGCCATTCGTGACCATTTGCCCGCGTGGCATGGTTTGCCGGGGGCGGTGTTGGCGCTGGGCGACTCCAGCTATGGCGATACTTTTTGCGGTGGCGGCGAGCAGGTGCGCGAACTGTATGCCGAATTAGGTATTCGTGAGGTGTTGCCAATGCTGCGTTTGGATGCCAGCGAAACTGCCAGCCCCGAGCTGGATGCTGAGCCTTGGCTGGCCGAGTTAGTTGCGGCGTTAAACGCCTGATGCAGCCTCGGGTTGCGCAGTTGATCGAGCAGCTGCAATTACAGCCGCACCCGGAAGGCGGCTATTACCGCCGGGTGTTTGAGTCGGCTTTACGCTTGCCGGGTGGTCGCTTGGCGTCTTCTGCCATCGTATTTCTATTGCCGGCGGGGCAGGTCAGTCGTTGGCACCGGGTGGATGCCGATGAACTCTGGCACTTCTATGAAGGCGAACCGCTCGAATTGCTGGTGGCTGAGTCGCCGAGCCGCATCGAGCGCCAAGTATTAGGTCCGTTGAGTAGCGAGGCTTTTGTGCAGCGGGCGGTGCCGGCGCATGCCTGGCAAGCGGCGCGACCGCTGGGCGCTTACAGTCTGGTTGGTTGCACCTTGGCCCCAGCGTTTGAGTTCAGTGGTTTTTGTTTGCTCAGCGATGCGCCGCAGGCGCAACTCGATTGGCCGTTGCTGGCGGCCGACTACCCCGAACTGCTCTGACTCCTGCAGGCCGCTAGGGTCAGTCACTTGGCTGGCAAGGCGACTGTCGTGGTTTGAATCTCTCGCTAGACTGCTAGGCACTCCCTGCCGCGACCTGCGCAGCGCCTAACAATAACCGCGAGGTGATCCTGATGAATGCTCCTGCCGCCATTACCAGCGTGAAAACCCAAGTCAGCGCCGCCGAGTGGCAAGCGCGTGTCGATCTGGCTGCCTGTTACCGGCTGATAGCCCTGCATGGTTGGGACGACCTGATCTTCACCCATATCTCCGCCAAGGTGCCGGGCACCGAAGATTTCCTGATCAACCCCTATGGGCTGATGTTTCACGAGATCAGCGCGTCGAGCTTGGTCAAGGTCGACTTGGCCGGCAGCAAACAAATGGACAGTCCGTTTGAGATCAATCCAGCGGGTTACACCATTCACAGCGCCGTGCATGAGGTGCGTCACGACGTCAATTGCGTGTTGCATACCCACACCGCTGCCGGTGTCGCGGTGGCGGCGCAACAAGCCGGGGTGTTGCCGTTATCGCAGCAGTCGCTGTTTGTGTTGTCCAGTTTGTCCCATCACGACTACGAAGGGGTGGCGCTCAACCATGCAGAAAAAGCCCGCTTACAGGCTGATCTGGGCAATAGCAACTTCATGCTGCTGCGTAACCACGGTTTGATGACCTGTGCGGGGAGCATCGCCGATGCGTTTTTGATGATGTTTATTTTCCAGCGCACCTGCGAGATTCAAGTCATGGCACAAAGCGGCGGGGCGCCGCTGGTGCATATCCCGCAAACTATTCTCGACGGTGCACGGGCGATGATCAGTGGCGTGATGCGCAGCCCGGTCGGCATGGGCGGGGCGCTGCCGTGGCCGGCCCTGCTGCGCAAGCTTGATCAGCAAAACCCCGGTTACGACAACTGATGCCGTTGCTTGGCATGGCTCTGGCGGATTGGCGCAGTCAGGGCCGCGATTTCGTATTCAATGGACACGAAATTCGCTACTGGACGACCGGACAGGGCGCGCCGCTGTTGCTGATCCACGGTTTTCCGACCGCGGCCTGGGACTGGCATTACCTGTGGGCGCCGCTGGCCGAGCGTTATCAGCTGATCGCCTGCGACATGCTCGGCTTTGGCGACTCGGCCAAGCCGCGCCCGCATGCGTATAGCTTGTTAGAACAAGCCGATTTACAGCAGGCCTTGCTCGCGCATCTGGGCATCGTCGAGCCGGTGCATCTGCTGGCCCATGACTATGGCGACAGCGTCGCTCAAGAGTTAGTGGCGCGCCACACCGATGGCCGTATTCGGCTGGCAAGCTGCGTCTTTCTCAATGGCGGGCTGTTTCCCGAAACCCATCGACCGTTGCTCGCCCAGCGATTGCTGTTGAGCCCGCTGGGGCCGCTGCTGGGTAGATTGTTCAGTCGGCAAAAACTGGCGCGCAGCTTTAGCCGAATCTTTGGCCCGGACACTCAAGCCAGCGCCACCGAGCTGGACGCTTTTTGGTCGTTGCTGACCCGTAACAATGGCCCGGCCGTGCTGCATTTATTGATCCGCTATATGCCTGAACGGCGTGTGCACCGTGACCGTTGGTTGGCTGCCATGCAGCGCAATGCGGTGCCCTTGTGTTTGATCGATGGCGGCCTTGACCCGATCTCGGGGCGGCATATGCTGGCGCGCTACCGTGAACTAGTGCCAAACGCCGATTGGCGATTATTGGACACTATCGGCCACTACCCGCAGATCGAAGCTCCCGCCCTGGTGTTGCAACACTATCTGCAGTTTCGTCAGCAACTAGCGGTTAACTAATAATAAGAGGCTCGCTATGCAACGTCGTCATTTCTTGCAACTTACCGCTGTCACCGGCGCGGCCGCCTTAGGGGTTGGCTATTGGCGTTTGCCAGTGGCGGTTAACCCGGCTGCGGTGAGTATTGAGGGGGCGCTGCAGGTGCTCGATCGTTTCGCCAATACGGCCCTCGCCAGCCACCAAGGTTGGAACCCGGCGCAGGTGTTTAATCACTGTGCGCAAAGCGTCGACTTCTCCATGGATGGTTATCCCGAGCTGAAAGCCGCCTGGTTTCGTAGCTCCTTGGGGCGAGCGGCCTTTAGTGTGTTTGCCAGCCGTGGGGCGATGCGTCATCCGTTGAATCAAGCGATTCCCGGCGCGCCAGCGCTTGATCAGCCGAGCGATCCGGCTTTAGCCTTGGCGCGCTTGCAGGTCGCATTCAGCCGTTTTGCCGCTCACACAGGGGCGTTGCAACCGCATTTTGCTTACGGCCAGCTGAGTCATGCCGAGTATGCACAGGCCCATGTGCTGCACCTGTACAACCATTTGAGCCTGATTACCCCGGTTGGCTAACGGCTTATCGGGGGCTGTTATTGCCCTGCATTCAGGTGCGCGAGGGTGGTTGTGCTGGCGGTACGGCTGCCGGACACTCGGCCGGTCCACGTTGACTGCCCGGAGCCGTAACCATGAATGATGCAATCTGTTTTGATCAGCAAGTAGTGATAATCACCGGCGCCGGCGGCGGCTTGGGGCGTGCCCATGCGTTGCTATTTGCCAAACACGGTGCGCGGGTGGTGGTAAATGATTTGGGCGGCAGCAGCCACGGTGAAGGTGCCAATACCTCGGCTGCCGATTTGGTGGTGGCCGAGATCCGTGCGGCAGGTGGTGTTGCCGTGGCTAACCACGACTCAGTTACCGATGGCGGTAAAATTGTGCAGAACGCCCTAGACAGTTTTGGGCGGGTTGATGTGCTGGTTAATAACGCCGGCATTTTGCGTGACAAGAGCTTCCATAAGATGGAAGACGCCGACTGGGATCTGGTTTACAAGGTCCATGTTGAGGGTGCCTACAAGGTCACCCGGGCCGCTTGGGCGCATATGCGTGAGCAAAATTTTGGTCGGGTGATCTTCACCGCCTCAACCTCGGGCATTTACGGCAACTTTGGCCAGAGCAACTACGGCATGGCCAAGCTCGGCCTGTATGGCCTGACCCGTACCTTGGCGTTAGAGGGCCGCAAAAACAATATTTTGGTCAATGCTATTGCGCCAACTGGCGGCACCCGAATGACCGAGGGCCTGATTCCGCCGCAGGTGTTTGAGCAACTTAAGCCGGAGTTGATCAGTCCTCTGGTGGTATATCTGGCCAGTGCCGCTTGTAGCGAAACTGCCGGTTTATTTGAAGTGGGTGGTGGTTGGATCGGCAAAGTGCGTTGGGAGCGCAGCTTGGGCGCTGGCTTTGATCCGCGCGCGGGGTTTTCTGCCGAAGATGTGGCCGCGCACTGGCAGCAGATTTGCGACTTCGAGGGCGCTGTCCATCCGCAGGACAACATGGCCGCGATGCGCGAGATGATGGTTAATTTGCAGAAGTTTGCCAGTTAGGGTTGTTGGTTTTTTGTAGCGCAGCACTAGCAGCCTGTCGGGCTTAGGCGTCCGCAGCAGGACAGATCTAAGTCCGACAGGCTGCTAGACCGGCGATTACCGGTCTAGTGCTTGTTACGCTTAGCGGGTGGCTTCTTTGAAATTGTCATCGGATGGTTCTTTGGTATAGGCGCCTTGATCATGAACCAGCTTTTTAGTGCCGCTCATTAACGTACTAATACGGCTGTCGGCAGTGCTGGCCGAGGCGGCTTGATTACTGGTGCCGGTAATCAGTGGTGGGTTGAAGCTAAACGACCAGAGATAGTGCCAAACCGCCGAGTTATGTTTTTCGGTGACTTGCGTGGCGTTGAAGTACCAAGGTTTGAGCTCGGTAAAGGCGGTCATCTTCATCAAGTCAGTGTTGGCGTCGCCAACGAACACCGTGCTGGTAACGGCTGAAGTTCGATAGGCTTCAAAAATCACCCCTTTACCTTTTAGCTCGGTGACGTAGGTGCGGCACACTTCACCGACCCATTTGTTGCCGAGATAGCTTTTGGCGTTATTGGAGTAAAACGGGTCTAGCAACGCCACACGTTTAGGCAGCAACTTGCTATTAACGGAGCCCGCGGTAACGGCATCGCTGATTTTTTTGGCAATAACGATGGCCATTTGGTTGCCGAGCGAATGCCCAAGCAGGCGAATACTGCTGCCGGTGTAGCCAGCCAAATTGTCTTTGTAACTAGTAAATAATAGGTCGGCTGCCGACTGGGTGGGGCCGTTGCTGTAGACGCCACTGCTGTTGCGCCAGCGCATAGCTTTGGGGCCGCTGGTGCTCCAGATTTTAGCTTCGGCATCAGTGACTTCACCTTCGTCGGCAAACTGATTCCAGTACAAAATACCGACGTTATAGCCGGCTTGTCGCCAAGCATAAGCGAGGTCCAAATCTGGACCGCCGGCATCTTTACGATTGAAGCTCTCGCGGTTTTTTGCTTGGCTTGAGCCGTTTTGCCAGCCGTGGATGTAAATCACGGTTGGTTTGCTGGCTCCATAGTAGGCGTTGCTCTGGCCGGGAATAGCTTTTTGCCAAGTGTCACCGGTGCCATACCAGTACAGACCGTAGTCGAGGTTTTGGAAGGTACTGTCGGGGAACACGCCAACCGCAGCGTTGAGCGTTGTGGACATGCATAGCAAGCAGAACAGCAGTATTTTTCGCATGAAGCAGACCCTTTTTATTGTTTTATGGGAGCTGGGAGGCTAACTCATCTTTTTGCGAAACGGTATGTTTTTTGTCCTACAACCAGACCTTTTGGGGGTTGTTTTTTAGGTTTGTATAGGGTTGTGCTTTTCTGTCGAAGACTGAAATTGTGGCGTAAATATTCGGAGCTGCTTACTCAGTTGCGTTTATGGTGTTGCGTTTATGGTTGTTCCACGTGCGGCCTAACCTTGGTCTAGTTATGTAACCCTGTAGCGGCTGCGAGCATCCCATAGACTTATTCATTGGCGTGGGTGCTTAGTATGTTTTCAGTTGTTCGTGGTGCTTGTTTGTTGCTCGGCGTCCTCACGCTGCTGCCCGTGGCGCTGCAGGCGGCGCAGCCGCAGGCGTTGTTGGCCAGCGTGAATGCGCAGCGCTTGCACAGTTATCAACTGCAAATGCAGTTTCATTTGCTTAGTTTGGAAGATGCCGACCCTCGTGTGGCCGCGCAGATGCAGGCCGCCGCCGAGCAGTTTGCCGAGCAAAACGAGCAGTTAGATGAGCTGAGTGCGGGCTTGGCGCTGGACGCTGAGGTGCTGGCGCTGCAACAGCAAGCACGGGACTTTCAGCGGTGGGTGTTGGCCAATGAAGTGCTGACTCAGGGCTGGGTCAGTGTGAATACCTTGAATGCAATGTCCGCCAGCGGTGCCGCGCTTAATCTGGGCTACCTCAACCTGCTTAATAAACTGCGGGCGCAAGGCAGTGTCGATGAGCCCTTGCTGGAACAGGCAATTTTGATGCAACAGATTGCCGCCGGTTATGTGCGCGAAACCAGCAGCCTCGATGGGGGTGGTTCAATTTATGACGAGGCCCGCGATTTGGAGTTGCCGGTGGATCAGTTGGCGCAGCAATTTCGTCAGCAGTTAACTTTGTTGCAGCAGCAGAATGCCGGTGTGCCGGACACCGCACAGCGTTTGCAGCGGGTTGCGATGACCTGGAAATACATCGAAAAAACCCTGCTCAATTACAAAGAAAAGGCCGTGCCCGTGACCATTGTGCGCAACAGCGCAAAAATCATCGACGCGCTACTAAAACCTGCGGCCAGCACCGCTCAGCTTTAAGTCGCGAAGAGCTTCTCGGTTGAGTTTGTTGCGATTACCCGCAGCATTGCTTGCGCGTCGCTGGTCGAATTAACGGCTGCGCGCCCGCGCGTGTTCGTGTGCCTGCCTATACTCCCTGTAACTATCACGGGGAGGGCGTGCGGATGTTTGCCATCATGCAAGCGAGCGGGCTGCAAGCGCTGCACGTGGCCCAAGACCCGCATACGGGCCTGCAAGCCATTATTGCTGTGCACAGCACTCGTTTAGGTCCCGCGTTAGGCGGTTGCCGTTATCTGTCTTATGTCGACTCGCACAGCGCTCTGGCCGACGCCGCACGCTTGGCTAAGGGCATGAGTTACAAGGCGGCGTTAGCCGGGCTGCCCTTTGGCGGCGGTAAGGCGGTGCTGATTCGTCCCGCCCATGTGCCGAGTCGGGCGGCGCTTTTTGAGGCGTTCGGTGGTTTTATCGAAACCCTTAAGGGTGGCTATATCACCGCCGTCGACAGTGGCACCTCGGCTGCTGACATGGACTGCATCGCCCAGCGCACTCAGCATGTGACCAGTACCACCCGTGCCGGTGATCCCTCGCCGCATACCGCCATGGGGGTGTTCGCCGGGATTCGCGCCAGCGCCATGGCGCGCTTGGGCAGTGATGACTTGCAAGGTCTGCGCATCGCCGTGCAGGGGCTGGGGCAGGTTGGCTACGCGTTGGCCGAGCAGTTGGCGGCCGCCGGCGCTGAATTGCTGGTCAGTGATCTTGATCCGGGCCGTTTGCAGTTGGCGGTGCAGCAGTTAGGCGCGCAGCCGGTGAGCAGTGAGGCGCTGCCCAGCATTCCGTGCGATATCTTTGTACCCTGCGGTTTGGGCGGCGTGCTGAATCAGCAAACGGTGGCGCAACTGCATTGCGCCGTGGTGGCCGGGGCGGCCAACAATCAATTGGCCAGCCCGGAGATTGCTGAGCTATTAGAGGCCCGTGGGATTCTCTATGCGCCCGACTATGTGATCAATTCGGGCGGTCTGATTTATGTCGCACGCACCCATCAAGGCGCCAGTGGGCCGGAAATTACCGCTCATCTGGCGCAAATTGGCCAACGCCTGACCGAGGTTTACGCCCATGCGCAGGCGGAAAATCGCTCGCCGGCGCGAATTGCCGATCAGCTCGCCGAGCGCCTGCTAGAACCTGCCTAGCGCTGTTGAAGCTGGCGGTGTGTTAAGGAGTACGCCCATGCTCAAGCCCATCGAGTTGCCCTACACCCGCTACCTAAACCCAGGGGGCGTGCCGGTTAGCGCACTGCCGGGGTGGGCGGCGGATATACCGCTGCTGGTGCAACTCTATCGGCAGATGCAACTGACCCGCTTATTCGATTTAAAAGTGGTGGCCCTGCAGCGCACCGGCCGCATCGGCACTTACGCGCCCAGTTTGGGTCAGGAGGCGATAGGTGTGGCCATCGGTAGCCTGATGCGTGGCGAGGATGTGCTGGTGCCCTATTACCGCGACACTGCCGCGCAATTGCTGCGCGGTGTGAGCATGCAGGAAATATTGCAATTTTGGGGCGGCGATGAGCGCGGTAATGCATACGCCAATCCCACGGCGGCTGAGGACTTCCCGCTCTGTGTACCTATTGCCACTCAGGCTTTGCACGCCTGCGGAGTGGCCAGCGCATTTAAAATTCGCGGACAGGCGCGGGTGGCGGTGACCACCTGTGGCGATGGCGCTACCAGTAAGGGTGACTTTCTTGAGGCGTTGAATCTGGCCGGCACTTGGCAGTTGCCGGTGGTCTTTGTGGTCAACAATAATCAATGGGCCATCTCGGTACCGCGGCGCTTACAGTGCGGTGCCCCGACTTTGGCGCAAAAGGCGCTGGGCGCCGGTTTTGCCGGTGAGCAGGTGGACGGCAACGACGTGTTGGCCGTGTACGATCGCCTGCGGGTGGCCTTAGAACATGCGCGCCACGGCAAAGGCCCAGTGCTGATCGAATGCTTGAGTTATCGATTGGGCGACCACACCACGGCCGACGATGCGACGCGCTACCGTCCCAGTGAAGAGGTCAAACAGGCCTGGCAAGAAGAACCGATCAAACGTCTGCAAACCTATCTGGCCGCTCAGGGACACTGGGATGAGGCGCGTGAGCAAGCCTTGGTTACGGCCTGTCAGGTGCAGATCCAGCAAGCGTTGGCTGCCTATGAGGCGGCGCCTGCGCCTGCTCCGCAGGCGGCCATCGACTATGTCTATAAGCAGTGGCCGCAGGCCTTAGCCGAGCAGCGTGAGTGGCTGCTGGAGCGGGCGGTGCGCAGCCAGCAGGCGGCAGGAGGGGTGCAGCATGAGTGATAAAGCCGTTGTCAGCGCCAAGCTAACCTTGCTCGAAGCGGTGAACTTAGCCCTGCATCGGGCCATGCTCGAAGACCCTAATGTATTGGTGCTCGGCGAGGACGTTGGGGTGAATGGCGGGGTGTTTCGCGCCACGCAAGGCCTGCGTGAGCGCTTCGGCTTTAAGCGGGTGCTCGACACTCCGCTGGCCGAGGCGATGATCGCCGGCGTGGCGGTGGGCATGGCCGCGCAAGGGCTTAAGCCGGTGATGGAAATTCAGTTTCTCGGCTTTATCTATGCGGCCATGGAGCAACTGGTGTCGCATGCCAGTCGCTTGCGTAATCGCACTCGGGGCCGGCTCAGTTGTCCGCTGGTGGTGCGCAGCCCGATGGGCGCCGGGATTCGTGCGCCTGAGCATCACAGTGAAAGCACCGAGGCCTTATTCGCCCATATTCCAGGATTGCGGGTGGTGATTGCCTCGTCGCCGGCGCGTGCCTATGGTTTGTTGCTGGCGGCTATCGATGACCCCGATCCGGTGATTTTTCTTGAGCCGACGCGCCTGTATCGAATGAATCCGCAAGTGCTGCTCGATGACGGTAAACGCCTGCCATTGGACAGTTGTTTCACCTTGCGCGAGGGCAGTGACCTGACCTTGATCAGCTGGGGCGCGAGTATCCACGAAAGCCTGCAAGCGGCGGCCGAGTTAGCCGGGCAAGGCGTCTCGGTGGAGGTGATCGACGTGGCCTGCATCAAGCCGTTGGACCTCAATACCCTCGAAGCCTCGGTGGCCAAAACGGGGCGGGCGGTCATCGTGCATGAAGCGCCGCGTTCATGTGGGGTCGGTGCGGAGGTCGCAGCGAGCTTGTACGAACGTTTGTGGTGTGACCTGCAGGCACCGATCTTACGGGTTACCGCGCCGGATATTCCGCCGCCGCTGTACCGTTTGGAACCACTGTATATCCCATCGGTGGCGGACATAGTTGCGGCCTGCAACAGCAGCCTGAATTATCGATAGTGAGGGCATTGCATGAAGTATTTCAAATTGCCGGATTTGGGCGAGGGCCTGCAAGAAGCGGAAGTCGTTGAATGGCATGTGCAGGCCGGCGATACAGTTAAGGCCGATCAATTGTTGGTGTCGGTTGAAACCGCCAAAGCCATTGTCGATATTCCCGCGCCTTACGATGGCCAGGTGGTGCAGATTTGCTGCGCAGCGGGCGCAATTTTGCATGTCGGCGAGCCCTTGCTGGCCTATGCCGGCGAGGAGAGCGGTACCGTGGTCGGCCGTCTGGATAGCGGCAGTGGCTCTATCGAGGACAGCTTTTGCGTGGGCGCCGTTGCGTCCAGCTTGGCGCATCTTGGTCCGCGTGCAGCGCCGGCGGTGCGTCAGTTGGCCAAACAGTTGGGGGTCGAGTTAACCGGCCTAAGCGGTTCCGGTGCTGGCGGCTCAATGACTCGGGCCGACGTTGAGGCGGCGGCGCAGGCCGCACTGGATAAATTTGGCGGCGAGAAACTGCGTGGGGTGCGCCGGAGCATGGCGATTAATATGGCCAAGTCGCACGCCGAGGTGGTGCCTGTGACGCTGTATGGTGATGCCGATTTACACCGCTGGGGCAGCGCTCGCGATCCGTTAATTCGTCTCGGTCAGGCGATTGCCGTGGCCTGTAAAGCCGAACCGCTGTTGAATGCTTGGTTCGACGGTAAAACTCAGGCGCTCAAACTTTGCCCGCAACTGGACTTAGGTATCGCCGTGGACACCCCCGATGGTCTGTTTGTGCCGGTACTGCGCGATGTGGCTGGGCGTTGCGCGGCAGATTTGAAAGCCGGTATGCAACGCCTGCGCGCCGACGCCAAAGCGCGCACCATTCCGCCGCAAGAGATGCTCGGAGCGACCATTACCCTGTCCAATTTCGGCACCTTATTCGGTCGCTACGCCAACCCAATAGTGGTGCCGCCGCAGGTGGCAATTATCGGTTCTGGCGGTATTCGCGATGAGCCGGTGGCCTGGCAGGGGCAAGTGGTGATTCATCCGATGCTGCCGCTCTCGCTGACCTTCGATCACCGGGTGGTCACTGGCGGCGAGGCTGCGCGCTTTATGCAGGTGCTGGTGCAGGCATTGGAGTTGCCCGAGGCTTAAACGATGTAACTCGCCTTTCAACAAAAAGCCCCTGAAACGCTGCGCGTCAGGGGCTTTTTGTTGGGCGCAACACGAGGTTTAAGCCTCGGCAGGCTCGCTCGGGGCAAATAACTCGCTTAAGGCTTCAGGCTGGTTCTTAAAGGCCTTGGCGAATACCTCGCGGTTTTTCGCCATGTAAATACCGATTTCTTCACCTTGTTGTTCGCTCAGCGAAGGCGCGGCTTTTTGCAGCACCTCAGTGAGTAACTCGGCCAGTTCGAGCATTTTGTCATGACGATCAGCTTCAGCTTTATCCATGAATAAGCGCTCCAAATCGCGGCTGCTGCGGTATACCACTTCGACGGCCATTCACCACCTCACATGCCATTACGGTTATTAAATCTACAAATACTGTGTATGCGTACAGTCTAAAGATCTAGGTCGTGCTTGGATAGCGCCGTGCGCTAGTTATTTTAGGCAATTCCCGCGTTAGTGGTTGGCTGCGCTGTGTTAGTCGCGCAGCGGTGTAACACATCAATGGAGACGAGGCGGTGCAAGCGCTAACCAGGTGGTGGCTGGCAAAAGCTGGCTTGCGCCGGCAATCGCATCCAGCTAAGCGGGTGCTTGCGAATGTTTATGGGCAATAGCTGGCTGAGAAAATGCGTTGCTGTGGCGCAATGCCGGGGAATAATCCGGATCATTTACGCCGAGCATTGATAAGCGCGCGGCGAGTTAAGTCGCCAGGCGGGCTTTTTCGATTTTCTGTAGTTCTTGCTGAAATGCTTGATCTAGTAGGCTGGCCTTCTTGCGCCAAGGCTTACGCTCGGGATCCGGTTGAGCGGCGTAGGTAACAACTTCCCCGCCGTATACATCCTTGTAACGTTGCGCCTGACGCGCTAATTCTGCGCTCAGTTCGTCTTTCGTCACGTGATATTCCATTGTTGCTGCTAAGTGCGAGTTACGCTGCAAGGCGCTTGGCCTTAGTCTTGCGTAACTGCGTTGGGCGTCTGCGCATGCAGATCATGCTAGAGATGGAGCGGGTGGCGGGAATCGAACCCGCGTAATCAGCTTGGGAAGCTGGAGTAATACCATTATACGACACCCGCACAGCGCCGACTTTATACCGTATTTATCCGCATAATTGAAGCCTTGTTGGCATAAACATAGGCCAACTAATTGATTCTATTGATTGCCGTTCGATCTGCGAGCAACTGTAGCGGGTGTTTAGTTGGTTCAAAACAGAGCAATTTCCTCGTCGCTCAGCGCTCGGTATTGGCCTACTGTCAGTTGCGGGTCGAGCGGCAGCCCGGCAATGCTTTCGCGGTGCAGGTGGACAACCTTGTTTTGGAAGTGGCCGAACATCCGCTTGACCTGATGGTAGCGGCCCTCATGCAGCGATAAGCGCGCGCTGTGGCTGCTGATCAGCTCAAGTTCAGCCGGGCGGGTGGTGAGGTCTTCGTAGGCAAAATACAGCCCTTGGGCGAACAGCTGAGCGACCTCGGGGCCAATCGCCTGCTCGGTTTCCACGTAGTAGACCTTGGCCACTTGGCTTTTCGGCTCGGTTACCCGTCGCGACCAGAGGCCGTCGTTAGTGATCAGCAGTAAGCCGCTGGTGTTCAGGTCTAGGCGTCCTGCCAAGTGTAAGTCGTGTTTGTCCGGTTCATTGAGCAGTTCCAGCACGCTCGGGTGCTCGGCGTGTGCGCTGGCGCTGACATAGCCGGCGGGTTTGTGCAGCATAAAATAGCGCGGGGCCTTACCAGCTTGCAGCAGTTGCTGTTGCGCCTCGATGCGGTTGAATTCACGCACCGAATGCTGGCCGTCGCGGATGATCTGCCCGTCCACCCGCACCTCGCCACTGGCCAGCAGGCGTTGCACCTGAGGTCGGTTGAGATTGGGCAGATTGCATAGGAAGCGATCGAGGCGCATGTGCGGCGGCTTAGTTTTGCGGTGCGGTTGGCGTTGTTGCTTGTGCGCACGCGGGACATAGGCAGGCAACATTACGCTGCGCGGCGGGCAGGGCGGCCAGCAAGGCTGGATCGATAGAGATGTTAAAACACCAGCAGACCTGAGCGGCGGTTTGCGGGTTGGCCAGCGTGCATTGATTGGACTGCCCGCAACGTGGGCATTGCAGGGCGCAGGTGTTAGTGGTCACAGGTTTTGCCCGGCATCAATGCACAGGCGATTACGTCCAGACTCTTTGGCGCGATACAGCGCACGGTCGGCGCGGCCGATCAGATTGTCGAGCGAATCGTCCGGGCGCATCTCGGTTAAGCCTAAGCTGATGGTGGCGTGTAGGTTGACCCCGGCAAATGGATAGCGCTGCTGTTCGGCCTGCTGGCGGATTTTTTCCGCCAGCAATTGCGCGGTAGCGCTGTCGGTGTCTTTGAGCAGAATGATGAATTCTTCGCCGCCCCAGCGGCAAATGATGTCGCTCTGCCGCATGCTGGCGCGTAGTTGCTGAGCAAAGTTGCGCAGCACTTGATCTCCGGCCAAGTGGCCATAGGTATCGTTAATGGCCTTGAAGTGATCAATGTCGATGAGCAGTGCATTGAGTGGGCTGTTATTGCGCTTGGCTTCTTGCAAGGCTTGGTTGGCGAGCAGATCAAAGCCGCGGCGGTTGGGCAGTTCGGTCAGTGCGTCGGTGGTTGCCAGTGCGCTGATGCGGCGCTGGTAACGGCGCATGGCGATGCTTACCAAGGTCAGCACGATGGCGCTGACCAGCAGGCTAATCAGCAGGTTCAAATATAAGGTTCGGCGGACGCTGTTGAGGGCGTCTGCCTCGTTTTCGTCAACAAATAGATACGACTTCAGTTCGGGAATAAAGCGCACATTTAGATAGTGTCCGTTACCTTGCAGCACATACTCGAAGTTGCCGCCTTGCGGTTTTTCCAGCTGCGCAACCAGGTCTTGCATGCCCTCGACTTCACGCAGTAATTGCCCACTCTTGGCCCCGAGCGGGCCGCCATTGGCTCCCGTGAGGGTGATGCGGCCATTGCCGTCGACAAAGTAAATGCTGCGCTGATAGCGTTGCTGGTAGTCGTCGAGCAGTTGCGTGACGGCATCCACAGCCAAGCCGACGCCGGTTACGCCAATAAACTTTTGCTCATAATCAAAGACTTTGTAATTGATGAAGAAGGTCATGCGGTCGGCATTGGCCATGTCGATATCGACATTGATCTTGTACGGCTCGCTCATCGCCTTGGTTTCTGCATACCAGCGATCGCGCAGTGCGCTGGGGTCGATTTGCTTGAGTACGCCTTTGGCTTGGTAGTAGGTAGCGGTTTTATCCGAGACAAAAAAAGCTGTGACCGCGCCGTAGTTACTCAAAATACCCTGCAGGTAACGGGTCATTTGCTCCGGGTCTTGCTCACCGGCCGCCAGCCAGTCGAGGACAAAAGTGTCGCGGGCCATCATCGAAGAAATAAGCACCGGGCGAACTAAATCCTTTTGGATTTCCGAGTACACGTTGTCTGAGGTTAGTGGCAGCGCTGTGTCAATAATGCTGCTGCGCAGCGCGGCGCGTGAGGTGTAGTAGCTAACCAGTGAGGTGCTGACAAAGCCTGCGACTAGCAATACCACCAAAAGTAGCAGTAGCGAGGTTTGAATGGCTTTGGCTGGGCGTAGCGACATGCTGGAGTGTCCGTAAGGAGGGCGTGGCCTAGCTTCTATGCTAGGGCGGCAGGCGGTTGGCGTCACTGCAGCTTTGGTCTGATTGGCTTGGATAGGTCCGTTGAATGCTGGGCTAGAACATGCGCGTGTGGCATTAGGTATCTGGGTAAGCGTTATACATATGTGCTTGTTGTGATCCATTAGGTAAGTGTGATTTTACTTTGTGTCGATGCTGGCACGGCGTTGGGGTTAGGTTTTCTGTGCTGGCAACTGGCGTGCGTGGTGCTGGTCGACCTCTTGTAGTTGCATGCTGAAGGCTTGAGCGGCCGGGGATAAGCTACGTCCGCTACGACTAACCAGAGCGTAAGCCGAGCGTTGCGCCAAGCGTTCCAGGGGGATATCGAGCACCGCCAGGCTGCCGCTGAGGACCTCCTCGGCCACTACATCCCAAGGCGCCATGCTCAAGACATCGCTGGTGCTGACCAAGGCCTTGAGCACCATGAAGTTGTCACATTCAATGGTCAGTGGATGGGTGCGCCCACTAAGACTCTGCAAACTCTGGTTAATTGTGGCGGGTAGCGAGGTGCCCGCCAATGGATAGTCGAGGGCGGCGCTGAGCTCAAGGGCGTCGGCACTGAGTAGCGGATGATCAGGGCGGCAAAAAATCACCCCAGGATATTGCTGTAAAGGCGTGACACACAGCTGCGGGTCGCTGCTGTATTCGCGAATGTCGGCCACATACAGCTCTAGCTCATCGTTGAGTAAGCGCCGGCGCAGGCTGCGCCAGTCGTCGATGATGAGTTGCACACGGACCTTAGGAAAACTGCCGCTAAATTTCCCCAGCGCTTGCGGGATCAGGCGGGCCGCGGGAAAGGGGCCGCAACCCAAATGCAACTCGCCGGTTTGTAAATTACCCAGCTGGCTCACGGCATTTTCCAATGCGCGACTGCCAGCCAATAGTCGCCGAGCGTGCTCAAGTACCAACTGGCCGTGGGCGGTGAGGCTCACGCCGCGACTGGGACGTTCTAGCAGTTGGCAGTCGAGGCTGCTTTCTAGGGCTTGGATGCTACGACTCAGCGCCGGCTGACTGAGATTGACCGCCGTGGCTGCGCGGGCGAAATGACCGTGTTCAGCAAGGGCGACAAAGTGACGAAGTTGGCGCAAGTCATTCATGCGTTTGCCTTATGTAAAGCGTGCGGTAAATGCATTTGAATTATAGGCTCTCGCTTGCCTGTCTGCCAATTAGCCAAGCGATCAGCCGGTTGGGTGTCGGGGTGTCAGGATTAGTTTATCGTTCAGACGCCTGCGGGGTTGTGGGGTTAGGTCACTACGTGTCTGATTTACTGCGGGGTGCTCGATGGCTTTAATTTTGTAAACTTAATCGCTCTCAAAGCTGCCGCCAGTAAGGCTGCAGTAGGCGCCCCTTCAATTGAGTGCCGTGTTTGCGACCATTTCGGCGTTAGTTTACGGTAAGTTGGTCTGATCGCTGTGGCATGAGTAAAGCGCGTGGTTCATCGCTGGGTTATTACCGCAGTCAACAGGCTGCACATTGTTTTCCGAAAGCAATTTCTGTTTGATGATTATTGGCCGTCCGCTTAGTGGCAATTTAATGGCTTTTCGCTGGTATGCTTGTAATATTCTGAGGTATATTGTGAGCTACGTCTGAAAAAATCATTTTGGGCGCTTCTTCATTGGCAATGGACGCCAGCTCTCTATCAGCTCTCTATCAGCTTTTCGGTGTGGTTGGCGCATGAGTACTTCGAGCGATATTTCTAGGTTGTTCAGTAAGTTTGGTAGCGGTCCGAGCCAATACCAAGAACTGTTAAAAGAACAGTCGCAGCAGAACTCTTTGCCGTGCGAGCCTGACCTTGCCCAGGCAAAAGACTCAGAACTGCCGTCAATTGCTGCATACGTACCTGACTCTGGCACGGCTCTGCCCGAGGAGTCGCGGGTTAAATATGTCGACCTAAAGTCTGCGCGCAACGCGCTTGAAGTTGAGGCTGCGAGTGCTTTGTCGCGCTCGGCCGGCATGTTCGACAAAGCGCTCGATGCGGGAGTGAGTTTGCGCAGTAAGCTTGACGACCTGTCGCAGGCGCGACAGCGAGAAGCTGACGCTTTGCCGGTGTTTTTTTCACGCCCGCGTCCCTCTCTGTCTCATATCAGCATTATCGCCGTGGTTTCGGGTAAGGGTGGTGTTGGTAAAAGTACTGTTGCGGCGAACTTTGCCGTTGCGCTGCAACGTGAAGGGCAGTCGGTGCTGGCTGTCGATCTTGATCCGCAAAATGCCCTGCATCATCATTTCGGCCTCGAACCAGAAGCAGGTCGGGCCTCTTGGACTGCCGGCATAGCGCAGGTAGATGCTCTCGGCTCGCAACAAGAAAATTATTTGCACAGTGCGTCTGGCGTTCGTCTGTTGCCCTATGGCGCTGTTGATGAAAGCCGCCGACGCGCCTTCGAGGCTCAATTAGAGGAGGATCCTGATTGGCTGGCTTGTTTGCTGGCGGATTTACAATTAGCCGACGGCACCATAGTCATTCTGGATACGCCGCCAGGACCTTCGATTTACCTGCGCCAAGTGCTCGCGGTAGCTAACTTGGCCTTGGTGGTGAGCCTTTCTGACGCAGCTTCGTACAACACCCTGCCGATGATGGATAGTTTGATCAAAACCTATGCGGGGGATCGCCCTGAATTTTTCGGTGCCAGCTACTTGATTAATCAGGTGGAGCGCTCGCGTAAATTAAGCGAGGACATCACCCGGATCATGTGCGATGTGCTGGGCGATAAGGTGCTGGGCTTGGTGCGCCGCGACCCATCGATTACTGAAGCGCTAGCTTACAATCGCAGTGTGCTGGATTACGACCCGCGCGGGCTGGGCTGTCATGATCTGTTGTCCAGCGCAAAAGCGGTTCTGCTTAAGCTTACAGAGCGTGGGCAGCTCGAGCAGGCGGTGTGAGTTTGTTGCAACGCTTGCGCGGTTTGAATGCAGCTAACCCGAACGGCTTTGTTAGTACATCGTTGCGTTTCGCTGCTCGCGTGTTGGGCTATGTACCCTTTGCTTTGGCGGGTATTTTACTGCTGGTTTTGGTTGCGGTTCCCCTAGATCTGCAGGAACAGTTGTTGTTTTGCGCCGTGTGCCTATTTGCCGCGTTGGTGCTGAGCCGAGTGCGTGGCCGTGCCGCTATCTTGGCGATGGTAGTGCTATCAATACTCGGTTCTTTGCGCTACATGTATTGGCGGCTTACCTCTTCATTGGGTTTCGACAGTTGGCTGGATATGGCGTTTGGCTATGGCTTGGTGTTGGCTGAGCTTTACGCCTTGATAGTGCTGTTGCTGGGCTATGTGCAGACCTCTTGGCCGTTACGCCGCAAGCCCGAACCCTTGCCCAGCGACAGCAGTACGTGGCCTAGCGTGGATGTATTTATTCCGACTTATAACGAGTCGTTGAGTATCGTCAAGCTAACCGCTTTTGCGGCGCTGGCCATCGACTGGCCCAAAGATAAGCTTCGTGTGCATGTACTGGATGACGGCCGTCGTGAAGAGTTTCGCGACTTCTGTCAGGGGGCCGGTCTTGGTTATATTGTTCGCCCGCACAACGACCATGCCAAAGCGGGGAACTTGAATTGGGCGTTAAAGCACACCGATGGTGATTTTGTCGCTATTTTCGATGCCGATCACGTGCCTACGCGCTCTTTCTTGCAAATCGGTATGGGCTGGTTTCTCAAAGATCCCAAGCTGGCGATGCTGCAGACCCCGCACTTTTTTTTCTCGCCCGATCCGTTCGAGAAGAACCTCGACACTTTTCGTTCAGTGCCGGGCGAAAGTGAGCTGTTCTATGGGCTGGTGCAAGACGGCAATGACTTGTGGAATGCGGCATTTTTTTGCGGTTCTTGCGCTATTTTGCGGCGTGGACCCTTGGAGGAAATTGGCGGTGTTGCCGTCGAAACTGTCACAGAGGACGCCCATACCGCGTTAAAACTCAGTCGTGCTGGATATAACACCGCCTATCTTGCAATTCCGCAGGCTGCAGGTTTGGCTACTGAAAGCTTGTCTGCGCATATTGGTCAGCGAATTCGTTGGGCTCGTGGTATGGCGCAGATTTTTCGGGTCGATAATCCGCTGTTCGGCAAAGGCCTGAAGTTGGGCCAGCGGTTTTGTTATTTGAATGCCATGCTGCATTTTTTTTATGGTTTGCCGCGTTTGGTGTTCCTTACCGCACCTTTGGCCTATCTGTTTTTTGGCGCGCAAATATTCCAAGCTTCAGCCTTGTTGATCGTGGCTTATGCACTTCCGCATATCTTGCATGCCAGCGTGACTAACTCGCGCATGCAGGGTCGTTTTCGTCATTCATTCTGGAATGAGGTGTACGAGTCAGTATTGGCTTGGTACATCATGCGCCCGGTGCTGCTGGCTCTTATTAACCCCAAACTTGGTAAGTTCAACGTGACGGCCAAGGGTGGGGTGATTAAGCAGGGCTATTTTGACTGGCGCATGGCCTTGCCCTACATCGTCGTGCTGAGCCTGAACGTACTAGGTCTGTTCGTGGGCTTAAGCAAGCTGGCATTCGCGGACGACGCTGTTTTCGCAACGCTGATAATTAATCTTGTATGGACTTTTTATAACATCGTCATCAGTGGAGCCACTGTGGCCGTGGCCAGTGAAACACGTCAGATTCGGGCAGAGCCACGGGTGTTTGCAGCGCTGCCGGCGATGCTTAAGTTGGCTAATGGACAAATGCTGAGTTGTCAGACCAGTGACTTCTCGCAAAGTGGTGTGGGCATTAGCCTGCCAGCTGGAGTTGTAGTGCCGCACGGCGAGGTCTTGCAGGTATCACTGTTTCGTGACGAAAACGTCAGCGCCTTCCCGGCGACTGTGGTTTTTAGTGCTGGTCAGACCTTAGGGCTGAGTTTTGAGCACCTGAGCCTGCAGCAACAGAGTGACTTAGTGCGGCTGACCTTTTCTCGTGCCGATATGTGGGCGGCAGGCTGGGGGCAGGGCACTGTAGATTCACCGTTGTCAGCGCTGCGTGAGGTGTCGACTATCAGCTTGCATGCACTCTTTCATCTGGCCAAATTTACTAAGCATGAATTGGCGCAACGAGGCCGATCCCTGTACTTATCTAAAAAGCTCTCACTGAGAAAATCATGAGTCATAAAACTATAAAAATGTCGTCTTTAAGGCATCCGCGAGTAACTTTTTTACTGGCCGCCTTGCTGGCGAGCTGCAGTATTAACCTCTTGGCCGCAGAGAAAGCACTTAAAACGGCCGAGGCTGAGATTGCCGTTGTCGAGTCTCCCCTCCTTGAGCCTGCCGTTATTGTGCCGGTAGAGGGTGCGCGCACTTCGACTTACACGCTCAAACAACTTGGCGTGAACGAGCCAATGAATTTGCGCGGCATTGAAGGTAGCGATAGCGTTAACTTTGATGTACGTGCGGACCAGGTGGTGACCGCTGCTCGCCTGACTTTGGAATACACCTATTCGCCGGCCATGATCAGTGAACTCTCCAATATCAATGTACTGATCAATGATGAGGTAGTCGTCAGTTTGGCACTGCCCAAAGAAGTTGCGGGTACGCCGCAGAAACAAGTGGTCGAGATCCCATCGCACTTGATTACCGATTTCAATCGTCTGACCTTGCAGCTTATTGGTCACTACACGATGCAGTGCGAAGACCCGCTGCATTCCAGCTTGTGGGCTAATATTAGTAACAATAGTGTGCTGGAAATTCAGGGCACTCAGTTTGTTTTGCCCGATGATCTGGCCAAGTTGCCGCTGCCATTGTTTGATCGTCGTGACTCTAGTGCCCTGAACTTACCTTTCGTATTTTCCGGCAGTTGGGATAACAATCAGACGCTGGAGGCCGCAGGTGCTATTTCGTCATGGTTCGGCGCCCTGGCGGGCTATCGTGGCGCGACTTTTCCGGTCAGCCAAAATCAGCTGCCGGAAAAAGGCAACGCGGTTGTATTGCTCAGCGGCGCCGACAGCCAGTCGTTACTAGGGGCTGAGTTCCCTGCTGTGACGGGGCCGACGGTGATGATCCTGTCTAATCCTAATGACCAGTTTGGCAAACTACTGGTGGTAGCTGGGCGCGATGCCGCCGAACTGAAATTGGCGGCTGCGGCGCTGGTGACCGGCAGTGATACGCTTACCGGCCAGCGGGTGGTAGTCGACAAACTCGACACGCTGTTACCGCGTAAGCCTTACGACGCGCCAAACTGGCTGCCGAGCGACCGTCCAGTGAAGCTCGGTGAACTGCTGCCGGCTAAGAAACTCAGTGTTTCTGGTTATGGCCCGCGCAGCATTATTGTACCGCTGCGTGTTGCTCCCGATCTGTTCAGTTGGCGTGAAAAGGGTTTGCCGCTAAAGCTTAAGTACCGTTATACGCCTCAGCCGATATCGACTAATTCGTCGTTGTTGGTGCACATGAATAACAAGTTTGTCAAGTCCGAACCCTTGCCTTCGATAGAGCGCTTAGGCGCTAGCGAAGAGTTGTTGGCCATGCTGCAAAAGGATGACAGCCTGATCAAAGAAACTGAGCTGCTGTTACCGCTCGACACTCAGTCGCCCAAGCCCGAAATGCAATTTCGCTACATGTACGACTATATAAAACAGGGCGATTGCCGCGACATTATTATCGACAATATGCGCGGCGCTATTGAACCAGACTCAACCATTGATGTGAGCGGCTACGATCACTTTATCGCGCTACCTGAGCTGTCGGTATTCAGCACCAGTGGTTTCCCGTTCACCCGTTTAGCCGACTTGGCTGAGACCGCAGTGATCATGCCGGACACCTTTGGTCCTGCTGAAGTTTCGGCCTATTTGACAGTGCTGGGTCGATTTGGCGAATCAACTGGTTTTCCTGCTACTGCAGTTACTGTGGCGCAAGCGCGGCAGGTGCTGGATTTCGATGATAAGGATTTATTGGTGTTGTCCTCCGGAACTAATCAGCCGCTGCTAAAAGACTGGGCGGATAGCTTGCCGGCCAGTCTTGAAGGTAAACAGCAGCGTTTTGAAGTGTCGGATTTACTCTTCAGCATGCGTAACTGGATTAGCACCGATCCGCAGGCCAATATCCGCCAGGCACGCAGCAGTTTGTCGTTTGCCGGGGATGGCAATATTAACTATCTAGCCGGCTTTGAATCGCCGCTGCAAAGCGGCCGCAGTGTGGTTGTGCTGGCCAGTGATCGCCCCGAGGGCTTGAACGAGGTCGCTGCCGCGTTGATTGGCGGCGCAGGCTATGATCAGCCGATTCAAGGTAGCTTGGCGGTGTTGCGTGGTAAGAGCATCAGCTCTGTGGTTGCTGAGGAAAGCTATTTTTCGGGTAGTTTAAGCCTGTTCAAATATCTGCAATGGATGTTGTCGCGGCATTTTGCCCTTATGGTGTTTTTTACCGCGCTAGCGACCCTCTGCTTGGTATCGTTACTCTTTGTGAGCTTGCGTGCGCGGGCTAAACGGCGCCTAGACTGATGGGTTGGGCGAGGTTGTTAGTGGCCACTGCTCAGCGGGTTTTCTGCGCACGGCGGGCTCAGCACGCGGCCAGCCGGACATCGCCAGTATTAGCTGTGATGGCACTGCTATGTTTGACGAATTTGAGTCACGCTGACGTCTGCGCGTCAGCCAGCTGGAATGACTGGAATACTTTTGCTGAGCGCTATGTGCAGGCGGATGGACGGGTGTTGGGCTCCAGTTTGCAAGCTGATCACAGCACGTCTGAAGGTCAGTCGTATGCGCTGTTCTTCGCCTTGGTGGCGAATGATCAGGCCCGTTTCGAGAAAATTTGGCGCTGGACTGTCGATAATCTTAGCGCTGGCGATCCGGGCAAACAGCTGCCGGCGTGGCTGTGGGGGCGCGCGGCAGATGGTGTCTGGCGGGTCCAAGATGCTAACTCTGCGTCGGACTCTGATCTTTGGCTGACCTACGCTTTACTCGAAGCTGCACGGTTGTGGCAGAGAGCGGACTATCAAACCGATGCGCAGCGGTTGCTGGCCAACATTAAGGCGAGTGAGGTTGTTTCCCTCCCGGGCTTGGGGCAAATGCTGCTGCCGGGTCCGCTTGGTTTTGTGCACGCAGATCATATGTGGCGGTTAAATCCAAGCTACATGCCGGTGCCTTTATTGCGGCGTTTAGACCATCAAGACCCTACTGGGCCTTGGGGTGAAATTGCGAAAAATACCGCCACCCTGCTGCAACAAGCTACGCCTAAAGGTTTGGTGGCCGATTGGTTGGGGTATCGCGGTACTTCGCCAGAAACCGGTATTTTTGTCCTCGATCCAGAGAAGGGCGATATCGGTAGTTACGATGCTATACGCGTTTATCTTTGGGCTGGCATGACGTCGGCGAGTGACCCATTGGCAGCACAAGTGTTGGCCAGCCTCTATGGCATGGCGCCTGCAAGTGGCTCCACCGGTGTACCGCCAGAAAAGGTCAATGTGCTCAGTGGTAGCACTCAGGGTGGTGGCCCATTCGGTTTTTCGGCGGCGTTAATTCCGTATTTTCAGGCCAAGGGTCAGCCATGGTTGGCGCAAATAGTGGAGCAAAAAGCTCGGCAAAGTATGGCTAAGGCTTTCACGGAGCGGGCTCCAGAGTACTACAACTACATGCTGGGTTTGTTTGGCCTCGGCTGGGCAGATCAGCGTTACCGCTTTCTTGATGATGGCCGAGTAAAACTATTTTGGGAAAGCGCATGCTCCGACATCACACATTAGCCCTTGGCTTATTGACCACACTGATCCACACCGCTAGCTTCGCGGCGTCCGATGATCCGCGCACTTTACTGATTGAACAGGGGCTTTTTTGGCAGGCCGAAGATAATTCTGGTCGCGCTGGCGAAGCCTGGCAAAAATTACTGCTGATCGATGCGCAGCACCCCGACGCCTTGTACGGCCTTGGTTTAATTGATTTGAAGGCAAATCGTTTAGCCAGCGCAAATGATTACTTGGTCAAGCTTAAGGCGCTAACCCCGTTGCCACGCAAAGCCCTGCAGTTGGAACAAGACATTAGCCTCGCGCGTGCGGAAAATATCCAGCGACTGGAGCAGGCCCGCCTATTTTCTGCTGCGGATGAGAAGCAAAAGGCCGTTGCGGTGTATCGCGAAATGTTCGCTGGCCGGCAGCCGCAGGGACTGATCGCCCGTGAGTATTACAATACACTAGCGTTTACCGATGCCGGTTGGAGCGAAGCCCATAGCGGTTTGGTGCGCTTACGCAAGGAACGCCCGGACGATTCCTTGCTTGCGTTAATGTTGGCGCAGCAGTTGGCACGCCGTGAGAGCAGCCGCGCCGAGGGGATTCGCGCATTGGCTACGCTCTCCACGCGTGCCGATATCGGCGGTGCTGCCGACGAAAACTGGCGTATGGCTTTGACCTGGATTGGGCCACCTAACAGTGCGCAAGCCCCCCTTTTTGAACAGTTTCTCAAAGCTCACCCTGATGATGCCGAGATTCGCGCGTTACTTAATAAGGGCAAGGCGCAAGGCCAAAACGGTGGCGCGAAATGGCAGCAAAACCCACAGTTGGCGCGCGCTTTTAAAGCCTTAGATCAGGCTGATTATGCCACCGCTGAGCGAGAGTTTTTACAGCGCCTGCAAGCTCAACCTAACGACGCGGATGCGCTGGGAGGTTTGGGTGTGGTGCGCCAGCAGCAGCAACGCTTTGAAGATGCCGAAGTTTTATTGGTGCGCGCAACCAAGCAAAAGGGTGGTGCCCAGTGGCAAAAAGCTTTGGTTGATGTGCGCTACTGGTCACTGCTTGATCGTGCGACCAAAGCGCATGCGCAGGGCGATAAAAGCCAAGCTCGTAACTTGATTAATGAGGCTGTCCGCTTAAATCCGAAACAACCTGCGGGCAAGGTTGCCCAGGCTGATTTGCAAGCCGAAAGCGGTGAGCTAGTGGTCGCCGAGTCGGCCTATCGTCAGGTGCTAGCGCAACACCCAAATAATTCAGATGCGCAGCGTGGCTTGATCAATGTGCTGACGTTGGCTGGCAAGTCTGAAGAAGCGCTGCGTATGATTGATACGCTGCCCAAAGCCGAGCAATCGAAAAATTCTGATGTAGGTCGTTTGCGTGCCAGCCAGCTGGTTCAGCGGGCCAAGCTTGCCGAGCAGCGGGGTGATCTGGCCGGTGCGCGCAAGGGACTAGAAGAAGCGCTGCGTAACGATCCTAACGATCCGTGGACACGTTTCGCCTTAGCCAATATTTACCTTAAAAGTGGCGCAGTCAAAGAAGCGCGCAGTCTCGTAGATGGCCTACTGGTGACTCAACCAAAACAGCCGGATGCACTCTATACCAGCGCCCTATTATCGGCGCAGTTAGGTGAATGGAATAAGGCTCAAGCCACCCTTGGTCGAATTGCGCCCTCTGCACGCACCCCAGCAATGAACAAATTACTCAAGGACATTGAGTTCAATATCAAACTGCCTGAGGCTACGGCCTTGATCAAACGCGGCCGTTTACGTGAGGCGCACGCGCTCTTGGCTCGCATTGAACCCTACGCCGCAGGACAACCAGGCATGGTCGCGCAACTGGCCTTGGCTTACGTCGATGCCGGCGACCCGCAACATGGCATCAAAATAATGCGTCAACAGGTGGCGCAAAGTCCGCGGCCATCCCCTGAGCTGTTGTTGCAGTACGCTGGTGTATTGCTTAAGGGTGAGCAGGACGTAGAGGTCAATGCCATCTTGCATGACCTGCAAGACCAGCCACTGAATAGCGCCGCGCGTAAGCAGTATGACGACATTCTTTTTTACTACCGAGTGCGCCAAGCCAATCGCTTGCGTGAAGCCGGCGATTTGGTTGCCGCGTATGACACGCTGGCACCGGCATTAACCCAGCGACCAGAGAACGAACTGGCTCAGGCCAGTTTGGCGAAGATGTACGGTGATGGTGGCGATGCGGTCCAAGCGCTGACGATTTATCGGCCTTTGTTGCAGCGTGCTCCCGATAATGCACAGCTACAGATCGCCGCCGCAGAAATGGCGGCCAAGGTCGGTGACCACGATTTTGCCGAGACAGCGCTGAGTAAAACCATAGAGCTGGCGCCTGAGGATCCCAAGCTGCTGACGTTAGCCGCAAGTATCTATAACCGGATTGGCATGAGTGGCAAGGCCAAAGACCTGATGGAAAAAGTCGTCGCCCAAGAGCACCGGGAAAAAACTGCTGCCTTGGCCGCGCAAACGCCCGCGTCGCGTAGCGCGGCTAATCCGTTCCTTGGTTTGCCGGGGCAGCGTTCTGCAGCCAACGCTCAGGCCACAGCCGCGCAAATCCCCTCGCCGACGGTGGTAACACCGCGCGCTCCAACGGCGCAGACAATTCCGGTAGCTATTCCTGCAGTGGTGCAGACGGACGCCTGGGCCAGTGAGCGCTCAATTGCGCCGGTTGCCGCCGCCGAACTGCCGGCGGATGCCTATCCTGGGCAATCTTATGCGGCGCCGGCGAAACCTCGCAGTTATTCTTCGACACCCACTTATAGCTGGCAGAAGCCCGCGCCTGAACCGGTAGAGGCGGTGCAGGGCAGCCGAGTTAATCCATTCGCACCCGCCGCTAGTGCCGAACTCGCGGCTGTTGACCCGCGTCAGGGTATGAGCCCGGCCGAGCGTGCGCTCGACGATATTGTGCAGGCGCGCAGCCCCTACGTGGTGCAGGGTTTGACGGTGCGCAGCAATAATGGCGAGTCGGGCCTGAGTAAAATGACCGACGTCCAGGCGCCCCTGGAAGCGAGTATGCCGGTGGGTGACAATCGCCTCGTGCTGAGGGTCACTCCGGTTAGTCTGAATGCCGATAGCGTTGATAGCGATGCGGCTGCTCGTTTCGGCGGTGGTCCGGCGGCCTCGCAGGCTAGCCCGAATGTTTCTATCGGCTCTCAAAAGGACAGTGGCGTAGGTTTTGCTGTGGCATTCGAAAGCCCATCTGAGGGGCTAAAGGCTGACTTGGGCACTACCCCGCAGGGCTTTCTATATAGCACCGCAGTGGGCGGCGTAAGCCTAGAACGCTCTTTCGGTGGCAACAGCGATGCGCACTACGGTGTGAGCCTTTCGCGACGTGCAGTGACCGACAGCGTACTGTCATTTGCCGGTACTGAAGATCCGCGTACCGGGCAAAAATGGGGTGGGGTCACGGCCAATGGTGGGCGCGCGCAGGTCAGCCAAGATGACGGTGACATGGGTTCCTATGCCTATGGTTCTTGGCACAAGTTAGTCGGTAACAATGTTGAGTCGAATAATCGCGCTGAGCTAGGCGGTGGGGTGTATTGGTATCTGCAAAATGAGTCGGACAGTCAATTAACTGCAGGTTTGAATATGTCTGCGGTTAGTTACGATGAAAATCTGAGCTATTACACCTATGGCCATGGTGGTTATTTTAGTCCACAGCGTTTCTTTGCTCTTGGTGTGCCCGTGTCATGGGCGCAGCGTCGCGGCAAGCTGAGTTATAAAATTAGAGGCTCGGTCGGCGTACAGCATATTGAGCAAGATAAGGCCGATTACTTTCCTGGTGACGCGACCATGCAGGCAAACGCGACCACGGCACTTGGTTCGCCGGCGGTGTATGGCTCGGACAACTCTACCGGCGTGGGCTATAACCTCGCGGCAGCGGCTGAGTACCAATTAAACCCCAACTTGTTTATTGGTGGCGAACTTGGATCAGATAACGCTCAAGATTATCAACAGTTTAATGGCGGAATGTACCTTCGCTATATGCTTGAAGATATGACCCGCCCGGTGGATATGCCGGTCAGTCCTTATCGCTCACCGTACTCGAATTAATTTTACTTAGGAGTTATGTATGCCTGCTTCCGCACTTGCTGGTTTGACCCTGTTAGTTCTTGGTGAAAGTCACATGAGCCTAACCGATCACTTGATGGAACCGCTGCACAGTAATCTGACCAAACAGGGTGCCAGCGTCCACTCCATTGGCGCCTGTGGAGCCAGTGCTGCGGACTGGTTGATCGCTAAAAAAGTTGACTGTGGTGCTGATCGTAAGGGCAATGGCGCGATGCTGGTGAAGGGTGCAGATGCTAGCACCACACCGATTAAAACCTTGATTGCCGCTGACAAGCCGAACCTGGTGGTTATCATCATTGGTGACACCATGGCTTCTTATGACAAGCCGGCCTTTCCTAAAGCTTGGGCCTGGCAGAGTGTCACCAGCCTGACCAAGGAGATTGCCGCTACCGGCACTAAGTGTGTTTGGGTCGGGCCTGCTTGGGGCAAAGAAGGCGGAAAGTACAAAAAGAATGATGTGCGTACTCAGCAAATGTCGCAGTTTTTGGCAGCTAATGCGGCGCCTTGCGCCTATATTGACTCGTTAAAAATGTCTAAGCCCGGTCAATGGATCACCACAGACGGCCAGCATTTTACCGTCAAAGGTTACCAAGCTTGGGGCGCGGGTATAGCCGATGCCATTAGCAAGTTGCCTGCCGCAAGCTTGGGTGGCAAGGCGGTGTCCAAGTGAAGAATATTCTTCGGCTAGCGCTGGGCTTAGGCCTTGCGGGCACGGTAGTGGCGGCAGAAATTCCGCTGTACCCCACCGGGCCGAGTGAAGATGCCGCGTTTTTGCGCTTTGTAAATGCCGGTAGCGCAAGCCTTGAGTTGCTTGCGGCCGGCTCTGAGGCGCGCCTGCATTTGGAGGGTGCCAGCGTGGTGTCCGATTACCTAGCGGTGAGCGCGGATAAATCCATCAGAGGTCAATTGCAGAGTAACGGTAAAAGTTACCCTTTAGAGCTAAGCGTTAAGCCCGGTGAGTTTACCTCGGTGGTTGGCATACCCACCGCCGACAATGGTCTGCAGGTGTTGAGCGTTAGCGAACAGCCGGATGATTTCAATGCGCTGAAAGTGTCGTTGGCGTTCTACAGCTTGGATCCCTCCTGTGCGGCTGCCAGTTTAGTGGTCACGGGACGCAATGTTGAGCTGTTTAAAGCGGTCCCGACGGGCACCCTGCAGCGTCGTTCAATCAATCCGGTGAATTTATCGGTGCAGTTACGTTGTTCTGGTTCTTTAGTAGGTAACCCCCTAGTGTTTGAACAGTTAAAAGCTGCCGAGCGTTACAGCGTATTTTTAGTGCCGTCGGCGCAAGGCTCTCGTTTGTTTCAAGCTCAAGACGTAGTGGGGCACTGATACCTCGACTCGAATACTGATCAGTCAGTTTTTTAGCTTCGGTTGATTAGCCAACACATTTTGCTTTTGCCCCCGCACCCACAGTGTTTTGGCGGGTTAATTATTGATAGGAAATTAGTTATGTCTTCTTTGCTGCTTGCAGGTCTTTCCGTGGTGATGATTGGTGACAGTCATATGGCTACGCCCAACTATCTGATCGCTACCTTGCAAGATAGTTTTCTTGCACAGGGTGCCAAGGTGCATTCGATGGGGGTCTGCGGCACCAATGCGGCCGATTGGCTGAAAGTTACCCCAGGCACCTGTGGCGGAGCTGAACGTATCGGCACGCCGACGGCGAAGGTGCAACCTGGAATGGGCGCTACGGTGCCGATCAAGCAACTGATTAGCGCGGAAAAAGCCAACCTCGTGGTCATCGTCATGGGCGACACTATGGCTAGTTACACCAAGCCAACACTGGCTAAGTCGTGGGTATGGCAGCAAGTGACGACCCTTACGAAGGAGATCTCCGCTACTGGTGCGAAGTGCGTGTGGGTTGGTCCAAACTGGGGGCAGGAGGGCGGTAAGTACGGTAAGACCTATGCTCGAGTTAAACAAATGTCGAGCCTGCTGGCCGCTAACGTGGCGCCTTGCAGTTACATCGACTCGCTGACTTTCTCGACTCCGGGGCAATGGGCCACCGTTGATGGGCAGCACTTGACTGGGACAGGTTACAAACTGTGGTCCGACGCTATCAGTAAAGCCATGGTCAACACGGAAGCGCTTAAACAAGCCAAGAAGTAGCTTTGTGGGTTGACGCGTGGGTGAGTAGGCGAGCGCGTTAACTGCAGCACATTACGATTCGCACAATGCCCGGTTGGTCGCCGGCGTTGGTTAAATTAGCCCACCGACGGCAGTTGTTATGGTCTTTGCATCCCTCGAGTTTCTTCTGCTGTTTTTGCCGGCCTTTCTGCTGCTCTATGCAGTGGCGCGCCCTGCATGGCGCAACCCAGTACTGTTAATCGGCAGTTGGTTTTTCTACGCCTGGTTGAGCCCGACCTTTTTGCTGCTGCATGTGGTCTTGACGGTTATCTCTTGGTTCGGCGGGCTGGCGATTGACCGGATTGCCGAGCAGTCCAGGGCGCGCGTGCGCTTACTGACCAGTTTGATCGTGCTCAACGTGGCAGTGCTGTGTTGGTACAAGTACGCCAACATAGTGGTGGCCAGCATCACGGAGCTGATGCTGCCACTGGGCATGCTGCCGCCTAGCTGGGAGAAGGTTGCGCTGCCGGCAGGGCTGTCGTTTATCGTGCTGCAGGCGATTTCTTATATGGTCGATGTGCACCGGCGGACGGTGCCGGTGGAGCGCAGTTTTATCGCCTATGCCACCTACCTGTCGATGTTCGGCCACTCGATTGCCGGGCCAATCATTCGCTACAGCTGGATCAGTGAGGAGCTGGCCCATCGTGGCATGAACTGGCAGAACTTCTGTCTCGGCGCGCGACGTTTTATGATCGGCATGAGCATGAAAGTGCTGGTGGCCGACACGCTCTCGCCCTTGGTGGGAGTGGCTTTTGCTTTGCCTGAGCCGAGTTTTGTCGATGCCTGGATTGGCTGCTTGGCCTATTCGCTGCAGTTGTTTTTCGACTTTGCCGGCTACAGCGCTATGGCCATCGGCATTGGTCTGATGCTTGGGTTTCACTTCCCGGAAAACTTCAATCGCCCGTACTTGGCGCGCAGTATTCAAGACTTCTGGCGCCGCTGGCATTTGTCGCTGTCCAGCTGGATCCGCGATTACCTGTACATCCCAATGGGAGGCAATCGCGGCAGTGAGTGGTTGGCGTACCGCAACCTGTTTCTGACCATGGCGATTGCCGGGCTTTGGCATGGCGGCGACAGTTGGAACTACCTGCTCTGGGGCGCCGCCCACGGCGTGGCGTTGTGTGTGGCGCGGGCCTGGGAACGGGCCGGGATGTTTACCCCGCCCGAGTTGTTATCGCATGCCATGACCCTGTTGTTCGTGGCCTTGGCCTGGACCTTGTTTCGCTCGGCGGATTTCGCCACGGCGCTGAATATGTACGCCGGCCAGTTTGGCCTGCATGCTTTTGCCCTAGGTGATGCAATGGCCGCGACCCTGCGTCCGGCCCACGCAATTGGCGCGCTGTTGGGGGTGATCTGCGTGATTACGCCGCTGTACCAGCAACGTTGCGAAGCGCGCTATGGCGCGACTAGGATGTTTGCTGTGCTTGGCTCCCTCTGGCCCGTGCTTGGTTTTCTGCTGTCGTTCGCGTTGATCGCCAGCCGGGAAACCGTGCCCTTTCTGTACTTCCAATTCTGATGACTACTACTTCGCTGCCCTCGTCCCCGGCCCCCGTGCCGCCTAGTGCCATCACCCTGCGGTTAAGCCCGCTAGCGGGGGTGGTGCTGTTGCTGTTTCTTGTGGTCGGCTTGCTCTGTGCTGGCTGGGCGATGCTCAGCGGTAAAATCGACTTGTTGCCGCCCAAGCTCAGTTGGGACGACATTCGTCATGGTGCCGTGACTCATCGAATCGCCAAGGAGCTGGCCGGCGTGCCCTTTGCCGAGCAGGCGGCGCACCTTGAGCGTGGCGCCAGTTGGCTGCTGATTAGCGATACCGGCAGCCGGGTGCGGCAAGGTTGTCCGGGTTGGTTGTTTCTGGTCGATGAGTTGAAGCTACAGCCCAACGCGGCGCGCAACGCTCAAGCACGGGCTACCAAGGTTATCGAGTTGCGCGGTCAACTGCACCTGCGGGGCATAGAGTTACTGCTGGTGCTGGTGCCAGACAAGAGCCGCATCGCCGCTAGCGAATTGTGTGGTGTGGCGCGTTCGGCGCAGTTTGCCCAGCGCCTCACGCACTGGCGCGACAGCGTGCAGGCGCAAGGACTGGCGGTGCTGGATCTGACGGCGGTGTTGCAGCCGCTTGGCCGTGGCGCTTTTTTGCGCACCGACACCCATTGGAGTGAGGCCGGTGCCAATGCGGCGGCAGTTGCCGTGGCGGCTCGGATTGCAGAGCAGGGAGTTACCCCCACCCCGGCGCAAGCCTTTGATGTAAGCGTCTCTGAGCCGCAAGTGCGGCCCGGCGACCTAGTCCATCTTGCCGGTCTGGATTGGCTGCCCGCTGATTTACAGCCATTGGTTGAACAGGTGTCGCACAGCAGCTTCACGGCCCGCGCCGCCGCGACTGAGGCGTTGGCCGAGGATGATTTGTTTGGCGACAGCCAACTGCCGAATGTTGCAGTTATCGGCACCTCGTTCTCGCGCAACTCAAACTTCATACCTTTTCTGCAGCGGGCCGTCGGTGCCAGTGTCGGCAACTTTGCTGTCGATGGTGGCGCTTTTTCGGGCGCCGCTAAGGCCTATTTCGACAGCTCGGCGTTTAAGCAAACGCCACCTAAGTTGATTGTGTGGGAGATTCCTGAGCGTGACCTGCAGGCGCCTTATCTGGATGATATTGTTCTGGAGGCTAAGTAGTTTTAGCCACCTGCCGTATGTAACAACGACAGCGCCGCGAATTCGCGGCGTTGTGCTGTCTGGGCGAGTGCAACTTATTCGACAAACAGCTTCTGGATCGCCGAGAAGTCCAGTTTGCCTTGGCCTCGCTTGAGCAGCAGTCGGTACAGTTGCAAGGCGAGGGCGCCCATCGGTGTGCTGCTGGCGGTGGCTTGCGCGGCCTGCTGGGCGAGGCCTAAGTCTTTGGCCATTAGCTCACTCATAAAGCCGCCGCTGTACTCGCGGGAGGCCGGTGCGGCGGGCATCACCCCGGGCCAGGGATTGTATTTTTCCAGCGCCCAGTTGCCGCCCGAACTCTGACGCATGATCTCGGCCAGCACCTTGGGCTCCAGGCCGTTGGCGACGCCCAGGGCCATGGCTTCGGCGGTGCCGATCATCAATACGGCCAGCAACTGGTTGTTGCAGACCTTGGCCACTTGGCCGGCGCCGTCGCTGCCTGCATGCAAAATACGGCTGCCCATGGCCGCCAATATCGGTCGGGCTTGTTCCAATACCGCGGCGTCGCCGCCGACCATAAAGGTCAGGGTGCCGGCTGCGGCGCCGGCGGTGCCGCCTGAAACTGGCGCGTCGAGCATCGGCAAGCCGAGGCTAGCGGCGGCTTGATGCACCTTGCGCGCTGACTCCGGAGCGATGGTCGAGCACTCAATAATCAAGCTCTCGGCGGCAATACGGCCGAGCAAACCAGTATCGCCTAGGTACAGCGCTTCGACGTGTTGGCTGGCCGGCAACATGCTGATGATCACGCTGGCGCCGTTAACCGCATCGGCGGCGCTGCTGGCGGCGCGGGCGCCTTCAGCGGCCAGTTCCGCAACGGCGCTGGCGACCAGGTCGAAAACACTCAGCTGATGGCCTGCCTTGAGCAGGTTGCGGGCCATCGGCAAACCCATGTGACCAAGACCAATAAAAGCGATGCGGGTCATGCGAGTGCTCCTTATTCAAATAGCCGGCTGCCGCTGTATGCGCTGTGGTAGGAGCTAGCTTGCTGGCGATTGCGCTGGATCGCCAGCAAGCTGGCTCCTACCGGTTGTTGTTACAAATCCGCCAGTGGATGCGCACCAGCCCAAGCGGGTTGGAAGTGCGCTTCGATTTCGGCGGCGGAAATCCTCGCTACATCGGGCCAGTGCCAGCGTGGCGTTTGGTCTTTGTCGATTAAGCGGGCGCGCACGCCTTCGGCAAATTCCGGGTGACGGCAGCAGTTCAGGCTGATGGCGTATTCCATCTGAAATACCTGAGCCAGCGACAAGTGCTTGGCGCGGCGTATTTGCTCCCAAACCAGATGCGCGGTCAGCGGGCAGCCGGCGCGGAGGGTACGGGCTGCGCGGGCCAGCAGTGGGTCTTGGTCATCACTCAGGGCGCAGATGGCGTGCCAAACGCTAGGCAGATCGATGACATCCAGTAAGGCATCCAGCTGCTCGCGCCTCGGCAGCCATTGCGCGGAGGGTTGTTGCGCATGGGCCTGTTGCGCCAACGCTTTGAGCAGGCTGTTAAGTTGCAGGCTCGGTTGGTCTTGCCAGTTCAACTGCTGCAGGCCGCTGAGCAGTTCATCTTGCTGCTCGTCCAGCAACATCCGGTCGGCCAGATTCAGGTCCAGCGCATCGCGGGCGTTGATCTGCGCGCCGGTGAGACCGAGAAACAGTCCAAGCTTGCCCGGCAGACGCGAGAGGAACCAACTGCCGCCGACATCCGGGTACAGGCCGATGCTGATCTCCGGCATGGCCAAGCGACTGGATGGGGTGACGATACGAATGGCCGCACCTTGCAACAGCCCCATGCCGCCGCCCATTACATAGCCGTGGCCCCAGACAATCAGTGGTTTTGGATACGTATGGATGCGGTAGTCGAGACGGTATTCAGTGGCGAAAAAAGTGCCGGCCAATTCGGGGATAACCCCCGGTTGGTCGCGGCAAGATTGCACCAGTTGCAACACGTCGCCGCCGGCGCAGAAAGCTTTGCTGCCGTGCCCGCGTAACATTACGCAGACAATCGCCGGGTCGTTGGCCCACGCATCGAGCCGCTCGGCCAGTGCGTTGATCATCGGCAGCGACAGCGCATTGAGGCTGCTGGGTGCATCCAGGGTGGCGATACCGATCCGGTCGCCCTGTTGGCCGTGGCGCTCTTCAAATTGCACGTTCATGCTGGTTTCCAGTGGTGGTTGCGGCTGGATGAATGGCGCGCCATCCATCGACTGGGCAACGCTGCGGTTGCCCATCTGGCGATTACTTATTGCGCCACTGCGGGTCGCGTTTTTCCAAGAAGGCATTCACCCCTTCGCGGGTGTCGTCGGCATCGAATAAATCCACAAAGCTCTCGCGCTCGGCGGCCAGCCAGGTATTCGGCGCGCGTTCGCGGGCGCCTTGGATTAGCGGTTTGATGGTGCGCACAGCGACTGGGCTTTGTTTGGCCACTTTGGCCGCCAACAGCAGGGCGTGGCCACGGGCTTCACCGCTATCGACCACTTGCTCGACTAAGCCGATGCGCAGCGCGCTGTCGGCGTCCAAGCGCTCACCGCAGAGAATCATGCGCTTGGCCCAGCCTTCACCGACTAACCAACTCAGTGCTTGGGTGCCGCCGGCGCAGGGCAGCAAACCGACCGTGGCTTCGGGCAGGGCGAGCTGAGCATGGCTTTCGGCGATGCGAATGTCGCACGCCAGCGCGCACTCCAGCCCGCCACCCATGGCGTAGCCGTTAATGGCGGCAATCGATACGCCGCGAAAATCACGCAGCGCCTCGAAGGCTTCGCCAAACCGGCGGGCCATCTCGCGGGCGCGTGCCTTGTCGCCATCGGCAAATAATTTCAGGTCGGCGCCGGCGCTGAAGAACTTATGCCCTTGGCCGGTAATTACCAGCGCATATACCTGGTCGTCGCGGTTGAGGTGTTCGATCAGTTGCTTAAGGCCGATCAGCGAGTCGCGATCCCACGTGTTGGCTGGTGGATTATTGATGGTGATTAGGGCGGTATGGCCGTGTTTTTCCACGGTCAATTTATGGGTTAGATCGAAGGGGTGGCTTTGATAGGTTTCGATTTCGTTGCTCATGGAGTCATCCTTTATCGCGCAAATAAACGCGTAAGGTGGGCTTTAGCCCACCGATCGGGCGCGCTGGTGGGCTAAAGCCCACCTTACGAATTTAGAGTAGCTGCTCTAGCATGCCACCTTGGGCCAATAAGCGGCGGGCGATAATCACCCGCATGATTTCATTGGTACCCTCCAGAATCTGATGCACACGGCTGTCGCGCACCCAGCGCTCCAGCGGGTAGTCATTCAGGTAGCCATAGCCGCCGTGCAGTTGCAGGGCGTCGTTGCATAGGTCAAAGCATCGGTCAGTGGCAAAACGCTTGGCCATGGCGCAATACAAGCTGGCTTCGCTGTGGCCGTGGTCCAGTTTATGGGCGGCGAGACGCACCATCTGCCGGCTGGCGGTTAGGTCGGTGAGCATGTCGGCCAGTTTGAATTGCAAGGCCTGCAAGTCGCTGAGTGGCTTGCCGAACTGCTTACGCTCTTCCACGTAGCGCAGCGATTGTTCCAGCGCGGCTTGCGCCGCCCCTAACGAGCAACTGGCGATATTGATACGCCCGCCATCTAGGCCCTTCATCGCGTAGACGAAGCCCTGACCTTCCGGACCGATGCGGTTGCCGGCCGGAATGCGCACGTTGTTAAAGGTGATGGAGCGGGTTGGCTGGGCGCGCCAGCCCATTTTTAGCTCGTTACGGCCGTAGCTGACGCCTTCGGCGTCGGCCGGCACCAAGAAACACGAGATACCTTTGGCGCCATCGCCGCCGGTGCGCGCCATGACGATCAGTACTTCGGTGCTGCCCGCTCCGGAGATAAAACACTTGCTGCCATCCAGCAGATAGTCGTCGCCGTCACGCTTGGCTCGGGTGCGCAGGTTGGCGGCATCGGAGCCGGCATCCGGCTCGGTGAGGCAATAGGACGCCAGCAGTTCGCCGCTGGTCAGGCGCGGCAGCCATTGATCTTTGAGCGCCTGATCGGCAAAGGAGGCGAGCATCCATGAAGCCATGTTGTGGATGGTCAGAAACGCTGTGGTGGCCACGCAACCGGCGGAGAGCTGTTCAAAAATCAACGAGGCCGATAACCGCGAGAGGCCTAGGCCGCCATCCTCTTCCGGCAGATACAGGGCCAGATAGCCCTGCTCGGCGGCGTGCCGAATCACCTCGAGCGGGAAGTAATGCTCGCGGTCCCAGTCGGCCGCGTGCGGGCTTAGCTCATGGGCAGCAAAGGCGCTGGCGCTGTTTACCAGCAGGCGTTGTTCTTCGCTTAAGTCAAAATCCATGGACGGTTTCTCGTTGCTGGATGTGAGTGGGAAGTGGCATACCGGATAGTACACTCTCGGCGGTTCAGGGCATGCCTTGGCTGTCGCGATCATAAAACCTATGAGGCTCGCGTGGAGTTAGCCGTGGCCTTGGTCGTGCGGACGCGCCTGCGGGTGATGGCGCAGTTTTTCTGCGCGGCTATTGGTATTCGCTGTCGGGCGGACGCTCTATTCTTGCGCGCCTTGACTTGCTAGCGGTGCTTGTCTAGCGTGCGGCCTTCTTTGCTTAGGGGAGGCTGGTATGAGTGCTGAGTTGGATCGAATCAAGCTTGAAGCTGGCTGGAAGGCGGCCCTGCAGGCTGAGTTTGAGCAGCCCTATATGCGCAAGTTGAGTGAATTTTTGCGCAGCGAAAAAGCTGCCGGCAAGGTGATTTTCCCGCCCGGGCCGCTGATTTTTAATGCGCTGAATTCCACCCCGTTGGCGCAGGTAAAAGTGGTGATTCTTGGTCAAGACCCGTATCACGGCCCCGGCCAAGCCCATGGCCTGTGCTTCTCGGTGCAGCCGGGGATTGCTACGCCACCGTCGTTGTTGAATATCTATAAAGAACTCAAGCGCGACCTCAATATCGACATCGCTCAGCATGGCTGTCTGCAGCATTGGGCCGATCAGGGCGTGTTACTGCTCAATACCACCTTAACGGTGGAACAGGCCGATGCTGGCTCCCACACCAAAGCCGGCTGGCAGCATTTCACCGATCGGGTTATCGCCGTGGCCAGTGAGCGTCAGCAGAATTTAGTGTTTTTGCTCTGGGGTGCGCATGCGCAGACTAAAGAGAAGCTCATCGATGCCAGCAAGCATCTGGTGCTGAAGTCGGTGCATCCGTCGCCTTTGTCGGCCTATCGCGGCTTTATCGGTAACGGCCATTTTAGTCGCACCAATAAATTTCTCGCGCAGAACGGCGAGTCGCCAATCGACTGGCGTTTGCCGGCGCTTTAATGATGGTGGTGGTTGCAGGGTTTGTTGCTGGTGCAGTGTGTTGCCGGGCCGGCTGAGTTACGGCCCGCCCGGCAATTGCTTACTGGAGCATGCTCATGGCCGCTTCCATGGCGGCCGAGAGGTCTTCGTCGTCGTTCATGTCTTTGCTTGGGTCTAGGCCCAGCTTGGCGAACGCCGGAATCTGGCTCCAGTCGAGCTTGGTGTAGGGGTGGTCGGTGCCAATGTAGCTTTGCAAGGTGGCCACCTGGACGATGTCGACATAGTCGACCTTGGCCGAGTCGCGGGTGAAATCGAGGTACTGGCCGGGAATAATCGCCAATTGCTCAGGGAAGGCCCAAGTACGCAGGATTTTGTCGCCGATGATCGGGTGAATTTGCTCGATCACATGATTAAGGCTGATGGAGTCGGCTAGTAGGTCGTTGTGATCTTCGGCGTAGGCCAAAATCGGCAAAGCGCCAATTTGATGAATCAAGCCGGCGAGGGTCGCTTGGTCGGGCATCAAGCGAGTGAACTGCTTGCACAGTACATGGCAGATACCTGCGATTTCGGTGCTCTTGGCCCACATTTCGCGCATTTTACGGTCGACTACATCGGAGGTGGCTTGGAACATTTGCTCCATCGCCAAGCCGATAGCGAGGTTACAGGTGTAGTTGATGCCGAGACGGTTGATGGCCATTTGCAGGTCGGTGATTTCTTTGCTGGTGCGCAGCAATGGGCTGTTGACCACTTTGATGATGCGTGCGGTTAAAGCCGCGTCGTTACCAATCACCTTGCTCAGTTGCAGGGTGCTGATATTCGGGTCTTCGGCGGCCTCGCGAACCTTTAAGGCGACCTCTGGCAGGGTTGGCAGCACCAGTTCATCGTTCTCGATGGCTTGAATCAGGTCGCGTTGGACTTTGTCGGCAAGTGTGCTCATCTTGGCTCTCTTTGCTGGCGGGCTGTGCGGCAGTTGCCCTATCAGTGTAGTTGGCAGAACAGCGCGGTCTAGTGACTAGCGCTGAATCTCACGATCAGAATCTAATTTATAGGGTAGCTCTAAGCGCTGCAGTGCGCTGCCGGCGAGGCTGGCCAAGTGGATGCGGCCATCGTTAAGGGCGTCTTCTTGCAGTACGGCGAGCAATTCAACGCCGTTTTCGCTGCGTGCGGCCAGTACCACTTCACCGACGCTGCTGGCGTGGATTGGCGAAAAAATACCGGTGGCCACTGCGGGTATCTCGCCGTCTGCCACGCTGAGACGGTACAGCCGGCGCTTTAACTTGCCCAGATACTGCATGCGCGCGACGATTTCTTGGCCGGTGTAGCAACCTTTTTTGAAACTCACGCCGCCGAGTGCTTGCAGGTTGATCATCTGCGGAATAAACGCTTCGCGACTGGCGCCGAAGACTTGGCCGATGCCGGCGCGAACTTGCGCCAGTAACCAGCTGTTGAGCTCGGCTTGCGGCAAATGCAGGCTAAGTTGCGCTTGGATTTGCTCGGCGGCGCTGGCCGGCAGCCAGAGTTCGCAACGACCATCGCTCAGGCGTACGGCGATTAACTCGCCGTGGTGGGCGACGCTGTCGCTGTTGGCGGGTAGCTCTATGCCAAGGCTGACGAGTGCGGCATCGCCACCTTGCAGGCCAAAACGGACCCAAGCGGCGCTTTCGTCGGTGAGTTTGGACTTAGAAAAAACCGCGTACTTCTGCAGTTCGGCCAGCTGTTCGCTGAGTAGTTCGGCGGCCATGGCCAGTAAATAGCCGTCGGCCTGCTGAAGGATGCGAAAGCTCGAGAGCATTCGGCCCTTGGGTGTACAGCGTGCGCCCAAGCTGGCGCTGTGCGCGTCGAGGTAATTTAGGTTGCAGGTCAGTTGGCCCTGAAGCAGCTTGCTGGCGTCGGCGCCGCGTACGGCCAGCAGGCCTTCGTGGCTCAAGACGCAAAAAAATGCTGAGTCGGTAACAGCTGCATTGGTAACAACTAGGTCGGTAGAAGCGAGGTCGGCCATGGGGTTCGCAAACATAAAGTCAGGGCGCTCATCATAGAGTGCTGCTGTCGGCTTGTCTGCGGGTGCAGGCAAGTGTCTAGCGTCGCTATAATATGGCGCAAATCCTGCGTTACCCTAGGCAGGCTTATTTTATGAATAACCGTAAGGAACTGCTGCATGGTCGATTCGACTGAGCTCAACCAACTGTTTTGGCATAGCCGTCGCGGCATGCTGGAGCTGGATTTGCTGCTGGTGCCTTTTGTGCGTGAGGTGTTTCCGACCCTTGATGCGGTCAATCAAGAGCGCTATCGGCAGTTGTTAACCTGTGAAGATCAGGACATGTTTGGCTGGTTTATGCAGCGTGGCGTGCCGGATGATGCCGACCTTAAAATCATCGTTAAGATAATTTTGGACCGTGTCCAGCCCAAGTAAGGCGTTCGAATGCCGCTGGCAGACCTCGGGTTTGCTATTGGCCGGTTATTTGTTAACGCTCGGTTTGGCTTTGCTGGCCGTGCTGTTGGCGGCACTCCCGCTGTGGCTGCAGCTTTTAGGCTGCGGCTTGGCGCTGCTGCACGCGGCCTGGTGTTTGCCTCGGCAAATACTGCTCAAATCACCACAAGCCTTTAGCGGCGTGCGCCACGATGATGGCGGTTGGCAGTTGTATAACGGCGCAAGCGGCTGGCAGGCCGTGCAACTGCGGCCCAGCAGCGTGGCGTTGCCGTTAGTGGTGGTGCTGCATTTTCGCTTAGCCGGTCAGCGCCGCGTGCGCGGGCTGTGCATCCCTTGTGATGCCCTGAGCCACCGGGAGCATCGGCTATTACGCCTGCAGTTGAAGTTCAGTCGGCATAGGTGGGCGGCTGTAAAATAGTGTCGCGGGCTTCGCTCAGTTGCTC
>JAIETJ010000094.1 GCA_019745275.1 Pseudomonadaceae bacterium | reverse complement strand
ATGTAACTAGTTGGATTTACCATGATCTCTCTCATATACGACGTCCATTTTACATATGTATCATTGACAATTTCGTACTCTTTTGGATCGGATATTTTTTTGTAGTAGGATTTATAGTAGAATTCCCTGATTACATCGGATGACTCTACAGCACATGTAGATAAATCGGCTTTACGGCTTTTAGATAACTCGCCATTGATATTGTGTAGGTCTCGATCTAGCTCGATAGCGAGATTCATGCTTTCTTGCGTTTGCTTGCAGGTGCTATATGAATGATCTAGTAGGGCCAGCATGTTTCCAGCTGTGGTGTGGTAGTCTGCAACTTGGCTTTCAAGTTGTTTTTTATATGGAAGATGAAGATAGTTTACAATATGATTTATTTCCTCTTGGGTTTTTCCTTTTAATTTCATCTCCGTTATCATTTTCGCCTCAACGTCAGCATCGATTTCGGCTTTAATTTGTTCTCTCGTTTTTGGTGGCTCAGTTGGGGTTGTTTGGCATCCAGCCAAAACTAAAAGTATAAGGAAAATGGAATTTTTTAAATTTATCATGTGTCACCTTGGTAAGTTTTCGGAGTGGCCTAACTATTATTATGCGACATGGGCATGTCGCGGATTTTTGTCGTAGAACGTCGGGGCTTGTGTCGTAAAAAGGTGTCTCATAACGTTCCTTGTCGTCCTGTAAATCTACGTCTAGCGTGGAGGTGTGCTTGGAAAACGCGACACGATTTAGGGAGTAACGCGACATGGAAGAGGACAAGCCTCGGCTGTTGGATCAGGTCCGTCAGCAAATTCGTCTACGCAACTATTCCATTCGTACCGAAACGGTCTACGCCGAATGGGTAAAACGTTATATACGGTTTCACAAGTACCGTCACCCCTTGGAGATGGGCGCGGTTGAGGTGGAGGCGTTTCTGACCCACTTGGCCGTTAAGCGCAATGTGGCGGCGGCGACGCAGAATCAGGCGTTGGCGGCGTTGTTGTTTCTTTATAAAGAGGTGCTGAAAGTTGAGTTGCCGTGGCTTGAGGGGGTGGTGCGGGCGAAGAAGCCAACGCATTTGCCGGTGGTGTTGACGCGCGAGGAGGTGGCTCGGGTGTTGGCTGAGCTGTCGGGTGTGGCGGCGCTGGTGGCTAATCTGCTGTATGGCTCTGGTTTGCGCTTGATGGAGGCGTTGCGGTTGCGGGTTAAGGATGTGGAGTTCAGCCGTGGCGAGATTTTGGTGCGTGATGGTAAAGGCCAGAAAGATCGCGTGACGATGTTGCCGCGCACGCTGATACCCGGGTTGCAGCAGCAGTTGCAGGCCGTGAGTGCGTTACATGAGCAAGATTTGGCCGAGGGTTTTGGGCAGGCTAATTTGCCTTTTGCCCTGGCGCGTAAATACCCGAATGCGGCGGCGGAATGGGGCTGGCAGTTTGTTTTCCCTTCGGGCAATCGCTCGCAAGACCCGCGCGGCAGTGGCATTCATCGCCATCATTTGCATGAGAAGACGATTCAGCGTGCGGTGCGTGAAGCGGTCCTGCGCGCGCGGATCGTTAAGCCGGCCACGCCGCATACCTTTCGGCATTCGTTTGCTACTCATCTTTTGGAAGCCGGGCAGGATATTCGCACCGTGCAGGAGCTGCTGGGGCATGCAGATGTGAAAACCACGCAAATTTATACCCATGTGCTTAATCGTGGCGGGCTTGGGGTGATAAGTCCGCTGGATCGTGTATTGGGCTAGGCGTGGTTTTGGCCTTTAGCTGCGGCGCATAAAAAAGCCTGCGCGCTGGATTTAGCGGCAGGCTGTTTTGGCGCGAGGCCGGTGTTACGTTTGCAATTTAGGCTTCGAGGGTTTCGGCCCAGAGGTCGTATTCGTCGGCGTTGGTGACGCGGCACCAGACTTTGTCGCCGGGCTTTAGGTCTTGGTCGCTGTCGATGTAGACGATGCCGTCGATTTCCGGGGCGTCGGCGAAGCAGCGGCCGATGGCGCCGTCTTCGTCGATTTCGTCGACCAATACTTCAATTTCTTTGCCGATTTTCAGCTGCAGGCGGGCGCTGCTGATGGCTTGCTGGTGGGCCATAAAACGGTCCCAGCGGTCTTGCTTGATGTCGTCGGGTACCACTGGGCTGTCCAGTAGGTTGGCCGGCGCGCCCTCTACAGGTGAGTACTGGAAGCAGCCGACGCGGTCGAGTTGGGCTTCGGTCAGCCAGTTGAGCAGATACTGGAAGTCTTCTTCGGTCTCGCCTGGGAAGCCGACGATAAAGGTCGAGCGGATGATCAGTTCTGGGCACTGCTCGCGCCAGTTTTTGATTCGCGCCAGGGTTTTGTCTTCGAAGGCTGGGCGTTTCATGGCTTTGAGGATTTTCGGGCTGGCGTGTTGGAAGGGGATGTCGAGGTACGGCAGGATCTTGCCGGCGGCCATCAGCGGGATGATGTCGTCGACGTTCGGGTACGGGTAGACATAGTGCAGGCGGACCCAGACGCCCATGCTGCTCAGCGCTTCGCACAGCTCTAACATGCGGGTTTTAACCGGCTGGCCGTTCCAGAAGTCGGTTTTGTATTTAACGTCGACGCCGTAGGCGCTGGTGTCTTGGGAGATTACCAGCAGCTCTTTGACGCCGGCTTTGACCAAGCGCTCGGCTTCGCTGAGCACGTCACCCACCGGGCGGCTGACCAGTTTGCCGCGCATCGAGGGGATGATGCAGAAGCTGCAACTGTGGTTGCAGCCTTCGGAAATTTTCAAGTAGGCGTAGTGGCGCGGCGTGAGTTTGACGCCCTGCGGTGGCACTAGATCGATCAGTGGGTTGTGTTCTTTATTCGGTGGCGCGGCGTCGTGTACGGCGTTAACCACTTGCTCGTACTGCTGCGGGCCGGTGACGGCCAAGACGCTGGGGTGTACATCGCGAATCACGCTGGCGTCGACGCCCATGCAGCCGGTGACAATCACCTTGCCGTTTTCGGCTAGGGCTTCGCCGATGACTTCCAGCGATTCGGCTTTGGCGCTGTCGATAAAACCACAGGTGTTAACCACCACTACGTCGGCGTCCTGATAGGTTGGGACGATCTCGTAGCCTTCCATGCGCAGCTGGGTGAGGATGCGCTCTGAGTCGACTAGGGCTTTCGGGCAGCCGAGGCTAACAAAGCCGACTTTGGGGTTGGTGGGGCTGGACATGGTGTACCTCAGTGTCTATTCAGCCCGCGTGGGCGCGGCTGATCAAAAAGTGCGCAATTCTACTGGCAGCCAGCGTCCTTGGCCAGTGTTGCGCGCTGGCTGGCGCTGCTTTAATTGCCTGCGACAAATAGCTGCAGGGATTGCCTTGCGCTTAAGAGGAGCGCAGCATTCACACACATTTTGTAATGAGTGGTTGCAATGAGCGAACTGGCTTCTACCGACACGGGCGAAAATAGCCATCACGCATCAGGCTTTGGCTTGCTGGTGGCGGCCACTGGGGTGGTGTATGGCGATATTGGTACCAGCCCGTTGTACACCTTGAAGGAGGTGTTTTCTGGTCAATATGGCGTACAGGTTAACCATGACGGGGTGTTTGGCATTCTGTCGTTGATCGTCTGGTCGCTGTTGTGGGTGGTGTCGCTCAAGTACGTAATGTTTATGTTGCGTGCCGACAACGAAGGTGAGGGTGGGGTGATGGCCTTGACCGCGTTGGCGCGGCGCGCGGCGTTACCTTATCCACGATTGAAAAGCGTATTGGTGTTGTTGGGTTTATTTGGTGCTGCGCTGTTTTACGGTGACAGCATGATTACCCCGGCGATTTCGGTGTTGTCGGCGGTCGAGGGCTTGGATGTGGCCCTGCCGGGGCTTGGTCACTGGGTGGTACCGGTGACGGTGGCGCTGCTGGTCGGGCTGTTTGTGATCCAAAAGCATGGCACCGCGCGCATCGGTATTTTGTTCGGCCCGGTAATGCTGGCGTGGTTCGCTATTTTGGCGATCTTGGGCGTGCGTGGCATCGTTCAGCATCCCGAAGTGTTGCAGGCGCTGAATCCGCTGTGGGCGGTGAACTTTTTTGTCGCCCAGCCGGGCATTGGCATCACCATTCTCGGTGCCGTGGTGTTGGCGCTGACCGGCGCCGAGGCCTTGTATGCCGACATGGGCCATTTTGGCCGTAAGCCGATTGCCCGCGCCTGGTTTGCCTTGGTGTTGCCCGCATTGGTGCTTAATTACTTTGGCCAAGGCGCGCTACTGCTGGAAAATCCCGAAGCGGCACGCAATCCGTTTTACCTGTTGGTGCCGGCGTGGGCCTTGTTGCCGATGATTGGCCTGGCAACGTTGTCGACCATCATTGCCTCGCAGGCGGTAATTTCCGGCGCGTTCTCGCTGAGCCAGCAGGCGATTCAGTTGGGATATGTGCCGCGTATGCATATTCAGCACACCTCCAGCCAAGCGCAGGGGCAAATTTACGTGGGCGTGGTCAACTGGGCGTTGATGGTCGGCGTGGTGGTGTTGGTCTTGGGCTTTGGTTCCTCTGGCGCGCTGGCTTCGGCTTATGGCGTGGCGGTGACAGGCACCATGTTGATCGACACCTTCTTGGTGGCCGCGGTGATGTTGTTGCTGTGGAAGACTTCGCGTTGGTTAGCGATTCCCTTGCTATTAGGTTTCTTGGTGGTGGACAGCCTGTTCTTTGCCGCGAATATCCCGAAAATATTGCAAGGCGGCGCCTTTCCAGTCATCGCCGGGGTGGTGCTGTTTGTGCTGATGACCACTTGGAAGCGCGGCCGGCAGATTCTGTTTGAGCGTCTGGATGAAACGGCGCTGCCATTGCCGCTGTTTATCAGCAGTATTCGTAGCCAGCCACCGCATCGGGTGCAGGGCACGGCGGTGTTCTTGAGTGCGCGACCGGATGCGGTGCCGCATGCCTTGTTGCATAACATGCTGCATAACCAGGTGCTGCATGAGCAGGTGGTGTTGCTCACGGTGGTCAGTGAGGACACGCCGCGGGTGGCGGCTGATCGGCGCTTTGAGGTGGATGCCTATGGTGATGGGTTTTTCCGGGTGCTGCTGCATTACGGCTTTATGGATGAGCCAGATGTGCCGCTGGCATTGACCCTGTGCCACTTGGATGGCTTGGACTTTAGCCCGATGCGCACCACCTACTTCCTTAGCCGCGAGACGGTAATTCCGTCCAAACGTTTAGGCATGGCGCCGTGGCGGGAGACCTTGTTCGCCTTTATGTTGAAGAACGCCAACAGCAACTTGCGGTTCTTCAAGCTGCCGCTCAATCGGGTCATTGAGTTGGGTGCGCAGGTGGAGATTTAAGCCTTCACACGGTCAATAAAAAAGGGCTTGCCGAGGTGGTCGGCAAGCCCTTTTTTACATCTGTGCTGCGGTTTATTTGCGCTCAGGCAGCATGATGCGCAGGGTGTTATCGCGGCGGATGTAGTGGTGATAAAGCCCGGCGACGGCGTGCAGGCCGATCAGCCAATAACCGATGGTGCCGGCCAGTTCGTGCAGTTCTTTGATCTGTCCGCCGAGTGCTTGGTCGGGGCCGAGCAGGGCTGGCAGTTGCAAGCCGAAGAGGGGGATAGGCTTGTCGTAGGCGCTGAGCATCAGCCAGCCGGCCAGTGGCGCACCTATCATCAGGGCGTAGAGCGCTAGGTACATCAGCTTGGCAATTTTGTCTTGGGCGAGCGACACGGCCGGTTGAATTTTTGGCTGCGCGCCGAGCAGGCGGGCGGCGATGCGCAGCCAGACCAAGGCGAACACCGCTAGGCCGAGCATAAAGTGCCATTGCTTGAGGCCGTCACGCATCTCGCTGCCTTTTGGGAAGTTGCCTTTAAGCTCGATGCAGGCGTACACCGCGGCGATTAAAATTAGCATCAGCCAATGCAGGCCGATGGACAGGGTGCCGAAGCGAGTTTCAGTGTTTTTCCAGCTCATATTGACTCCTAGAATGCGCACTTATCGTAGTGCTTTAGTGTAAAGAACACGGCTGAGCTTTTTCTCTAGGCTAGTCGCGATAGGGCTGAGCTTAACCGATTAAGCCCGCGCTGCTGTTGCCCGAGGTCAACGCTCGCGGGCTTGAATGGCCTTTACCAAACGAGCAGCGAGGGCTGGATAGTTCTCGTCAAAGTGATGGCCGCCGGGCAGTTGCAAGCGTTCACCGATGGCGCCGGGCTGCGTACAGCCGCTGCCTTCAATGTCTTGTGCGCCAAACACGCAGAGCACTTTGCTGGCGGGCAGTTGGCTGAGTTCGGGGCCCGTGGGGGCTTCTTGGCCGGTCTTGCCGAGCCAGCCTTGTACTTCAATCTCAAAATTACCGCTGCGAGCTAGGGCCAACAGCAGTACGGCGCTGACGTCTTGCTGATCGCCGGCTGGCAGGCGGTTGTACAGCGCCGGTAAGACGTCGGCGCCGAACGAGTAGCCAGCAAGTACGAAGTGTTTGGCGGCCCATTTTTGCCGGTATAACTGCATCAGTTGGCTGAGGTCTTGGCTGGCTTGCTCGGGGCTTTTGTGCTGCCAGAAATAGCGCATGGCATCCACGCCAACCACCGGATAGCCGTGCTTGGCCATTTCGGCCGCAACATCCGCGTCGAGATCGCGCCAGCCACCATCGCCGGAATAGAACAGGGTTACGGTGTCATTGGCCGCGGTTGCAGGCACTTCCACCACCGGCATGGGGTCGCGTTGCCCCTGTAGGCGACGTTGCAGCTGGCTGTTGAGCAGTTGTTGCAGGCTGACGGTGTAATCGCTGATCAGGTTTTCCGTATGCTGTGGTTGGCCACGCACGAAGCGCGCGCTGGCATCGTCCGGGTTGTCATTCCAGGCGGCTAGCCAGTGGCCGTGGGCGGCATGTGACGGTAGGGGCGCGGGACAGTCGGGATGCTCAATGGAGAAACCGATGGAGAGCGCATGGGCCTGATCGTTAGGTTGTTGTGCCAGCCAGCGCCAGGCCAATGCGGCGCCGGGACCAATCCCGGCAACGAGGCTTGGCGGGCCATCGAGTTGGCCCAGCACGGCCTGCAATTGCTGTTGTTGCAGGGCGCAGTCGTCGACGTGCACTGAGTACTGCAACACTTGCGCGGCGTTTTGCGTGCTTAGTGCCAGCAATTGTTCGGCGCTTAGTAACTGCTCTGTCGGCAACGCCAGCAGAACTCGAGCGTGCACCGCACCGTTGGGGGTGACCCGGCTGGCGTGGCTGATGCCGGGCAGCGTTAGCGTGTTGACCTGCGCCGCTGCGGGCTGCAATTGCGCACGCCACAGGCCAGCGGCCATTCCCACTAAGGCCAGCGCGGTCAAGGCGGCCGCCCAATAACGGCGCCGCATTAGCGTTTCACCAGGCCAGTTAGCCCGCCGGCGATTAGCGCGGCGGTGTCGGTGATCGCCACCAGAGGGTCGAGCCCGGCGGGCACGGCCAAGTAGCGTGGCTGCCAAACGGGTTGGAACTTGTCTTTAAAATGGCGCAGGCCTTGGAAATTATAAAACTGTCCGCCACGGCTGAACATTAAGGCACCAAGGCGCTGGGTTAGGGGGGCGCCACGGCGTGGTTGTAAGCCCGCTAGAGGAACCATGCCGAGGCTGAACTGGAGGTAGCCTTGGGCTTGATAGTGCAGCAGCAAACTAAGCATTAGAAACTCCATGGTCAGCTTGGGGGCCTGTGGCTCCACGCGCATCAGGTCGAGGCTGGCCAGCTCAAGGCTGTTGGTTTCCAGTAGGTTGGCAAAGGCCACTGGGCGGCCTTGGTAGCGGATCAGGGCAATGCGAAAGTGCTGCAGGTAATCGCTGCTAAAACGGCCCAGCGAGAAGCCTTTTTCACGCACCTGTTTGCCCGCCAGCCAGGCATCGGAAATCACTTTCAGCTCGCTCATTGGCACTTGCCCAGGTTCGTGGATCTCCAGGCTCAAGCCGTCGCGCTGGCCGCGGTTGAGGGTATAGCGCAGGTCTTTCATACCTTTGGCTTGGCTGTGTAGGGCAAAGCTGCCCAGCTCGACTCGCGCCTCTTCGCCCAGTTTGATGGCGGTTAGGCCGATGTCCATATACAGCGGCAGATTCTCGCTGCGCACCTGATAGAACACTGGGCGGGCGTGATGGAAATCGCACAGATCGCGAAATTGCCAGATTAGCTCGGCGCGCTGTTGTGCATCGCCGATAGGGTCGTACAGGGCGACCAAGCTGCGACCGCGGCGGGCATACATTAAAAAGGCATTGCCGTCGGGGTGAAACAGCAGGGCTTTATCGCCCGTCAGGGCTAGGCCGCCGTCCGGTTGGTTGGACTTCATTAAAATCGCGGCGGCGCGGCTTAGCTCGGTAGCGTCAGGCAAATGAATATTCGGTGGCGCGGTGCGCAGCAGCCAGGTCATGGCCAGTATCAGCAGCAGCACCGAGCTGCTCATGGCTGAGCGTAAAGCCCGTGGCGCGCTGGCGTCGAGGGCGAATTGCCACCACAGTTGATGCTCGTAAGGCACATCTTGATAGGCGAAGAACATCAGCCAAATGGAGCTAACCAGTACCGCTAGGCAGGCCAACAGAAACAGCGGCGAGAAGGGCAGTTCGAGTAAACGGCTAGGGCGGTAAAAGGCCTTGCGAAAGCGCGCGAGTAAGATGGCCGTGAGCGTCAGCAGGCTGGCTTCTTCCCAGTCGAAACCTTTGAATAGTGACAGCAGCGCGCCACTGAGCAGCAGAATCAGGGTCAATAGCCAGGCGGCGGATAGGCGCCGGCGCAGGCCTTGGGCCAGCAATAAGCACAGCACGCCAATCAGGCTGGAGCCCAGGTGTGAGGCTTCGATCAAGTGCTGCGGCAGGAGAAAGCTCAGGTGCTCTAAACGCGTGTCGATGGCCGGGGTGACCCCGGAAAACAGCAAGACAGTGCCGGAGATGAACACCAAAAGCGCCAGTACCGGGGCGGCCAGCCCTGAGGCAAAGCGCATGGCTTGGCGCGTGGGCAGTAGTCGTTGGGCTTCATTAATAAGCAGCAGCACGCAGGCCAGCAGCAGCGGCGCTACCACGTAGATCAGTCGATACAGCAGCAGGGCGGCAGCCAAGGGGGCGGCGCCCAGTTGATTGGCGAAAGCGGCCAGCAGTACTGCCTCGAACACCCCGACGCCACCCGGGACGTGGCTGAGTACGCCGGCGGCCAGCGCCAGTAAATACACCAAGAAAAACACCGGGAAGGGCGGTGCGACCGGCAGCAGTAAATACAACACGGCGGCGGCGGCGGCGACGTCGAGGGCGGTGATCAGCAGTTGCAGCAAACTTAAGCGCACGCTAGGCAAGCGCATCAAGCGTCTGCGTAGCTTGATGGTCAGGTTGTGCGGCGTGCTCTGCGGATCGACACGCAGGCGCTGAATGCCTAGGCTGAGCCCGGCGTACAGCAGCAGGATCGCGCTGGCGGCTGTACCTATCAGCAGCGGCGGCAGGCGCAGGGCGGCGCTGGCGGCAGTTAAATCGGCTAAACAGGCGAGGGCGGCCAGCAGGGGCAAAGCGCTGCCGAGTGCGAGGCTGGTGAACAGGGTCATGCGGGCGATTTGCGCGGGCTCTACGGCATGCCGCGCATACAGACGGTAACGCACCGCGCCGCCGGAAAGCATGGATAAGCCCACCGCATTGCCAATCGCAAAGGCGTTAAAACCGGTAAACGCCAAGGTGCGGTTGGGCAGTTTTACCCCGGCATAACGGCTGGCGGACCACTCGTAGCCGAGCAACACCAAGAAGCCCAGTGCGGTACAGGCAAAGGCGCCGAGTAATGCATTGCTGGGGACTTCATGCAGTGCAAGGCGCAGCGCCGCCGGATCGATCCCCTGCAGTAGGTGGCGGCAGGCGAGCAGTGCCAGGGTAAATAGCAGCAGCGTCAGGCTTATGCCGATAAGTTGGCGATGCCGCCGCAACTGTTGCTGCCAGCGTTTTGGCAGCAGCGGTTTTGTCTGGCTTGCGTGAGTGCTGGCGGGCATCGTAGACCTCGTGGCTGTGGGGCTAAGAGTGAGGGGGTGACCACAAGTTCCCATGCGCGCTTAAATTGCGGCGCGTGGCAGCCAAACGACAGGCACAAAAAAGGCCACTTAATTAAGTGGCCTTTTATTGTTTGGTTGCGGGAGCAGGATTTGAACCTACGACCTTCGGGTTATGAGCCCGACGAGCTACCAGACTGCTCCATCCCGCGCCGGCAATTCTACTCGGGTGAGCTTATGTGTCAACCAAAAGTTTAGGAAAAATGGTTTTCTGTCAGATGCTTAGCGTTGTTTGAGGTTGTCGGGCGAGTCGCTCGGTGGCGGTGGCGCCGATTTAACCGGTGGCGCGGTTGGCGTCTTGCCGGTGTTTGGCGGGCGAGGTTTTTCCCATGCGCGGGTATGATGCGGCTCGCGCGCCACTGTTCTGGGCTTTTTTCCGCTTGATGGTTAAGTTGCAGGTTATGAGCTCAAGAAAAATCATTCATGTGGATTGCGACTGTTTTTATGCCGCCATTGAGATGCGTGACGACCCGCGCCTAGCCAGTCAGCCCTTGGCCGTGGGGGGCAGCGCCGACCGCCGCGGGGTGATTGCCACCTGTAACTATGAAGCGCGTGCGTTTGGCGTGCATTCGGCGATGCCATCGCGACAAGCGCTCAAACTGTGCCCGGATTTAGTCATCGTTAAGCCGCGCATGGAGGCTTATAAGGCCGTGTCGCAGCAGATCCACGGGATTTTTGCCGACTACACCGAGATCATCGAGCCGTTGTCGCTGGATGAAGCCTATTTGGATGTGTCGGCCAGCCCGCATTTTGCCGGCAGCGCTACGCGCATCGCCCAGGAAATTCAGCGCCGGGTTGCCCGAGAGCTGCACATCACGGTGTCGGCCGGGGTGGCGTCGAACAAGTTTCTGGCCAAGATCGCCAGCGATTGGAAAAAACCCAATGGTTTGTTTGTGATTACGCCAGCGCAGGTGGACGATTTTGTCCAAGCCCTGCCGGTGAAAAAACTGCATGGGGTCGGTAAGGTCACTGCCGAACGCATGGCGCGCTTAGGCATTCATACTTGCGCCGATTTACGCGAGCGTAGCCAACTGGTGTTGGCGCGCGAGTTCGGCAGTTTTGGTGAGCGGCTGTGGGGCTTGGCGCGTGGCATCGATGAGCGTGCGGTGCAGGTCGAGAGTCGCCGGCAAAGCCTCAGCGTTGAGCACACCTATGATCAGGATTTGCCGGATTTAAGCGCCTGTTTAGCGCACTTGCCGGCATTGCTGACCGAGTTGGGTGGGCGCTTGCAGCGCCTTGAGCACAGTTACCGTGCGGGTAAACCCTTCGTTAAACTCAAGTTCCATGACTTTACTCAGACCACGGTTGAGCAGGCCGGCGCAGGCCACGCACTCGATAGCTATCAACTGTTGCTAAGTGCAGCCTTCGCCCGTGCACATAAGCCGGTGCGGCTGATCGGTGTGGGGGTGCGCTTGCTGGATTTGCGCGCCAGTCATGAGCAGTTGGAGCTGTTCGTCCGTTAAGGCTGGCCAGTTTTATGCGCGCGCAGTGACGGCAATATTAGTCGTCTTGTGGCTCAAGGCGCATCGGCTTGCCTTCGGCCGGCCAGAGGCGCAGTTGCTCTTGGCTGGAGAAGTCCCAGCGCTGCACTTGGCTGAGTGATTCGAGAAAGCGCTGCTCTTGCGCCATTAACGGCGGCGGGCACATCTTGCGGGTACTGCCGATCTCGCTAAAGCTGAGTTTGTTACCTTCCAAGCTGTAGCTGGCAAACCAATGATTACAGCCAGCATTGCCATAGGCGCGACCATCTTGGCCGAGGATTAGGGTGGGATGGCTGTGGTGTATGCGCGGCTGGCCGGCGATCCATTCGGCTTGATAAACCCGCTCATTGACCACTTGTAAGGGCTCGCTGCTGCAGCCCAGCAGGCTGACGGCCAGCCCGGCGAGCATTGCATGGCGGCTGAAAATTGGCGTCATTGGGCGCGCTCCTGACAGTTTGGGCAGCGGTGCAGTACGCCTACGGCTTGCCAGCCAAGCTCTTGAATACGCGCTTGGGCCGCCGGGGCTTGGGCTTTTTTACCCAGTGCGGCATCCACGGCGAACTCAAAATCCAGCTCGGCAGTGCAGCTATCGCACTTGACCTGCCAGTTGAGGATAGCCAACTCAGTAAATACGGGGCCGTTGGCCACCGCGATCCATTGCCCGGGCGGGTTAATCAGGCGACGAACCGTTTCTACCTGCAAGCGCAAGCAGAGTTCGCGACTGCCTTTAAGGGTCACCAGGAGGGTGTCGCCTTTAAGAATCCCGCCGCCGTTACCGGTAACTTGATAGCGGCCAGGCGCCAAGGCGCGGCATTCGTTGAGGGTGTGCTGAGGGCTTAGCAGGGAGTAGCGGAAGTCGTGTTCGGCCATGGTCGGTCAATTGCGCCAGTGTCAGGATTATCAAGGCGCGCATCCTAACATGCGCACGATTAAAGCCGGGCGTCGCTGGTCGTGGTGATAGGTGGTCGGTGACGGCTGGTGGGCAAATCGCAGGCAAAGAAAAGGGCGCGGTGAGGCGCCCTAAAAATAACCTATGGAGTAAGTCCGTAATTAAGAGTGGCGCCGGGCTGGGTTAGTTCCATCCGGCGCGGTAAAAATCTTAAATTGGACTATTTCCGGCTAGGGATCAGGCTTAAACGCTGTTTACCGTAGACCTTGTCGAGGTTTTTCGCTTGAAACGGGAAACTCATATAGTGGCCTTGCTGCCAAGCGGTGATGCCGTCGGCGTAGTGCGGGCTGGCCGGATTACCGGATTGGCCGGAGCTGTTCAGGCCGATCAAGGGCTCATCCAAGCTAAAGTCGACGACCATGCGCATCGCCGGAATCAGCCAGGTATTGAAGTCTTGGCCCCAGTGATAGGCCGAAACATTTAAGGTGCTGTGATCGCCGCCGGCTGGGTACGGGCCGCGGTCGAGGTAGCCCTTAATGGCGGCGATGGCCGTTTGTTGACTGGCGCTCATGTGCTTGGCCATTTGCGTGGTGTCGCTAGCCCAGGTGTAGGTGTGCAGCTTGCCCCATTGCCAGGCTTGGCGATCGCTGCCTAAGTGGCTTTCGCAGTAGCTGATGGCGGCGGCTAGGCTGCGCGCCAAGATGGTCGGCTTGTCTTGTTTGCCGGGGCTGTTGCGGTCATCCCAAAATGGGCTGTCGTCGCGCCCGAGCAGGTGGTCGGCTTGCGCCGAATAGGACAAATTGGCGGTTTCCACTAAAGCTTGCCAGCTGGCTGAGTCGACACCGCCCAACTCATCCGCGAAGGTTAGGCGTGCGCTTTCACTTAAAAAAGCGCCGTACAGCGCCGCATCACCTGAAGTGGCGCTGAGTTTGCCGTCAAATGCGCTGAGGCGTTTATAGGCTTCCTCAGCCTTGCTGCGCTCAGTGGCGGGTAGGGCAGTAATCGCCTGCTGCAGGGCTTGCTGCATGCCGGGCGCCTTGAACATGTTCTGTAATTTACCGACAAATAGCGAAGTTTGGTCGTACTGCATGGCGATCATGCTTTTTTGATCGTGCTTGCCAGTGCTGGCCAGTTGCGCGATCCGCTCGGCCCGCTCGGGGTAGTACCAAGAGCTGGACAGTTGCATGCCGTAGCCCTGCGGTACTGTGCGCTGGTTGGCGGTGCCGAGCCAGCCTTGGTAGGGGTCTTGGTCGTAGGGGTGGAGAATCGGGTCGGCAAAACCGTCCCAATCATAGCTGCCGTCCCAGCCGGGCGATGGCAGTAAACCGCGCCCGGACAAACGGTTAGGAAAGCGTCCGGTGACTTGCCAGCCAATATGCTCGGCATCGGCGAACACGATATTCAGCGGCATGGCGCGAATTTCACGGCTAGCGGTGAAGGCTTGTTCGACGTTTTGCGCGCGCGATAAATTAAAGAAAGCGTCTAGGCTTTGGTCGGCTTCGAACTGGGTGGTCTGTAAGGCCAGGCCATAACCGCTGCTCAGTTGCAGCGGTTGCAGCGAGTGTTTGCGCTCGCCCAGCGCGCTATTGAGCAGTGGGCCGTGACGGGTTTCATAGATGGTTTCGCGCACCGGGCTAGCGCCCTTTATAAAGAAGGTCTCCGAGCGGGCGCGGGCCGGCAGCCATTTGCCATCGGCGAGGTAGTGGGGTTGTTTGTTATGTAGTTTGATTTGTTCGAGGAACAGGTCTTGGTTGTCGCCCATGACCATGGTCATGCCCCATGCCAGCTTGCCGTTAAAGCCGGCGACGATAGCCGGAACGCCAGCAATCGAGACGCCCGCCGCATTGAATTTTGGCGTGCGAACATGGACGAAATTCCATACCGAGGGCATCGATAAAGGCAGGTGAGTGTCGTTGGCCAGCAGGCTTTTGCCGCCTCGGGTGCGTTGCGGGGCGATCGCCCAGTTATTCGAGGCTGCGACGCCGAGCATGTCCAGTGTGGCGACTTGCTTGAGCGCCTGATTAATTGCCGCGAGACCTTGGATTTGTCCGGTTAGTTTGAGGCCTTGGAGCTTTTCTGTTTCGGCAAAGGGCAGCGGCTCGTCTGGGTAAATCGGCATCAACCAGGCCAATTTGTCCGCGCCGACTTTTTCTGCAAGTTGTAAGGAGGCAATTTCCTCCTGCAAATTCACCGCTAGGCCAAAATTCAGTAGGCTGAAAATCAGCGCCGAATCTTCAGCTTTCCAGTACGCCGGACGGTAGCCCGACTCCGTAATGTCCATCGGCAGCTTGTCGCGGTACTCGAACAGGTAGGCGTTAACCCCGCGCGCATACACCTCGAAGAAGCGTTTAATTCGCGGTGAGGCGTTTTGGTATAGCACCGCTGAGCTTTGTTTGAGATTGACGGTGCGCATAAAACGGTCGATTTCTAACGCACCGGGACCAACCATTTCGGCTAAACGCCCTTCGGCGAGCAAACGCATGCCGACCATCTGGCTAAGACGATCGCTGGCATGCACATAACCCAAGCTAAATAACGCATCGTGGAAGGTCGCACTTTCTATCAGCGGCATGCCCAATTGATTGCGGCGAATGCTCACCGTTTGCGCCAAACCCTTAAGTTGCACCGTGCCTTGAGTGGGCGCGAGGCTGGTGCTGTATTGGCTATTGAGCAGCGATTGGCAGCCCGTCAGGCCGAGTAATGCGGCGAATGCAGCGCCTAGGCTTAGGCTGGACAGTGGTCGAAACAGGCGCGCAAGCATGAGCAAGCTCCAAAACGGTGAAAGCCAAAGGGCTGGGCTTGATGGTTGGATTTAAGGCGCGGCCTGACTTAGCTGTTGCGCTAACACCGGCTCTGCGGCTGCGCACCGGGTGCGTCAGCGGCAGTCGCTTATGGCTACGCGGTAGGGCTTAAGCGCCGTGACACTTCTTGAATTTTTTCAGGCTGCCGCACGGGCAAGCGTCATTGCGTCCGACATCTTTCAGTGGGTTACGCACGGGCTCTTCGTGGCTGTGGCCGCAGCCGGGGCCATGCACGTGACCGTTGTCGTGGCTGTGCTGGTGGCTGTGATCATGGTCGTGCTGGCAATCTGGGCCGTGAACGTGGGGTTCTTGTCGCATGAGGCTTACTCCGGGATGTAGTTGCCGGGGATTATCTCGCCTTTACGTTCAAGGTGCACGCTACGTCCAAACATCAGCCCGGTTTTTACTTCGCCTTGCAGCTGATAACTGATCGGTTTATTAGGATCTTCGAGCAGGCTGACGATTTGTTTCAGGTGGCGCCAAAGGTTGGTGCGCACTGGAATTTCAAAATTTTGATGGCCGTTGGCGGGGATAACAAAGTCACGATCCGACTCACCCTCGGCCAGCGGCACGCCATTTAGCTTGACCTTGTAGCGCAAAAAACGCACGGGCAAGCTAAGGTCGTTGGGGTTGTCGATGCGAAAACGCAGCACAAATTTTTGTTCGAGCAGTTTGGCTTTGACCACATCGACCTTAAGCAGGCGCACGATTGGGTCTTGCAGGTCGTCAGTTAGCCCGCTTGAGCAGCCGCTAATGCCTAGCAACAACGCAAGGCTAAGCAGCGCGCAAAGAGCTTTAGTGATTAGGGCCTGAGCAAACATCGGTTACTCCATTCGATGGCGCAGTGTAACAAGCGGTTGCTTGGCCGCAACCTGTTGTTTCAATGAAAAAAACTGCGCCATACTAGCCAAAGATTCGTACAGGAGTGTGACCATGACCCGCTTTGAAGTTGTGTTTTCCGGCCAGCTGGTCGCCGGTGCTGTGCTTGAGTCGGTGCAAGCCAATATGGCCCGGCTATTTCAAGCCGATGCGCAGCGTATTGCCTTGCTGTTTTCCGGGCGGCGGATGGTAATAAAAAACAACCTCGACGCCGCCGGCGCCGAGAAATATCGACTGACCTTGGAGCGTGCTGGCGCACGGGTCGAAGTGCTGGCTATGCCGGTTGAAGAGATCGAATTGGCCGCGCCGCCAGCGCCGCTAACAGTTGCGTCGCACGCGCCTGAGCCAGTTGTTGCCGCCAGCGCCGGGGGCACTCCCGGGCCTTTACAGGTGTTGCCGCGCGATGAGTATATGGCCGCCTTTGCCGATGTTGAGGCGCTGGATTTTGGTATCGCGCCCCTAGGGGCGGACTTACAAGACGCACAAGCGCCAATTGCGCCGCTCGCAGTGGATTTGTCGCAATTTAGTTTGGCCCCAGCCGGCAGTGACATGGGCCAGGTTAAAACTCCGCCCGCCGCCCCAGCGCCGGACACTTCGCACTTAAAACTGCAGTAAGCGTGGCTGAGCGTAAATAGCCTTGTGGGTCACGACAGATAGGGCGCGCAGCATTTTTTAAATTTCTGTCCGCCGCCGCACGGGCAGGGATCGTTGCGCGAGGCTTTGAGTGGCACGCTTGGATCGATAAAATACCAGCGCTGCTGTACTTGGACAAAAGCAGAACGCTCGTGTTGCGACTGCTTGCCGCCTTGGTCCTGCCAGTGCGCAATAAAGCTGACCCACGCATGTGCAGGCTGCCCAGCAATTTGCTCATGGCTTTGCACCTCAAGACCAAGCCACTGACTTTGGCTGCTCCATGCACCAATGGCCGCACGGTCTAGTTGCGCTTGCTGCGCCGGTAAGGTGCTGCTGACTAAATAGTCGATCAGTCCTAAGACATAAGCACTGTAGCGCGAGCGCATTAAGCTTTCGGCTGAAGCTGGCAAGTTGCCGTTGTGATAGGGCGCGCAGCAGTCGGCCAACGGCTGAGCGCTGCCGCAGGGGCAAGCTGGATTCATCGGATCACCACCAATACTTGCCAAACAGTTGCGGGTTGGCCCAGAACTTAGCGTTGAGCCAGTCGGGCACTTGCTTGTACTCGCGCAAGTCATAGGTGAATAAGGTCAAGATTTGCTGATCACGCTGAAACTGCTCGCTGGCTTGCAGGGCCAGTGAATAGAAATCGCTAAGTTGCCAGTCACAAGCCTGGACATCGACTAATACGGCCAGCTTACTGGCATTTAAGTTACGCACACCGGCCAACAATTGCAGGCCGCTACGCTTGTCTAAATGTTCGAGGCAGTCGACAAAAATAGCCAGATCAAAGCGCTGCGCCGCCAGTTCTGGCGGTAACTCGCCGGCCGGGGCATGGGCGTAGTGGCAGTCGGGGTGCGCGGCTAAAAAAGCCTGCAAGGCAGGCAGCTGGTCTGAACCTATCAGCAGCAAGCGCGTGGGTGCATGTTGCGCCAATAAAGCCGCTAACGCCTGCTGTGGCGTGCGAGTAGAAATGCGTTCAGTCATTAATAATCCTCGAATAATCAGCTAAGACTAACGCGCCAATGCGATTGGGCCTAGAACTGGCACTTTCTAAAAGTACGGTCTTTACTACAAAAAGCATCGGCTCCCGTCCGATCTACTCAGGAGAGCGCATTTATGAACATGCTTAAAACAACCGTTCCGTTTTTGCTGGTCGCTGGGGTACTCAGTGGTTGCAGCACCTACCAAAAAGGCGATTTGCCCATGTGTGCGGCCATTGGTGGTGTAACCGGTGGTGCGCTTGGGGCCATTGAAAGCTCGTCAATGGCAGGGACTGTAGGCCTTGCAGGGGCAGTATTGAGCACAGCTTACTGCTGGGTGCATGGCGATGCTGACGGTGATGGGGTTGTGAATAAAACCGATAAGTGCCCAGATACACCAAAAGGTACTCAAGTAGATGCTGTCGGGTGTCCGTTGCCGGTGGTGGTTGAAGAAGTGGTTGAAGTGGTTGCGGTTGATGAAGTCATAGTGATCGATAATCTGCACTTTGCCTTCAACTCCGCCAATTTAACCATGGCCGATAAGTCGGTACTCGACCTAGTGGCTGCTCGTTTGGGTAAAAACGCGCCAAATGCCAAGCTTAGTTTGTTAGGTTTTACCGACAGCGTTGGGGCGGATGCGTACAACCTAAAGCTGTCCGAAAATCGTGCGATTTCAGTGGCTAACTACTTAGTGGCAGCGGGTGTGCCGCAGGCCAATATTGTTGCAGTCGCGGGTGCCGGTGAGGCTGATCCGGTGGCGGATAACGCTACAGCCGAAGGTCGCGCGATGAACCGTCGTGTGGTTATCGCGGTTGATAATTAAGCCGTTAGATTTTTACGATTGCCTGTAGTTCAGGCCTTGTGAACTGTAAATTAGCGGTCTTTACTTCTGTGTTACCGGCATAAGCCGGTAACACAGGAGATACCTACCATGAGAACTCTACTCTCAAGGGCAGCCGTACCCCTTCTTGTGGTCAGTAGTGTTCTTTCTGGTTGCGCCTCTACCAGCAGTACCGGAGATGCGGCGCTCAACCAAGGGAACTGGCCAATTTGTAGTGCGGTTGGTGCTGTTGCTGGCGGTGGTCTTGGCGCTATTGAAAGCTCGGCATGGGCTGGCGGCGGCGCGGCGATTGGCGCGTTGCTCGGTGGCCTGATTTGCTATGCGCAAGATGGCGATGAAGACGCCGATGGCGTGCATGACCGACGCGATACCTGTCCAGGAACTCCGGCTAACACCCCGGTAAACCCCAATGGTTGCACTATTAAGGTCTATCCAGATGCGGTCGTTGAGGAGGTAGTCGCGGCCCCGCAAGATGAAGTCATCGTGCTCAGTGACAACGTTTTGTTTGACTTCAACTCGTCTACCTTAACTCCCGCGGCCAATGATGTACTGGCGCAAATCAGCAACCGTTTAACCGATGGTGTGGTCAAGGGGGTGTTGATTAAAGGGTATACCGACAGTGTCGGTTCCGATGTCTACAACGACAAACTGTCGAAACTCCGTGCTGAGAGTGTGGCGGCCTTCTTGGTTACCCAAGGCGTAGCCGCTGAGAAAATTCACACTGAAGGTCTCGGCGAAAGTCAGCCTGTCGCCGATAACGCTACCGAAGAGGGTCGTGCGAAAAACCGTCGAGTAGAAATAGTGGTTGATCGTTAAACTACTGGTAATACCAACAGGGGAGCTTAGGCTCCCCATTTTTTTGCGAGCGCTAGCCCCGAGCGCAACTTAGCAGTTATGGTGCAGGCAAATAAAACCACTAATGGACGGGGCGATATGCGCGTTTTTTTGCTTTTAGGGAAGTTACTAACGTTGCTGTTTTGGGCGCTGGTGCTGATGAATCTATTCGCCAGCTTTGCCAAACCCTTTGGCTTGCTCCTGCATGCGACAGGTGCATTAGTGTTGCTGGCACATGCGCTTGAGTTGCTGCTGTTTAAATCCCGTTTGCAAAACCGGCCTAAACCTTGTCTGGAGGGTCTGCAAGTCATGCTGTTTGGGATGTTTCACCTGTATGGGCTGGCGCCCGTTGTGGTCACGGAGAGTGAGCATGCGTAATTTATGCTGGATGGCACTTTTGGGCTGCTCATGGGCTGTGGCGGACGCGCAAATGAAGGTTGAGGCCAATACCCTGCTGCGTTTGCCGGCCAGTGGTGCGAGCTTGCTGTTGACGCGTTTAGAGGTGGCTGACAATGCCACCTTATTGCTGCCCGCCAGCCTCAATGAGTTACACGTGGCTGAGTTGCACCTCGGGCGTGATGCACACATAGGCATTGCCCCAAGTGCGCAAGCCTTTAACCTGCAAGTACAAAGCGCCGAACTCGCCGCAGGTAGCCACATCAGCGCGCGTGGCGCTGCAGGTACAAGCAAGCAGCCAGCGACTGCTGGTCGTGCCCTGAACCTGCGGCTGGGCAGTGTGCAGTTGAGTGACTTAACCTTAGATGTGCGTGGCGGCGCCGGTGCTGCAGGACACAACGGTAAAGACGGGCTTGCCGGAGAATCGGGAGGTTGTTTTTGGGGGCAAGCCACAGACGGCGAGAATGGTCAGCCGGCGGGTGATGGCCAGTCCGGCGCGGCAGGTGGTCAGTTGCGCGTAGAAGTTCCAGAGGATTTTCCTGCGCAAGCGCTGACGGTCAAGTTGCAGGGTGGCGCCGGTGGTTTAGCGGGTGTTGCAGGTAACGGTGGCAGCGGTGGCGCGATTAATAGCTGTCTGGTGTATGACGCTGCTGGCGGCAGTCAGGGCCGCATTGGCGCCGCGGGTAAGTCCGGTGATTCTGGGGCTGAAGGCAGTTTCAAGTTGCGCCGTGAAACAGATATCTGAGCCCTGCAGATTGTTGGACTCGGTTTTAAATGTTTGCACGGGCCGCTGCAATCGCCACCAAACTTAGCCCCAGCAACAGATTAAAACCCAGCAGCCGACGGATTTTGCCCAGTGCGTCGACGCCGGCCGGCCAGTCTTCGCGGCTGACGGCTTGGCGCAACTGTGGCAGTTGTAGCATCTGCACGCGTAAAAACAACGCCAGCATGGCCAGATACAGGCCCATCATGATCTGCACGTACTGGGGTGCCCCGGCAAAACCGCCGAAGCGTGAGTCGAGCATGGCCACGCCACTGATCGGCAGCAGCAGTACGGCCACCCATACCCAGTGGAAGAACCGGCGAAACACCTCTAACCACAGCGTCAGGCGCGCAGGCCCCGCTAGGGTGCTGACTGTCGCTGGGCGTAGGACCATCCAGGCGAAAAACATCCCGCCCACCCAAATCAGGGCGCCGAGTACATGCAGGGCATAGGTAAAGCTGTCGATGGTCATGCGGGCTGGCCTTTGGCTAATGGTGGGCGGGTATTATCATAGCGGCCCGGTTAAACTACTGAAAATTTATCCAGCCTTTTCGTTGTCGTAGACCTCCATGCTCAGTACTGAACTCAAGTCGCAAATCCAGGGTGCCTATTCGCGTTTTCTTGAAGCCAAGAGCTTAAAGGCGCGTTATGGCCAACGCTTGATGATCGCCGAGGTGGCCAAAGCCTTGGGGTCAATCAGTACCGATGAGGATAATCGCCGCGATGGTAACCCGGCCGTGGTGGTGGTTGAAGCCGGCACCGGCACCGGCAAAACCGTGGCCTATTGTTTGGCGACTATTCCCTTGGCCAAGGCCGCTGGTAAGCGGCTGGTGATTGCCACCGCCACAGTGGCACTGCAAGAACAGGTAGTGCACAAAGATTTACCGGATATTTTGCGCAACAGTGGGCTTAATTTCACTTTTGCCCTGGCCAAGGGTCGTGGCCGCTACCTGTGTTTATCCAAGCTTGATTTGTTGCTGCAGGAGGGCCAAGCGCAAAGCGCTACTGCGCAATTGTTTGCCGAAGAAGGCTTTAACATTGAGGTCGATGAGCGCAGCCAAAAGCTGTTTACTCAAATGATCGAAAAGCTTGCAGGCAATCATTGGGATGGCGACCGAGACAGTTGGTCCGAGGCGTTGGAAGACCCAGATTGGGCGCGCCTGACCACCGATCACAGCCAGTGCACCAATCGTCATTGCCCAAACTTTCAGCAGTGCGCCTTTTACAAGGCCCGAGAAGGCATGAGCAAAGTCGATGTGATTGTCACCAACCATGACATGGTCCTCGCCGACCTTGCTTTGGGCGGCGGGGCGGTGTTGCCCGACCCGCGCGACACTCTGTATGTGTTCGATGAGGGCCATCACCTGCCAGACAAGGCCATTGGTCATTTCGCTCATTTCACTCGGTTACGCTCCACCGCCGATTGGTTGGAGCAAACCGCCAAGAACCTGGCCAAGTTGCTCGCTCAGCATCCGTTGCCGGGTGATCTCGGCCGCTTGATTGAGCAGGTGCCGGAGTTGGCGCGGGAAATCAAAACCCAGCAGCAGTTTATGTTCAGCGCCTGCGAGCAGTTGGCGGACTTTCGCGCCGGCGAAGATATGCAGGGCCGCGAGCGCCCGCGCCATCGCTTCGTTGGAGGGCTGGTGCCGGAACACTTACGCGAGATGGCTATTGAGTTAAAGAAAGGTTTCGCGCGGTTAAACGACTTATTTACCCGCCTGACCGAGCAGCTGAAAAAAGCCATGGATGGCGAAGTCAGCATTGGCATCGCCAGCCATCAAGCTGAGGAGTGGTATCCGCTGTTTGGCAGCTTGTTGACTCGCGCCCAGGGCAATTGGGAGCTGTGGACGGCCTTTAGCACCGAAGACCCGCAAGACAACCCGCCGATGGCGCGCTGGTTGAGCTTGGCCGAGAGCGGCGCGCTGTTTGATATCGAGGTCAACGCCAGCCCGATTCTGGCCGCGGAAACCCTGCGGCGCAATTTGTGGAATGTTGCTTACGGTGCAGTCGTCACCTCCGCCACCCTGACCGCACTGGGCACCTTCGATCGCTACCGGATGCGTGCCGGCTTGCCCAAGGGCGCAGTTACCACTGTCGCGCCTAGCCCGTTTCAGCATGCCGATGCCGGCGTGCTGCGAGTGCCTGATTTACGCGCCGATCCGCGTGATTCGGTGGCCCACACCGCGGCGATTATTCGTGAGTTGCCGGGGCTGGTTGAAGGCTCGCGAGGCACCTTGGTGTTGTTCTCCTCGCGCAAGCAGATGCAAGAGGTGTTCGACGGTCTGGAGCGTGAGTGGCGTAAGCGGGTATTTATTCAAGGCAATTTGTCCAAGCAAGAAACCCTCAATAAGCACAAAGCCCGGGTTGATGGGGGCGATGCCAGTGTGTTGTTTGGTTTGGCCAGTTTTGCCGAAGGGGTGGATTTGCCCGGTGCCTATTGCGAGCACGTGGTGATCGCCAAAATCCCCTTTGCCGTACCGGATGATCCTGTGGAGGCGGCCTTGTCGGAGTGGATTGAGGCGCGTGGCGGCAATCCCTTTATGGAATTGGCCGTGCCCGATGCTTCATTGCGCTTGGTGCAAGCGTGCGGACGTTTGCTGCGTACTGAAGAAGATCGAGGGACTATTACTCTGTTGGACCGGCGGGTGGTGACCCAGCGGTATGGCAAGGCGATTTTAAACGCCTTGCCACCGTTCAAGCGGATTATTGATTAAGTCCGTAGCCGCTAGGCCTTAGACCTGTCGCAGGTCTAAGGCCTAGGGAGGCGTTAGCTGAGCATTTGCGCGAAGGCTTTATCGGCTTCCAGTGACTCTTCCAGTGCAGCAAATAGCTTGTCGCGGTCAATGCTCTCAAACAGCGGGCCGCTTAACGCTGCTTTGGCTTCCTCGGTAACTCCTCCATGGGTGCGCACGGTTTCGGCGATATGCACCGCTTGGGCGATCAGTAATGGCAGCAGGCTATCTGCTGGAGCTTGGTTGGGCCGAGCTTGGAAGGCGATGGCATCTTGAATCAGTTTGGGTAACTGCCAGCGGCGGGCGAGTTCGGCCCCTACTTCGGGGAAGCCAAAGCCCAGTTGGAGGGTTTCCAGCGCGACGCGCTGAGCGGCATCGGTTTTGCCACTGCGGTTGAGTTGTGCGGCTAACTCGGGCGCGCCGGTTTGAATCAGCAGTTCGCCGATGTTGTGCATCATGCCGCAGGTGAAGGCTGTTTCCATTGCCTCGCCACGTTGTTTGGCGAGCATCCGGCAGATGCCAGCAACCTGAAATGTATGAATCCAAAAACTTTTAAGATCAAAGCCTGAATCAGTTTTAAATGCGCCAGTCACCGCCGAGGCCAGCACCAGGGTGCGTAAGGTGTTGAACCCAAGGCGCATGGCTGCGTCTTCAACGCTGGTGGCCTCGCGGGCACCCCGAAAGCGTGCCGAGTTAGCCAAACGCAGTACTTTTGCCGCAATAACCGGATCCAAGGCGATATTGCGGGCCACGCTGTCAACGCTGGTGCTCGGGTTGTCGAATTGCAAAATCAGCTCTTGAGCCACTTTTGGGATGCTAGGCAAGCTGTGCAACTGGTCAAAAAGTGCGTTGAGTTCCATACCGTTATCTCTTTTTGTGTTGGATAGGGAAAACATAGTCAGCAAACACGATTCTTGCCTGAAGTTTTTACAAAACAACTGTCCTTTAAAAGACAAAAGCCGCTGCGCTGCCGCACAATGGCGGTATCAACGAGTCATGCCAGCGCTGGCTGGTAGGTTTTAAGTCTAGGAGAGCGTCGTAATGCTGTTGTGTTCCTTTCGCCCGCTGGTTGCCCTGTGTTTTGCCGGGTTTTTTTCCGTGCCCGCAGTGCACGCCGCCGATGATCAGACGCTGTACAACTTTGTTAAGCCTATGGACGTGGTGCAAATTGTCACTCGTGACGCTAGCTTGCCGAGCCTAACGGCTGAGGTGAGCAGCGACGGTGAGATTTTGCGCCGGCTCAATTTCAACCCGGCCGCGCAACCGAGCCTGCGTCTAACTCCGCAAAATGGCGCTTGGGACTGGTCAACTGCGGGCGGTATGAGCCTGCGGGTGCAAAATGCCATGGATTGGGCCTTGACCCTTGAGGTGCAAATTGAAAGTGCCGACGGCAAGTTGCTGCGCAGCAGCATTGCCTTGCCGGCGGGGCCTGCACAAACCTTGCTGGTGCCGCTGCAAGCGACTACGCCGCTACTGCACGGTATGCGAGCGGGGCCGCCAATGCCGTGGCGTTTTGAGGGCAAAAATGTACTGCTGGCCAGCACCGTGATCGGCGAACTTAATGCTAGCCAAGTGGTCGCAGTGACGCTGTCGTTGAACCAGCCGAATGCCACCCAGAGCATTCTGCTTGGTCGTTTTGGCGTGCAGCAGGTCGCGCCTGTGCAAGCGGCAGCCTACGGCAATATCGTCGATGCCTATGGGCAGTTTGCGCGCGGCCAGTGGCCAGAAAAAGTCAGCAGCGATGCGCAGTTGAAAACTGCCGCCAGCAAAGAGCAGGCACAACTTAACAGCTGGTTAGCCGAGCGCCCCAAGCAGGATCAGTTCGGCGGCTTGCTGGTCGGTCCAAGTTTCGACGCTAAGGGCTTCTTTCGCACGGAAAAGCGCGACGGTCGCTGGTATTTAGTCACCCCGGAAGGTCATCCGTTTTATTCGTTAGGGGTCAATACCGTCGCTCCCGACAACAGCCAAACCTATGTTGAAGGTCGTGAATCGATGTTTGCTGCGCTGCCCAAAGAGGGCGAGGCGTTGGCCAGTCATTTCGGCAGCGGCGATAACCGCAGCGACACCGGTGCCAGCAAAGGCCGGGCGTTTGACCATGGTCGTTGGTTTGACTTTTATGGCGCCAACCTAGAACGCAGTTATGGCCCGCAACCGCTCGCCACTTGGGCTGCGCATACCCTTGACCGTTTGCAGGCCTGGGGTTTTAACACCATTGGCAACTGGAGCGAACCGGCGCTGATGAGCGCGCAACGGGTGCCTTACAGTATTCCGCTGTTGATCCATGGCGACTTCGCCACCATCAGCACCGGGCTCGATTGGTGGGGTGGCATGCCAGACCCATTTGACCCGCGCTTTGCCTTGGCCACCGAGCGCGCGGTGGCGATTGCCGCGCGCGATCATCGAGAAGACCCTTGGCTGCTGGGTTATTTTGCGGATAACGAGTTGGCATGGGCCGGTCCCGGCAACGAACCTGCAGCGCGTTACGCCCTGGCCTATAACACCTTACGCTTGACCACTGATGTGCCGGCCAAGCGGGCATTTCTTAAGCAACTACGCGACAAGTACCGTAATCAACAGGGACTTTCCAGCGCGTGGGGGATTGAGCTGCCCGCGTGGGAATTAATGGAAGATCCGGGCTTTCAAGCGCCGCTGCCGAGCGCCGAACATCCCGCCATCGAACAGGACTTACAACGCTTTCAACGCCTGTTTGCCGACACCTACTTCAAAACCATTACCGACTCGCTGCAATGGCACTCGCCTAATCACCTGTTGCTCGGTGGACGCTTTGCCATCAGCACCCCAGAGGCGGTGGCCGCCTGCGCGCAGTATTGCGATGTATTGAGCTTTAACTTCTATACCCGCGAGCCACAGCACGGTTATGACTTCGCTGCGTTGCGGGCGTTGGACAAACCGGTGCTGGTGACCGAGTTTCATTTCGGTTCGCGTGATCGTGGGCCGTTCTGGGGTGGCGTAAGCGAGGTGTACAAAGAGGAGGAGCGCGCGCCGGCCTATGCCAACTTCCTCAAGCAAGCGTTGGCCGAGCCACTGATTGTTGGCGTGCATTGGTTTCAGTATCTCGACCAACCGCTCAGTGGCCGTTTGTTGGATGGCGAGAACGGCCACCTTGGCTTGGTGGGCATTACTGATCGCCCGTTCCAAGGTTTCGTTGAGGGCGTGCGTAAGGCCAACTTAGCCGTGCTTAAAGAGGGTTTTCCGATGCCTGTCACAGGCGCGCCATAAGGACTTATTCGGCCGACTTATAGCGCCATAGCAATGCGCTTGGAGGGTTCACAGGGTGCACGGCAGGCTGTAACAATGCCGTTCACCTATGCCTCGCCACTGGAGTAAGCGCGTGTCCATTCAAGGTTTTTTTGAACTGCAATTTGAACCGGTTAAAGACGCCTTTGCCGAGCTCTTTAGCGACCCGCAACAGCGCGGTGGCGGCCTGTGCATTCAAGTCGGCGGGCAAACCGTGCTGGATATTTGGGCCGGCGTGGCCGACAAAGATGGCCTTGAGGCATGGCACACCGACACGTTGGTAAATTTATTCTCCTGCACCAAAACCTTTACCGCCGTGGCGGTCTTGCAATTGGTGGCAGAGGGTAAGTTGCAGCTTGACGCCCCGGTGGGTAATTATTGGCCCGAGTTTGCTTGCGCTGGCAAGCAAAGCATTAGCGTGCGCCAATTACTCTGTCATCAAGCGGGTTTGCCCGGATTGCGTACCTTATTACCACCTGAAGCTTTGTATGACTGGGCCTGCATGACTGCCGCCTTAGCGGCTGAGCAACCTTGGTGGGTACCGGGCACAGGCCATGGCTACGCCCCTATCACTTACGGCTGGCTGCTTGGCGAGTTGCTGCGTCGGCTTGATGGGTGCGGACCAGGCGAGTCGGTGGTGGCGCGTACGGTGTTGCCGTTGGGTTTGGATTTTCACATCGGCTTGGCCGATAGCGAGTTTCCTCGAGTAGCGCACGTCAGTCGAATTAAAGGCGACATGGGCGATGCTGCGGCGCAACGCTTGTTCACATGCATGTTCGCCGAGCCCAGTTCAATCAGTACGCGGGCCTTTACCAATCCGCCCTCAATAATGACCAGTACCAACAAAGCCGAATGGCGACGCATGCAGCAACCCGCCGCCAATGGTCACGGCAACGCGCGTAGTTTGGCCGGGTTTTATGCAGGCTTATTGAGCGGTCGCTTGCTCGATGCGCAGTTGATGGCAGAGTTACGTCGCGAGCACAGTTGTGGGCCGGATAAAACCTTGTTGACCGATACCCGCTTCGGCTTAGGCTGCATGCTCGATCAGCCGACTGTGGCTAACGCTACTTTTGGCTTAGGGCCGCAGGCATTCGGTCATCCGGGCGCGGGCGGTTCAATCGGTTTTGCGGACCCAGAGCGCGACGTGGCCTTTGGTTTCGTCACTAACAGTCTCGGCCCCTATGTGTTGATGGATCCGCGCGCACAAAAACTTGCCCGCGTGCTGGGCCAGTGTTTGTAAATAGCTAGGGTCTGTTGCCGCTTCATTAGCGAGCCGCGTTGCCGCGAGAAACGTCAACCGCCCCTAGGCCTCGCCAGCACTTGTCGCAGATCAAGCTAAGTTGCTGGCGGCTGGTTAAGCTTCAATCTCAACTTAAAGGAGTTTTACCATGAGCAAAAGCTTGGCCGACATGCGCCGCGACTACACCCGCGATGGTTTGACTGAAGCCGATGCGCCCGCCGAACCCTTTGCCTTGTTTCATCAGTGGTTTAGCGATGCGGTAAACACCGAGCAGGCCCCGGTTGAACCGAACGCTATGACCCTTGCGACTGTCGATGCGCAGGGGCGCCCGCATTGCCGCGTGTTATTGCTCAAAGGCTTGGATGAGCGCGGCTTCACCTTCTTTACCAATTACGAGAGTGCCAAAGGTGTGCAGTTAGCGGCTCAGCCGTATGCGGCGATGACCTTTTTTTGGCCCAGCCTTGAGCGTCAGGTGCGCATTGAGGGGCGGGTCGAGCGGGTTAGCTTGGTTGAGTCGGATGCTTATTATCAGGTGCGCCCCTTGGGCAGCCGCATTGGCGCTTGGGCTTCACCGCAGAGCCAAGAAATTGCCGATCGTGGCGAGCTAGAGGCTTTACTGGTACAGACCGAGCAGCGTTTCGCCAGCAAGACGCCGCATTGCCCTGAGCACTGGGGCGGCTATCGTCTGCTGCCCGAGCGCATCGAGTTTTGGCAGGGGCGCGCCAGTCGCTTGCACGATCGCCTTAATTATCGCTTGCTCGATGCTGCTTGGCAGCGCCAGCGCTTGGCACCTTAGTCCCCTAACGGTTAGCCGCAGGCATTAGCCTGCGCAGTATTCGTTTGCCGCTTGCTCTAGCCATGCGGCGAGCTGTTTGCTTTTAACTCCAGCGGCTTTGGCCTCCGCTAAACGGCTGAGCATATAAGCACGCTTTGCAGCATCGGCACCGGCCATCGACAACGCGAGGTCACGATCGGTCCAGCGCTTGATCCGTACATACAGCCACCAGTGAAAGTACAGGCCGCTGCTGAGTGCGACGAAAATAATAAAGTAATCCATAGACTCTCTCTGGGTAAGGTGGGCAGGCGCATGCTTAGGGTTGAACTATGCGTTCGATTTTAAGGTCTGAATGGAGCAAATACAGCTTTTTCTCTGGCGCTTACCGTGACAGTGGCGACCGCGCAGAGTCTAATAGGCAACGTTAACTTTTGGAGACACCGTAATGCGTAAGCCGGTTTTGTTGGCTGCTTCAATTACAGCGCTATCTTTGGCCTTGGCAGGTTGTCAGTCGAGTCTTACCGGCGATAGCTATTCGCGCGATGAAGCCCGTACCGTGCAGACAGTGCGTATGGGTACTATCGAGTCGTTACGGCCGGTAAAAATTGAAGGCAGCAAGACTCCCGTTGGCGCGCTCGCAGGTGCGGCTATCGGCGGGGTAGGCGGTAGTTCGGTGGGTGGTGGCAAGGGCAGTGTGGTCATGGCGGTGATTGGCGCCGTGGTAGGTGGCCTTGCAGGCGCTGCTGCCGAGGAAGGTTTGACGCGTACTCAGGGTGTAGAAATTACCGTGCGTGAAGATGATGGCAGCATGCGTGCTTATGTACAGGAAGTGCAGCCGAATGAAATTTTCCGCGTTGGCGAGCGCGTGCGGATTAAAAGTGTGAATGGTACTAGTCGCGTTTCGCACTGAGTTACGGGCAATAAAAAGCCGACCCTAGGGTCGGCTTTTTATTGCCCGCTATTTATGCAGCCTTGCGGCTGCTGAGATAAAAAATTAAGGAGCCGATGATCGCAGCAAGGATTGAGCCGGTGAGAATCCCGACACGGTCCATGCCGGCATATGCGCTGACCTCGGGGATGAACGCCAGCGAGCCAACAAACAAACTCATGGTAAAACCGATCCCGCAGATCACCGATAAGCCGAGTACCTGCCCCCAATTGGCGCCCTCAGGCAGCTTGGCTAGGCCGACCTTAATCACCAGCCAAGTAAAGCCAAATACGCCTAAAGCTTTACCTAGCAGCAAGCCGGCGGCGATGCCCAAAGGTACGGGATGGGTAAAACTTTGCAGCGTGAGTTCGTTCAGTTGCACACCGGCATTTGCGAAGGCAAAGATCGGTAAAATGGCAAAGGCTACCCACGGGTGCAGCGCATGTTCAAGGGTCAGCAGCGGTGAGGCTTCGCCGTTACCTGGGCGCAGCGGAATGGTTAGCGCCAAGATCACGCCCGCCAAGGTGGCATGCACGCCGCTTTTTAGCACGCAGATCCACAAGATGGTGCCTATTACCAAATACGGACTGAGTTTGCTCACGCCTAGGCGATTCATCAAAATTAGCGCGCTGATACACAGCGCCGCCAGTATCAATGAAAGACTCGACAATTCAGTTGAGTAAAACAGTGCAATTACCACGATGGCGCCCAGGTCATCGATAATTGCTAAGGTCATCAGAAAAAGCTTTAACGATACTGGTACGCGCTTGCCCAAAAGTGCCAATACCCCAAGGGCGAAGGCAATGTCGGTGGCCATTGGAATTGCCCAACCGCCAAGTGCACCGGGGTTGTCCTTATTAAACGCCCAATAGATCAGCGCCGGCACCAGCATGCCACCAATGGCTGCTGCGCCCGGCAGCACCAATTGTGCAGGTTCTTTTAGTTGGCCTTCGAGCACTTCGCGTTTAACTTCTAGGCCGATTAGCAGGAAAAAAACCGCCATCAAGCCGTCGTTAATCCACAGCAGTAAGGGTTTGGCAATTTTTAAAGCACCAAATTGCACGGCCACAGGCACGTCAAGCAGGCCACTATATAAGTAGCTCAGCGGCGAGTTATTGATGCTCATGGCGATAATGCCTGCGGCGATTAGCAGCAGGCCGCTGGCAGATTCCAGCTCGAGGAAGCGAGTAATGGCTTTGCGCATGGTAAGTCGTGGTATCCGATGGTAAGTCTTGGACTTACCCTAACCTGTGAGGCTTGCTGATAAAACAAAAACTATATTCGTTTTTGTTATATGAAGTGTGTGGCGGGTAGTGTGAAGGGATGATTTTGCCGGCAGCTGCGCAGGGTTGGATAGCGCAGCCCCGTTGCAAAAGCTTAGCCGCGCAGGCGCAAGGTTAAGCCCTTGAGGAAATTGCGCAGCAGTTGGTCGCCGCAAGGACGGAAGTTCTTTTGCCCTTCTTTGCGAAACAACGCACTCAGCTCCGGTTTGGACACTGGAAAGTCCGCCGCTTGCAGAATGTCATGCAGGTCCGCGTCTTTCAGCTCAAAGGCTACGCGCAACTTCTTCAAGATCAGATTGTTGTTGATCGGCCATTGCACTGGCTGGGCGGGCAGTTTGTCGTTTTTGCCGCGCTTGAAGAATACGAGCCCATCAAGAAAATGCGCCATCGCTTCGTCAGTTAAAGGTACGCGCTCCTGGTCTTCTTCGGGCAGTAAAAAAGCCGTCAGTTCTGCTTGGGTGAGGGTGTAATTGGCCTGCTGAAAGACCTCTAGCACGGTTGCGTCATTGATGTTGAGGCTGTAACGCAGGCTGCGCAGGACATCGTTATTGATCATGCAGGTCACTCGGGTTTGCGATAGTAATGCAGGCATTCTACCGCGTGGCGGCCGGCGCTGGGCCTTTGTCTGCTCTATGGCGTGAGTTTGCACGGGCAATTGCTGCGATGGCGAAGAACTTGGCGGGCAATTGCAGATAGAATGCAGCTAAAGCAATCAAGGTATCTAACATGGCATTAATCGGCCGCTACAACAGTTTGCAGGTGGTTAAACACACCGACTTCGGGCTTTATCTAGACGGCGGCGCGGATGGCGAAATTCTTCTGCCCAATCGCTACATCCCCAAAGATACCCCCAGCGAAGTCGAAGACTGGCTCAACGTGTTTATCTATCTGGACAGTGACGACAAGCTGATCGCCACCACGGAAAAACCCAAGGTGCAGGTCGGCGAGTTCGCCAGTCTCAAAGTGCTGGAAGTTAACAGTATCGGCATCTTCCTCGATTGGGGGTTGTCGAAAGATCTGCTGCTGCCGTACTCAGAAGAGAAGCGCTCGTTGCAGGCCGGCGATTATTGCGTGGTGCATGTCTATTTGGATAAACACACTCGGCGTATCACGGCTACCGCACGCTTGGACCGTTATGTCGATTTGCGCCCACACACCTATCAGGTGGGGCAGAGCGTCGATCTGTTGGTCGCTGAGTCAACCGACATGGGCTTCAAGGCGATTATCAATAATCAGCACTGGGGCTTGATTCATAAAAACGAAGTATTCAAGTTTTTGCGTAACGGCATCCGCGAGAAAGGTTTTATTAAAGAGTTGCGCGGGGACGGAAAAATTAGCCTGTCGTTGCAGCCAGTAGGCCAAGACGCCGCCGATGCCTTGCATCAGAAAATCTTGCAGTTGCTGCAAGAGAAGGGTGGTGTGCTGTTGGTTAACGATAAGAGCGATCCGAAAGTAATTAGCGACCTATTTGGGGTTAGCAAGGGCAACTTCAAAAAAGCCATAGGCGCGCTGTATAAGCAAGGCCAGATCGTTATTCATGCCGATCGTATCGAGCAGGCTAAGGGCTAGCCTGCTCTGACTGAATACCGATCCAGCACGCCTATGTTGGGTCGGTTACAGCGCTGGTATTTCGTCGGTTACTTGGTTGGTTACTAGGTCGGCACTTGGTTTTAGTGGTTGGCTGATGACGGTGAAATCGGTGATTTCAATTTGCCCGCGACCTTGCCCAAGCAGGTGAAAGGAAAACGCCTTACGCGCCTGCAAGTTGTCAAAGCTAAAACTCAGCGCGATCGGCTTGCCGCGTGTCAGCAAGGGCAATGCAGGGATTTCCAGTTGCACGTCGCGGTCGAACTCCTTGGTTTTAAGCTGCAGTTGCACGCCTTTTTTGTCCAGACTTAGTGCGCGTATTTTTAGCTGTACGGTGGTTTGCGAGCCTTGTGGCAACTCTAAATACTGGGCACCAATCAGATTGGCGGTCCAGTCGTCTGGTGTGTTTTCTTTTAGTTTGACCTTGTCGCGTTTGGCGAACTGGTAGTGCTGACCCAGTTGCCCGCTGAGTAACGATTGGTCGAGCAGTGCGGCGCGAGCGGCAATTTTATTGGCATGTTTACCGCTGAAGCGGCCTAAGTAACGCGCGCTATCGGCAATAAAACCTTCGCTGGCATAGCGCCGGCAAATATGTTGAAAGTTGCACTCAACAAACTCCCCCTTGCCGTCGTGCTGACGCAGCATGCCGTTGGTGTAGGACATTATCTCGCGACCACTTGTATAGTCGCGAAACAGTGAGCGCCCGGAGATGTTTGCCGGCACCGGCAGGTCGAAGTAGTCGAGGATCGAAGCGGTTAGGTCGACGTGACCATACACACCTTGCTTAATTGCTGGCAGCGAGGCTTGTTCCGGCGCCAGTATCAAGTTAAACCCCCACGCCGAAGCGAGGCGCACGCCCTCCAAACCGTGAGACTCATCGGAGGTGATGATGACCAACGTGTCTTTGAGTACCCCTTGTTTCTCCAGACCAGTAAGGAAACTGTCGATAGCATCATCTAAGTAGCCAACGGCCGCTTGTTTCGGGCTCTCATAGCGGGCTAGGTAGTCTTCGGCGGCGGCGTAGGGTTGGTGGGTGCCGACCGTCATCAGGGTGAGCATCCACGGTTGCTTGTGCTTGCGCAGTTGCTGCACGTAGGTCAGCACGCCTTCAAAGTACGACTTGTCATCCATGCCCCAGGCAAACTCAAGGTGCGGTTTATTGCGAAACCATTCACGGCCGTGGGTTTGGCTAAAGCCCATGCGCGGCATGATTTTGTCTTTGGCCATAAACTGCAGGCCAGCACCTTGTAAGAAGTGGCTTTTAAAACCGTGGTCATTCAGTTGCGCAGGCAAACATTGCTGGTTGCGTTGGTTGTTATTGTTGAGTAACTCGACGCCTTTCGGGGTGCCGCTGTCGAGCTTGCTGTAATCGCCGCACAGCATGGCGTATAGGCCGCGAATGGTTTGATGGCTGTGCAGCACGTAATCAGGGGTGGTCATGGCCCGCTCGGCCCAGCGACTGAGTTTGGGCATTAAGTCTTGCTGATAGCTGCTGTGCATGGCATTGCGACTGGCGCCGATGTAGGCCCCGGGAATGCCTTCAACGGTAACAATCAGCACATTGCGTGCCTTACCGGCGCCGGCAATCAAGCGCGTGCCATGCAGATCCAGTTGGCTGAGGCCGGCGATATCGGTGGGGGTGTCGGCTGGGATGTCATCGAGCATAGTTTCGATTTGTTGTTGGCCGGCATTTACCGCGCTGGCCAACAGTTTGTGCGGCAGATTGAATTGCCTCCACTCATCCGCCTCACTCGGCTGCAGATAAGACAGAACGCTGTGGCCTGCTAGCAACAATACTGGCAGCACATATAAATATTTTGCATGACGACCGAGGGGCGCTGCTGTGCGCCGCGCTGAAACTAGGTACAAGCCGATACCCAGCAATAAGCTCAGGGCCAGCAGCGGATGGCTAATGCCGCCACCTTCGGTGGACTGCGTGAGAAATTGTGCATCGGTTAAATAGTGTAAATCGCTGGCTTCTGGCATTCGCCCAACGGCGCTAACCAGCTCGGCGGCACCTAAGCTGAGCACTGCCCAAATCGATAACACTGGTAGTGCTAACCAAAGGGGGCGCTGGCGTAAAAATACCCAGAGTAAACCGCCTATGGCCAAGTCTGAGGCGTAGCCGCGCGGGTCAGACCAGCCCAATAACAGCCGGCTGGTCAACGGCAGTACGAGCAACAACAGCGTCAGACTGAAGCTTGTACTGGGTTTAGACAGCCAGCGACTGAGAGGGTGCACAGCAAACTCCTTGAACGAGTGCATGATGCGTGGCCAATACCTGATGTATTTGCCACGCATCAACCAGTTTGAAACATGAATCTGTTATGCGCCAGTAGACCGCAATAATTCAGTTTAATTCACTGACGTGCTGATCGCTGTTGGCGCTTGCTGCACCGCTTTGGCTGGCGGAAACTGAACAAGGAAACTAATGAAGTGCTTGCTCGGCAACGACGATCAATGGAGGTACGCAAATGCTACGTTTTAACAGTCTTCTGTTGATTCTTTCGGTCGGTCTGACGCTGCCGGCGCGGGCCACAGAACCAAACAATCGTCCGACGCAAAACATCCCGATATTCAGTGTGAGTCCTGGCGCTTCAGGTAGTGTCGGCAGCTCCTCAAACAGTATCAGTCGCGATGTTCAGCAGGTTCCTGGCGTGCCGAGTGGGGTGTCTAGTCGCCGCTCAACAGTGTCTGGAAGTTCCTCGGTGCGGCAAAGCGGCGGGCTGCGTCAGAGCGTCGAGTATCCCGATGGTCGGCGTGTGCAGCAGCCGTCGGTGCAGGACAGTTTCGAGCAGCAGCGGGAGCGATAATCTTGTACCTAGCGTTGCTCGGATAAGCGATCTGTAGCGGCCTGCTCATGTTCGCTGGTGATAAATCGGGATTGCAGCGCGCGTGCGGCCGTAGCGTGACTATGCTGATTTAAACGGCATAGACGCCGCTAAAGGGTGTTGTATGAATCAGCTATCCACCGAGATGTTGCTGGACTTTTGGTCCTCGTCTGCGCTGCAGGTTAACTTGGTCATTTTTATGAACTTGTTTGGCGCCTTGCTGCTGGGTTGCTTGGTTGGCTACGAGCGTGCGTATAACGGCCGCGCAGCCGGGATGCGCACTTACGGACTGGTGTGCATGGCCTCGGCAGCTTTAACGGTCATCGCCGGCTTTCCCTTACACTGGTATGCCGGTCATGGTGTGCCTAGCGTTGGCGGCAGTGACCCGACCCGAATCATTCAGGGAATTGTTACCGGTGTCGGTTTTCTTGGCGCTGGGGTCATCATGAAGGAGGGTATGAGTATCACCGGCCTGACCACGGCGGCGTCCATTTGGGCCTCGTCGGCGATCGGTATTATGGTTGGCGTGGGCTTTTATGCGGCCGGAATTATGCTCACACTGCTGTCGGCGCTGTGCATGCTTGGGCTCGGGCGGCTGGAATCGCGTTTGCCGCAGCGCCCGGCGATCGGCATTACGCTGCGTTTTGATAGCGAGTTTCAGCCCGATGGTGGCGAGTTACACGCCTTTCTACTGGCTCATGGTTTCAATATGGCCATGGGCTCGATCAGTATCAATTACAGTAATAACAGCGCTGAATGGCGTTTTGTCGCGATAGCCCTGTGCCGACGTTGCGGGTCGCCCTTGATTGAGCTATCGCAACATCTGGCCAAGCACGCCGGGGTTAAGTCATTCAATATCGTCCACGCGCGCAACTAACTTACTCGCGGTTAGTTACGCGAACTTTGCCAATCAGTGTGCTGGCGTACCCCAGAGCACTTCTAGGCGGGCGTCGCGGCCACAACCACGCCGGTAGTAGTTGTAACGCAGTGGGTTTTTGCTGTGGTAATCCTGATGGTAATCCTCGGCTGGGTAGAAGGTCGTGGCCGGTAAGATTTGCGTGGCGATCGGCGCTGGCAAGCGCCCGGAGGCGGCTAGCGTGGCTTTTGAGGCTTGGGCCAGTTGTTGTTGCTCGGGGCTGTTATAGAAAATGGCGCTGCGGTACTGGCTGCCAGTGTCGCAAAATTGGCCCTCGGCATTCAGCGGGTCGATGCTTGGCCAGTAGGCCTCTAGTAGTTTGTTGTAGCTGGTTTTAGTCGGGTCAAAGCGCACTTGCACCGCTTCTATATGGCCGCTTTGACCGGATGATACGGCTTCATAGGTTGGGTCTTTCAGCTGGCCGCCAATGTAGCCCGAGGTGGTGGAGATGACCCCGTCAACCTTGTCGAAATCCGACTCGGTGCACCAAAAACAACCGCCGGCAAACACTGCAATGGCGCTGTTGTCGGCGCTACGGCTGTCGGCTGCGGTGGCAAATTGACTGCCGCCCAGTAGACCTATCAGTAGTGTGCCTAGCTGCAAGCTGCTGCGCAGGGGATTAGTTAAGCGCTGATTCATATTTAGCTCCGTAACGCCGGCAGGGCTGCGGTTTTAGGAATGAAATTTAAAGCCAAACCGTTGTTGCACCAGCGCTCATTGCGTGGCGCCGGGCCGTCGTCAAATCTATGCCCTTGATGTCCGCCGCAGCGTGCGCAGTGGTATTCGGTGCGTGGCAAAATCAATTTGAAGTCGCGGCTGAAGCCTACATGCCCGGCTATTGGCTGGGTGAAGCTCGGCCATCCGGTGCCGCTGTTGAATTTGCTGGCGCTGTCGAACAACGGCAGATAGCAGGCAGCGCAGACAAAAGTACCGTCGCGATGTTCGTCGTTGAGTGGGCTGGAGCCGGAACGTTCGGTATTTTCTTCAAAGAGTACTGCATAGGCATCAGCCGATACTTGGCTGCGCCAAGCCTCATGGGCTTTGTCTAGAGCTTGAATAGTTTCAGCGGCAGCCTCGGTGTTTGCGGCAGCGCTGACGTAGCGGCCGATTAAGAGCGCTGGCGCCAGTAGGGCTAAACGTTGCAATAGGGTACGTCGTTGCATGGGGGGATCCGCCGTGTGGGCAACTAAAGAGTAGGCAAACAGTAGAGTCGCAATCCCTGAGAAAATTACAGCGGCGAATAATTTTATTCGCCGCCTAGCAGCCCGTCGGGCTTAGGCGTTCGTCGCGAGGGGAAGACCGGCTTGAGGCAGTTTTTGCGCTCTTTTGAGGCGAATAGTCACTCTCTTTAACGAGAGAGCGCGCGAAAAATGACCAAGTCTGGCTTTTCCGCAGCAGGACAGACCTAAGTCCGACAGGCTGCTAGGATGCGACTGTTGCCCCGCTCTTTAGGTGCGCCATGCGTATGACTTATTGGCGTGCTTAGCTGGGCTCGCTGCGCTCCAGGGTACGGCGCAAGCGGCGCATTGCCAGCCAAACTGCCGTCACACAAAACGGCACGGCCAAGCCGGTAACCAGAGCGCTGTTGTCGATTAACCCCAAGGCTTTGGCGGACTCGGCTAAGTGTTTGGTGAGGCCCACCAAATAATAGCTAATGGCCGCGACTGACAAGCCCTCAACTGTTTGCTGCAGGCGCAATTGGGTGTGGCTGCGTTGGTCCATCTTCAGCATCAAGCTTTGGTTTTGCGCCTCGATGGTCAGGTCGATACGGGTGCGCAGCAGTTCGCTGGCGCGGTCGATGCGCCGGGAAAGGTCATTTAGCTCGTTACGCACCGCTTCACAGGTACGCCAAGCCGGAGTCAGGCGGCGTTGCAGAAACTCTCTAAAGGTTTGCAGCCCTGCGACTTCTTGCTCGCGGAGCTCCTCGAGACGATTGCTGATCAGTTGGTAATAGGCCTGGGCGGCGGAGAAACGGAAATTGCTGTCGGAGATCAGTTTTTCGATACGTGCAGCCAAGCTGCTGAGTTCGCCGAGTAGGCGGCGCTCATCGTGTAGACCCGCGATTTGGTTAATTTGTTGGATCACCGTGGCCAGTTGTTGGTCCATGGTTTTCAGTTCTGGGGCGATGCTTTTAGCGGCCGGCAGGGCCAGCAGGAGCATCATCCGATAAGTCTCCATCTCCAGTAACGTGCGCACCAAACGTCCGCTTTGGCACGGATTAAGCTCGCGGTTGTGAATCAAGATCCGCCCGCTGCCATCGTTGTGAATGCGATAAGCGCTCCACAAGCGCGCCTTGTGTTCTTTGACCTGTGAGCTAATTAGCCGATGGCCTTCGAAGTATTGGCGAATCGACTCAGGGTCTGGCTCGCTGGCGGGTGCTGTGGCCAGTTCTAGGTGCAGGGCGCTGATTAACTGGCCGGGTAACTGGCTTAACCAGTCGGCAGGCAACAAGGTTAAAGGGCTGGCATTAAACAGCGGCTGGGTATCGCTCTGACGAATCAAGGTGTAGGTCGAGAACTCCGTGTGGCGCTCCCAGCGCAGTTCAAAACCACCGAAGTTCTGGTAGTAGCACGAAGACTCCGCGCTCGGTGCGGCTACCGCAAAACGCTCGCATAATTTCTGCAGATGCTGCAGTTCCGCGCTATTGCTGGGTTCCTCGCGCAGTAACACCAAGTGCGCCAGGCAACTTGGGGTTTGCAATACCGGGAAGGGCCGTGCATGCAGTTCATTAAATAACGGGGTACGCGCCGGATGAAAGGTCAGAGGGCTGACAGCCGTATAAGACGCCGCCGGGCTAAAGTCGGTGCGAACCAATGGCTCGTGCATAGAGGAATATCCAGGGTGTGCCGGCGGGATGGCCGGCGAGTTAAAAATACGCGTGGAAAAATAGTTACTCACGCGCGAGATAACTGCAAGACGTCATTGGCCGACGCGGCGGCACCTGTTTAGTCAGCCAAAGGGTTGCTGATCAGTGCCTGCAAAGGTTGTTTCTGTTGATAACGCTGTAGGCGCTGAGTCAAAGCCTGCGGCAATTGGTTGGCCGCTTGAAACCCTTGGCGCTGATAAAAATCGACCAGGTTGGGTTGGCAAAACAACCAAATCGGTCCGCTGATATTGCCGCGCAGGTTGTGCAGCAACGCGCTGGCTATCCCTTGCTGGCGCAACGGTTCGGCCACCAGCAGGGCTGTCAGCCAATGGCCATGCTCCTGTGGCTTAAGGCAGCAGGCAGCGATGATGTCCGTCTCTTTGGCCACCCATATCTGTTCGCCACGGCCCGCGCGCATGCTCGAGCGCTGGCTCTTGTAGAATTTATTGGCCAGCGGCACTAACGCCTCGTCTAGCCACTGATAGACCACCGTAGGCATCGGGATCAGGCCTGGCGGTGGGCGAATTGGCTGAGGGCGTGGTTGGCTATCTCAGCAAGTTCGCGCGGGTCAAAAAAAGCCCCGTCACGGGTTAGGGTGGTTAGCCCGTGCAGGCTGGCCCAGAGCAATTGCGCCGAGCGCAGCGCATGTATACGCCTCGTGTGCGGGTGTTGCTCCTGCAATTGCTCGAACAGCCCTACGTAGTGGCGAAAACAGTCTTTGGCCATGCGTTGAAACTGCGCAATGCTGTTTGCCTCATCCGCGCCAGCACTAGTTGCCCAGAGGGTTGCACCAAACATCAGTTGATAGAGTGCCGGCTGCGTTTGGGCAAACTGCAGATAACCGCGCACCGCTTGCTGCAAGCGGTGCTCTAGGGCGGTTTGCTCGTCGCTGACGACGGCTAATAGCAGTTGTTCAAGTTGCTGGAAACCTTGCTCGGCGACGGCGGCTAACAAGGCTTGCTTATCTTTAAAATGGTGATACGGCGCCGCCCGCGACACCCCGCTGAGCTCGGCCAAACGTCTGAGAGATAAGCCCTCCAGGCCCTCCTTACGGAGTAAATTCAGGCTGTTGTCCAGCAAGCTTTGGCGCAAATTGCCGTGGTGATAGAGGTTATTTGCGTCGTTCATGGCGGGCTTCTAACTAAAGGGTAGGGTGCGCGGGCTGAGCTTGACAGGTGCGGACTCGGGTCTCTATCTTGACGCCGTCAAGATTGTTTGTCGATGTCTGCCACTGTGCCCCCATTGATCCTTACTTTTAATGCCCTGCCGGGCTTTGCTGAGTATTTTTGCCATGACCTATAAAAGCTTTAACGTCACCCTTAGCGAGCATGTCGCCCATGTACAGCTGGCGCGGCCTGAGGCCATGAACTCAATGAACACCGACTTCTGGCTAGAGCTGCCGCTGTGTATGCGCGAGCTGGAAGCCAGCGGTGAGGCCCGGGTGATAGTTATCTCATCGACCGGCAAACATTTTTCTGCCGGAATGGATTTGGGCGTATTTACCAACCCCAAAGCAGTGCCGATGGGTGGTGATCCGGGGCGGATGGCGGAAAACCTGCGCCGGGTGGTGATGCAGCTTCAAGCCAGCTTGAGCAGCTTGGAAGAAGTACGCTTGCCGGTGCTGGTCGCCATTCAAGGTGGCTGCATCGGCGGCGCGCTGGACATGGTGTGCGCCGCCGACAGCCGTTATTGCTCAGCCGATGCTTACTTCACCATCAAAGAAACTGAGCTGGGTATGACGGCTGACGTCGGCACCTTGCAACGCTTACCGAAACTGCTGCCGCAAGGGGTGGTACGTGAACTGGCCTACACCGGGCGTAAATTTAGCGCCGATGAAGCCAAGGCGCTGGGTTTTGTTAATCAGGTGTACGCCAGCCACGAGGAGCTGGTTGCCGGTGTCTTGGCGATCGCCGCGCAGATTGCCGCGCACTCGCCGTTGGCGGTCAGTGGTTGCAAAGAGATGCTCAACTTTAGCCGCGACCACAGCGTGGCCGACAGTTTGAAATACATGGCTACCTGGCAGTCGGGGATGTTCCGGCCTAACGATATGCTCAAAACTTTCCAAGCTAAGGCGATGAAAACCACCGCAAGCTTTGACAGCTTGTTCCCGGCTAAAGGTTTGTTCGAGCAATAAAACTCAATCGCGGCGCGCCTTGTTTGGCCGCGCCGCGAACAGCTAACTGTCTGAGTCGGCGGTGTTTTTAGTGTACCCAGTCGCTTAAGCGCAGTAGCAGTTCGTGCTGGCTGCCTTTGAGGCGCAGTTGCTGGGCGCTCAACTCGGCCTCACTCCAGTTACTGAGGGTGCTGTTCATCGCCGTTTCCCAGTCTTGCTGGGGCGCCGGGCAGAGCATCATGGTCGTGGCCATCTTGCTGATACGCAGTTGTTGGCCTTGAATCTCAACTTGGCCCATAAAACGGTTGCAGCCGGCATTGCCATTGGCGCGCAGTTGTTCGCCAATTTCTAAGTCGGGCTCTCGACCTTTCTCAGCCATGATCGGTTGACCGTCGATCTGCTCTAACACCCAGTGATGATGCTGCAAGCTCTCGGCGGTTAGCGCGATGCCGCTCGGCGTGCTGGTGCAGGCGCTCAGTAGCACCGAGAGGCTGATAAGGCTGAGGGAGTTGCGGCGCATAAAGAATCTCCGGACTTAGCTGGGTTAACGCTTACCCATCGAGCGGCGGGTACCATTAGGCGCACGGCCGGGGGTTTTGTCGTGGCTGGATTTATTCGCGAGTTGATGCCACGGCTGGTCGTCGCTTTTGTTCGGGGCAAAGCTTGCCGGCGAAAATGGGAAGCGAAAGGCTGGAATCTTGGCCGCTGGTGCGCTCGCGTCGGTAGGTTGCGCCGCTACGTCGGGTTGAATGTCGGCGTTAGTTGTTGGGCTGGTCATGGGTAATCCGTGAAAACGAGTGGCTTGAGTTAAGTGCGCGGCTTGGCGGCGCGAACCGCCACAGTATACCGGCTTAGCGGCCGGGGTTGCGGTTAGGGCGGATGTTCAGCTGTTGGCGCAGAGGTGTGAGCAGTTCAGATAGGCCGTTGTGGTCGATCTCCTGCATCAATTGCAGCAGTTGGCCGATTTCACCCTTAGGGAAGCCTTCGCGGGCAAACCAATTAAGGTATTGCCCGGGTAGGTCGGCAATTAGCCGGCCCTGGTATTTGCCGAAAGGCATCTGCCGGGTGAGTAGCAGCAAGAGATCGTCGGCTTTCATCGCAGGCGCTTAGCGGTCGTTGAGGGCAAGAATGCGGGCCACTTGGCGCGGCTGGCAATTGACGTACAGCGAGGCTTTAGCCAGGCGCCGGTCGGGGTACCAAGAGTACATAAACTGGCCGCCTTTAAGTTTGTCGATCACCTGTTTGGCCACAGCTGGGCGCACGGCAGGGCAACCTTGGCTGCGGCCTATGCGGCCTTGGCGCTGGCTCCAGAGCGGATTTACGTAGTCGGCACCGTGAATCACGATGGCGCGCTCACGGGCTTGATCGTTGAGGCCAGGCTCTAAGCCGTCCATGCGTAGGGAATAGCCATTATCGCCTTGATAACTCTCTTGGGTGCGAAACAGGCCAAGACTGGACTGATAGCTGCCAACTCGGTTGGAAAAGCTAGTGGCGAAATTTTCTCCGGATTTATTGCCGTGAGCGACTAACTCTTGCAGCAACAAGGTTTTGCGCTGCAGGTCAAAAATCCATAGGCGCTTGGCTGTAGAGGGCAACGAGTAATCGATTACCGCCAAGCGTTGCGCGCCACCGGCACCGCTGTTGATCGCGCACTGCATGGCGCTAAGGGCTTGCTGCAAGGCTTGTGGATTAAGTTTGGGAGCCGCTTTGGATAAGCTCTTGAACAGTGGCTGGGTGTTGCTGGTAGAGGCTATTGTCGGGGCGGCAAAGGTCATTAGTAGTGTGGTGCTCAGTAATAAGCGCCGCAATAAATTAGGCATGTGTTGAGAGTCCCCTTGTTTAGGCTCCCGACTTCCTGTCGTTAACCGAACCGGTCTGCTTATACTTAGGCATGCGCGCTAAGTGTTGCCAGTTTCGGGTGGCCGTAACTGCTATGGCCATGCAATGGAGTGATTTAATTGTACAAAAAGTATGCAGTTTACCTGAGTGTTAGCTTGCTGGTCACGCCGCTGGTCAGTGTTGCGGTTGAGTATGCCGTGCCGCTGGTAAGCCCGATGCAGCTGACATTGACGCAGTTGCCGCACAGTTGCAGCGCCATGCCGACCCGTTTGGATGCCTCCGCGCAGGCCTTGTTGAGCGATTTTTATACGCGCCAGCAATTCGCGCAAGCATGGTCGAGCCCTGCTCGATTAGAGGCGCTGTTGCCACAACTTGAGCAATTGGCCGATGACGGTTTGAATCCGGCGGATTATCAACTAGAGCGTTTACGCGGTTTTGTTCAGCCAGCCGCTGAAGCCATTAATGATGATTGTCGCGATATATTTATCAGTCATGTTTATCTACAGGCATTGCAGCATTTGCAGCGCGGCCGCTTGCAGCAGGCCAAAGTTGAACCATTCTGGCAGGCCGCCGCCGCGCCCGATGAGCTCGTGTCAGTCAGCGAGAATGTGTCGCGCTTGGCGGTGATCGGGTTGAGCGACTTACCCCAGATTTTTAGCCAAGTACGCCCGGCTTTACCGCAGTATCAAGCCTTGCGCAGTGCTTATGCGCAACTGCGTCAGCAGCCGCTGCCGGTCTGGCAGACGGTCGCCAGCGGGCCGTTGCTGCGCCCGGACATGAGCGATGCGCGAGTGCCGGCGTTGACCCAGCGCTTATTCGATGAAGGTTATTTGTCCTCGATTAGCCGTGACAACAGCCAGCTATTCGGTCCTGAACAGGTGGAGGCGCTTAAGCGTTTTCAGCAAAGCCATGCTTTGCAAGCGGATGGGGTGATGGGCGCAGGTACCTTGGCGGCGCTGAATGTCAGCCCGCAGGCGCGCCGCGAACAATTGCGGGTCAACTTAGAGCGCTTTCGCTGGTTAGGCCACAACCTGCAAGACACTGCTGTGCTGATTAATATCGCGGCCGCGCAACTGACGGTCTATCAGGCCGGCACTCCGGTGTGGCAAACCCGTACCCAAGTGGGGCGCCCCGATCGGCCCACACCGTTATTGAAGTCACAGATCTCACGGGTAACCCTGAACCCAACGTGGAGCGTGCCACCGACGATTTTTCGCGAAGATAAACTGCCGGAAATTCGCCGTGATCAGGCTTTTTTGAGCCAGCATGACCTGCAAATATTTGACCGTGAGGGTACTCAGCTAGATGCCGGTCAAGTGGATTGGAATAACCCCGGTTATGTACAGCTACGCCAGCGTGCGGGGCCGAAAAATCCGCTCGGTCAGGTGGCGTTGCGCTTTGCTAATCCCTTCTCGGTGTACCTGCACGACACCCCCAGTCAGCCGCTGTTTAACAAAGCCCCGCGCGCATTTAGCTCCGGATGCGTGCGGGTTGAGCAGGCCTTGCACTTGAGTGAGCAGCTGATGACGACGGCTGAGCGTGAGCGCGCGGCTACTTTGTTGGCCAGTGGTAACACCCATGAGTTTCGCCTGAGCAGCCCGATGCCGCTGTTGATGAGCTATTGGACTGCTGAGGTCGATAGCGCAGGGCAGGTGCACTATGTGTCAGATATTTATCAACACGACGCGGCGCTCTTGGCCGCGTTGGATAGCGCCACGCTTTAATCCAGTGCGTCGCTGTGCCTGACCCTGATTGGCCGTGGCTGGTTACTGCCGGCTGCGCTGGGCGAGGATTTCTGGCAAGTCGTGGCGCTGCATATACAGTCGCAGCGGTTGGCTGATCTGCAGACGGTCATCGACGTGCTGGTTGAGTAAAATCTGCAAGCGCTCACGTTTCAGCGCCATCACCTCGCCCTCGGTGGCGCGCCAGACAAACTCACTGGCCGGCATGATGCTGGCCTCGTCGACGTCCATGCCGAATGAGTCCTCACTAAAACGCACAATGTACTGATGAGTCTTGCGGTTGAAACCGACCAGGCCCTTGAGCTGTTCGGCCGCGGCGCAAATGTCAGTGGATTTAATCGTCATGGCAGCCTCGCAAAGTAGTCCGCGCATGCTATCCAAGCTTGGCGGCGGCGCCTTGCGCAAGGTCAATAGAGTGCTGATCAGCCGTTTATGGCTTAGCGGGAGTTTGTTCCAATTGCCGTAATTGCTCACGGTTCAGCCATAACTCTGGTCGCGACAAGGGTGTGGCAGCCGGCAGGAGAGGATTGCTGAGCTCTAAAACGCGGCGCTGCGAGAGCTTTAATTGACGCAAAAAAGCCCCGTTATGCTTAAAAAACAAGGCGTCGAATGAGCCGTCGGCCAGCGCCCGCTCAAGCCCTGTGCGTAAGGTTTCGGCCAGCTGAGGGTTGTTTTTGGCGACGAAAAAATACGAAGTGGTGGGGTAGTGCAACACCAAGTAGGGGTCAACGCTTAAGCCTAGCTGTTGATAGCTCTTGGCCTCGTCCCATACCTCCAGCAGGGAGCGAGGAAAGTAGTCAAAGCGCCCAGCGGCCAGCATATGAAACAAACCTTCGTAGCTGGCGCTGACCTGCACGGGGAGGCCGTTCTCAGCCAGTATGTTTCGGTCCGGCCAGTCATGGCCTTGGCCGGCTTGGAATGCTTGCAGATCGCTCAGGCTGTGCACGTTTTGCAGCAGCAATGGCCGCTCCTTCGCCACGAGTGCTAGGCGCCAGCCCATTAAACCTTTGTCGATGCTAATGCGGATCGGCAGGAATTTTTCTTCGCGTTCGGTGCTGGTCATGGCCCAGACCACTTCAACATTCCGTTGCAGGCCAAGCTCTGTGAGTGCCCGGTCTTGTCCCATGCTGGCGGTCGAAGGTGTCAAGGTGAGCGGGCTACCGGCTTTATCCAAGGCGAGTTGCAATAAGGCTAGCGCGTAGCTGTCACGTTCTTCGTAACCACTAAAGGAGCGCGGGTAGCGCAGATGTTCGCTGGCCGTTACCGGGCGGTTAAGTTCTTTCTCGGCTGGCGGCTCAACGGCGAGGCTCGCTGTGCATGGCAGCATGGTCATTACCAGCCATAGCCAGACGCGCCAAGAGCGCGTCGCGCTGTGTCGAGTTGGAGGTGTGCATCTATGCATGTTAACGCCAGTCCAATGGCCTAAATCGACGAGCATTATTGCACTGTGCCGCGATGCGGTGAATGGCCAAGGGCTATTGCTCGGTATTCACCTTGAATGGCTAGCGCAGGCTAGCTGTGCGGGCTTGGTAGTTACAGTCATACTCAGGGCTTATCAGAAATGGAGTTGCGCCATGGCGAATGCCAATGCTGAGCTGATTAGTGGTTTTTATCAGGCGTTTGCCCGCCAAGATACTGAGGCCATGGTGGCCTGTTATGCGCCTGATGTGCAGTTTAGCGACGCGGTGTTTATTGACCTGCAGGGCCGTGAAGCCGGCGATATGTGGCGGATGCTCTGTAGTCGGGCGCAGGATTTTAGTTTGAGTTTTAGTGCCGTTGAGGCGAGCGAGCAGCGTGGTTCGGCGTGCTGGACGGCGCAGTACACCTTCAGCGCCACCGGCCGCACGGTGGTTAATCAGATTCGCGCCGAGTTCGTCTTCAAAGATGGCTTGATTGTTGAGCATCGCGACCACTTTGATTTGTGGCGTTGGAGCCGTCAGGCGCTCGGCTTGAAAGGGCTGTTACTCGGTTGGTTGCCACCGGTGCAAGCCGCTATTCGCCGGCAAGCGCGGCAGGGCTTGGCCAGCTTTCAAGCGAGGCACTGACGCTTTGGTCTGCGCATGTCGGGGTGTCAAACGTCATAAAGGAGAGTTTCGATGCGCGTTATTAGCCTCGTTTGGGTGTTGGCAGTCAGTGCTCTAGTCAGCTGCTGTAGCCAGAGACGTGAGCTTGATGAAGCTCGGGTTAGCACTGTGTAAACGCGTCACGCGCATTCAGCGAGTGTGCGTTGCTAATGCGTTGGTGACTGACGCCGCCAGCCCGGCGAAGAGCTTCTTCGCCGGGCTGGCGGCGTTTTCAGTGCTGCGGCAAACAGTCGTCAAGCAGTGACCACAATGCTTGGTTGCGGCTATTAAAGAAGCTGAAATGGCCGATGCTTTTTAAACCATGGCTGTGTGGATGTACTTCGCGGTGTTCGCGTTCGGCGGCAGGGAAGTGTGCAAGCAAGTCACGCACCGTGGCAGCGGGGGCAAAGTCTGTGTCATCGCTAAACGACAGGGCAACAATTTTGCCCGCGTAATCACGGTAGCCTTGGGTGTCCAGCTGCGGATCCGAGAACAGATAATCCTTCGACGTGCTCCAGTTGCGCCAATCCCTTGCGACCCCGGCGGGTAAGTCGTGGCCGACGCCTAAACGTCCCGGCAGGTAACCGAACCCACGCAGCAAGATTGGAATAATCAGGTACCAAGCACTCAGAAAATACGCCCAATGCTTGCGTGGATAGAGTTGCCAGGTACAGGTGCCCGAGGCCAGCAGAATCAGCCGCGGCACCTGTTGCAGGGCAGGAGCTAGGCCGCTGAGATTGCCGCCGGAGCTATGCCCCAGCACGGTGATCTGCTCCCAGGGCACTTGTAGTTCAACCACCACGGTGCGCAATACCGCATCCAAATCGAGTTGCCCCCAGTCACGCATGCGTGCGCGATCGTGTTTGGCCGGGCCTTGTTGCGAGGCGCCGATCCCACGGGCATCCCAGGTCAGCACAGTAAAACCCTGTTTGGCCAAATGGCTGGCGAAGTGGCGGTAGAAGGTTTGCGGCACGCCGGTGGCGGAGTTGATCACCAGCACACCGCGGCGGGCTTTAGTCTGATTGAGGAAGAGGCTGGCGCTCAGTTGGCGACCGTCTTTACAGTGGATTTGCATGCTCTGCACCTGCTCATTGCGATGGGGTGCAACTACGTTAAGCTGTGGAGCCTAGTCCACAGTCAAGCACTATGTTGATCGCCGAAGTCGAACGCCTATCCGGCCTTAGTCGCGACACTATTCGCTATTACGAGCGCATCGGTTTGCTGGCCCCAGCGCCACGCGCCAGTAATGGTTATCGCGCCTATGAGCCGCATACCTTGGTGGTGTTGAGCTTTATCCGCAGCGCTCAGCAGATCGGTTTTAGCCTCGACCAAGTGCGCGCCGCCTTGCCGCATTTGCGTCACCCGCCGCAGCGCTGTGAAGATTTGCTGACCGCCTTACGACTTAAACGCGAGGATATTGTTCAGCAAATTGCCAGTGAGCAAGTGCGCCTGCAGCAAGTGGATAAACTCCTAGCACGCTGGGGGCCGTTGCCGCAGTAGTTCTTCTATCGCGTCAGTGGTTTTACTTTTGGCTTGAGAAACGCCAGCGGCAGAGCAATCAGCAACCCTACGGTCAGGTTCAGGTAGACATGCAAATACAGCCCATGACGCGCAGAAATTAGGCAGTCGAGCGGGAGCCATAGCAATAAGGCGGCGAAAATAGCCAACTTAATAACCGCGTCACCGTGACGCCGATACAGGTACAGCAAGGTGCAAAACAGTACGCCCCAACTGGCCACGGTTGGGCCGAACAATTGAATTAAAGTTTGCGCCAGGCGGAGCACCAATCCATCGTTGTCAGTCAGCGTAAATTGACTGAGTAGGTTGGCAAAGTAAGGCTCCAGTAGCGCCGTCTGAGCGCCCAGCGCTAGGGCGACTCCGAGCACTATATGGCCAGCGCCGATGGCCTGTAGCCAGAGATAAAGGTATTTCTGCATAGATAATATGTCGCTCACGGGTGATCGAACTGCAGTAGAGAATGCAGACGCTGGCGCAGTGGCTCAGCGTCGCTAACGGGGTCAAGATTCAGGCCAAACGTACGGCTTAGCAACTCGACTAATTGCGCCGCAGATTCGATGCTTTGTTGTTCCACGCGCCCATCCGGGTAACGCCGGCTGAAATTTCTATTGCCCAAACTCAGGCGCTCAGAACCTTGGCTGCGGGCGCACATTAGGTTGTTTAAGAAAATACTCTGCGGATGGGTCGAGGTGTACCAACTGCGGGCAATATGGTCGACCCAGATTTGCGGCTGCAGATCGAACTGGTACATGCATTGCCACTGGCCATTTTGCCGCGCTTGCAGTTGGTACAGCGGCTGCTCGGCGCTTGGCGCCTGTAATTGATAGGGGCAGTCGCCCAGTCCGGCGCGGCCGTGCAGTGACAGGGCGCAGGGCGGGGTCGGCCCGCCAAAGCCAATATCGACGATAAAACTGCCTTCGCGCAACTCCACCCGTAGCAGCAGATGCGAGAGCATGCTGGCCGGTGCGTCATTGGCCAAACCCCAACGCACCCGCGCGCCGAGTAAGCTCACCTGGTAGCCAAAGCTGAGCAGCAAACGGGCAAACAGTGAATTGATTTCAAAGCAGTAGCCGCCACGACCGCGTTCGACCACCTTGGCGAATACCGCGTCAGCGTCGAGTGAAATCGGCCGCTGCAGTAGCACATCAAGGTTCTCAAACGGTACGCGCTGTAGATGCGCGGCGATCAGGCGGTCGAGGTTGGCGCGATCGGCCTGTTGCGGCGCGTGGCTGTCGATATGGCCTAAATAAGCCTGCACCTGCTGGGGTGTGAGTGGCTGCATGAGGTATGGCTCAAGGCAATAAAGCGCCATCTTAGCAGTCTGTTGAGCGTTGTCGGCGAGCGCTATTGAGTCTCATCGCGTTCGGGGGCCAGCAGAGGCAAACTGAGGCTAAAACAGGCCCCGCGCGGGCTGCCATTGCTGGCGCTGATGCTGCCGCCGAGAATGTCTTCGACTAGGTTGTAGACGATGCTCAGTCCCAGCCCGCTGCCACCTTGGCCTAGGCGGGTGGTAAAAAAAGGGTCAAATACCCGGCTCAGATTGGCCGTGGGGATACCGATACCGTCATCGCAAATGATCAGCTCGACCCTGTCGCCTTGCAGGCTAGCAGTGATGTTGATATGGCCGTGTTCGCCCTCGGCAAAGGCGTGCAGTAAGGCGTTGTTAATCAGGTTAGTGATGATCTGCGTGAGTGCGCCGGGGAAGCTGTCTAGTTGAATCTGTGCATCAATGTTGCAGTGCACGCTATGCGTAGTTTTACGCAAGGTTGGCCCAAGGGTTAGGACAATTTCGGCGATCGTATCGCTTAATGAAAATACGCGGCGCTTTTCACTGGTTTGGTCGACCGCCACCTGCTTGAAGCTGGCGACTAGGTTGCCGGCTTGCTGCAGGCCGCGCATTAATATCTCGGAACCTTCGCGGGTGCTGCTGACAAATTCGTTAAGGCGACTGCGGGTCATGCCTTTATCCATTTCGCGGGCAAATTGCTCAGCATGATGTTGCAGGGTACTGGCAACGGTCAGGCTATTGCCAATTGGGGTGTTGAGTTCGTGGGCAATGCCAGCGACCAGTGAACCTAGCGAAGACATTTTTTCGCTGCGGCGTAACTCGTTCTGGGTCACTGTAAGTTGTTCAAGAGCGGTGGAAAGCTCGCTGGTGCGAGCCGCTACTCGCTGCTCCAAACTGGCGTTTAGGCTGAGGATGTTCTCCTCGTACAGGTGTTTAGCGGTGATATCGTCATAGGCCAAAATCAGCAGCGACTCGTCGCGCAGCTTGATCATCTTGCCCCATATCTCACACAAAATATCCTCGTGGCCACCACCGCGCAGCATCCACGCCGTGCAGCGGCTGAGTTCGCCGGTCTCTTGTAAGGTGCTGGCTGCTGTTTGTCGGTCTTGCAGGGTGCGCCACATACCATTCGTGTCGCTACCTAAGGTGTAAGCGCGCTCACGTTTAAACAGGCGTACCCACGCGGCATTTACATCCAAGATGGTTTGCCCGGCATCCATACGTGACACTGTCATGGCCACGGGGGAGGCATTAAAGATGGCGGCAAATTTGGCCTGACTTAAACCTAGGGCAATCTCGATGCGTTGGCGTTCAGCCAGCTCGCTTTGCAGTTCGGCGTTTTTTTCTGTGCGCTCGCGCAGTAGCGTTGCTAGATCGCTGCGCATATGTTCGAGATCTTGGGCGAGTTGACCAATTTCGTCATCGCGTTGCCACGTGAGCGGTTGCTCAAGCTCGCCACGGGCTAAGCGTTGCGCGCCCTGTTGCAGGTCTTGTAAGGGACGCATCATGCGCCGGTCGAATAAGCGCCAAATAAAAATAAAAGAAATTGCGACTTGCGCGAACAGCGCCAGCGCCAACTTGAACAGGTCGCTCCAGCGCTCGTGTTCGATCCGCGCTGTACTGTATTCGAGTAATAAATGACCAATAGGCTCATCGTTGTAGAGGATCTGCCGCTCCTCATGAAGCAGGTTGTGGCCATCGCTGACAGGTTTTTTTTGACTGATAAAAACGTCTTGGTACTCATTGGTGACTGTCACGCTGCTGACGTCGGGATTGCGCATTACCGCATCCATTAATTGGTTGGCGACTTCACGGTCGACATTCCAGATAGCTACTGCCATGCCTTGTGCCAACACGTCCGCCGATTGCTGCATTGGCGCAAGCACGCGGACCCGCACATCTTCGGAAAATTTACTGGTGAGTTGCACATAGCCGAGCACCAGTGCTGGCAGCAAAATACCAATGCCAGCACCGATAAAGAGGGTTTTGCGTAGTGAGGCTAAGCGCAAGAAGTCCGGCCAAAAAGGGGGCTTTTCGCTCATCGGCAGGTGATCCGTTGGCGGCTAGCAGAGCATCGAGCAATCTGCCCGGCCTCTAGAAGATCAGCCGTTTGATACAGGTAGCCCGCCGTACGCTTGTTGTTATGACGCGCTAGCGCTGTATTTAGGCTGCTGTGCAAACAAGCAATGAACCTGAGCATGTGCAAACTCCGCATCATTTTTCGCGCCTAGCGGTTAACTTTCGCCTAGTTAATGTCTATCCAACTGACGTACTCGTGCGTTCAACCTGCGTCAAATCGGCAGACTGCTAGGGACAAAGCAGTTGATGTGAAAAGTATAGTCAGCTTTTGTCTAGGTGCAGATTTGCCTGCTGTTAAATCGCGGATGAATGCAAACCCTAAGGCGCGGCCATATTTGCTTGGCCTGTTAATGCGCCTGCGCCTGCGCGCTGAGTGTTATGTGTCTTGTCGGCTACAGCCGTCATCTTTAGTTAATGGCCACTGGCCGCCAGTCAGCCGTTGTAAGGTTGTACGCCCACGCAGGGCTCGGCTGTGGCAAACTCTCGGTTTTGCCGCCAGCAGCCTGCGGCAAGCCAAAATTCTTGCCTGTGACAGGCTAAATCACAGGTTTTTGCGCAAAAGAGTCGCTTAAGCGACCCTGACCAATCAGAGGACAGACCGTGCACAACGTCGTAATCAGTGGCACTGGCTTATATACCCCAGCTAATAGCATCTCCAACGAAGAGCTGGTGCTGGCTTTCAATGCCTACGTACAACAGTTTAATGCTGACAATGCCAGCGCTATCGAAGCGGGCGAAGTGCAAGCACTAACCGAATCCAGCGCCGCCTTTATCGAAAAGGCTTCTGGGATTAAAAGCCGTTTTGTGATGGATAAAACCGGGATTCTCGACCCGCTGCGCATGACCCCGCGTATCCCCGAGCGCAGCAACGATGAACAGTCGATTCTCTGTCAAATGGGTGTTGGCGCCGCACTGGATGCCTTAGCTCGAGCCGGTAAAACCGCCGCTGATGTCGATATGGTGATTGTTGCCTGCTCAAATCTGCAGCGCGCCTATCCGGCTATCTCCATCGAGATCCAGGCGGCATTGGGCATTACAGGTTTTGCTTACGACATGAATGTGGCCTGCTCATCGGCCACCTTTGGTCTGCAAGCGGCGACTAACTGCGTGCAGTTGGGCCAAGCCCGCGCGGTGTTGGTGATCAGTCCGGAAATTTGCACCGGACATTTGAACTTTCGTGACCGCGACAGTCACTTTATTTTCGGCGACGCGGCCACCGCCATTTTGGTTGAGCGTGCCGACTTGGCCACCTCCAAGCACCAGTTCGACATCGTCGGCACCAAGCTGATTACCCAGTTCTCCAACAACATTCGCAACAACGCAGGTTTTCTTAATCGCACGGCAGAAGAGGGTATTGGTGCGCCGGACAAACTCTTCGTGCAGGAAGGCCGCAAGGTGTTTCGCGATGTCTGCCCGATGGTCGCCGAGTTAATCGCTGCCCACCTGCAAGAGAATCAGCTGAATGTCAGTGACGTTAAGCGCTTCTGGCTGCACCAAGCCAACCTCAATATGAACCTGCTGATTACCCGTAAGTTGCTCGGCCGCGACGCCGAGCCAAGCGAGGCACCAGTGATTCTGGATACCTACGCCAACACCAGCTCGGCCGGCTCGGTGATCGCCCTGCACAAGTATCAGGATGATCTGCCAAGCGGTGCGCTCGGCGTGCTCAGTTCATTTGGCGCGGGTTATTCGATTGGTAGCGTGATTTTGCGCAAACGCTAATGAGTGCGCTCGATGACGCGCAATTGCTGCCACGCCTATTGGCCGGCGAGCAAAAAGCCTTTCGAGAGTTGGTGGCGGCCTATCAGGGCGCGATGATGGCCGTGGCCTATGCGATTGTCGGGCGGCGCTATGCCGATGAAGTGGTGCAAGACGCCTGGCTGGCGGTGGTGCGTAACTTGGCTGGGTTTGAGGGCCGCTCGAGCCTGAAAACCTGGTTGCTGAGCATTACCGCCAACACGGCTAAAGCCTGCCTGCGGCAGAATCGTCGGGTGGTGCAATTGGCTGAACTGGAGGCACCGCACGGCAGTGTTGGTGAGGAGCGGTTTGCCAGCGATGGCCACTGGCTGAATGCGCCACAACCTTGGCACGAAGACACCCCTGAGGCGTTGCTGAGTGCCAGCGAGTTGCGTGAGTGTTTGGATAAAACCCTGAGCAGCCTGTCCGAATTGCAAAACAGTGTGCTACTGCTGCGCGAACGTCAGGGCTTAGAGTTAGACGCCATTTGTAATCTTTTAGACATCTCGCTCTCTAATGTTCGAGTGCTTTTGCATCGGGCGCGGCTGAAGGTTTTCGCCACCCTGGAACATTTTGAGGAGACCGGACAATGTTGAAATGTGTAGAAATCGTCGCGGTAACCAGTGATTACCTAGATGGACAATTACGTTTCTCTGACGGCCTATCGGTGCGCACGCACTTGGCTATCTGCCGTAATTGTCGGCGCTTCGTTCGGCAAATGCGCTTAACCCTGCGGGTGCTGCAGCAAATGCCGGAGCCCGAGATACACGACCTAGAGGCTGTGGCCTCGCAGTTAGCCGAGGCGGCTAAAAAGCCAAGTTGAGACTGTCGCAGCAGTTCAGTCGAGCCTATGGCACGGTTGTAAAATGGCGCTAATCAGCGCCATTTTTTTGGAAAAAAATACCGCTTTTTAACAGTGAGGCGGTGCAGCGGTGCCTGCCAGTGGGGCTTGCAAGCAGAAAACTGGTTCGCCAGCTAGGGCGTTTGTGCTTATAGCTCAAGTACTTAAGAAAGTTCCGTTGTCACAAAAGCTTCACGTATTAGCCACTGAGCTGAAATAACCCCCCGGCAAGATTCCCTTACACAAAAGAGCCAAGACGCTCTGGTGTTTCTTAAGACCAATAGGGGAATTCTGGATGATTCGTAAGCACTTCGCCGGTTTTGTCGCCAGCGCCTTGGCACTGGCCGTTTCGGCCCAGGCTTTCGCTGGTACCGTAACCACAGACGGTACTGACATCGTCGTTAAAACCAAAGGTGGCCTAGAAGTTTTCACCACCGACAAAGAATACAGCTTCAAGTTGGGTGGCCGCATCCAGGCTGACTTCGATCAGTTTGATGGTTTCTACACTGCCAACAACAACAGCGCCAACGAATCGTATTTCCGTCGCGCCATCCTCGAGCTGACCGGTAACTACAAAGACTGGCGCTACGTCTTCAACTACGACTTCGCTAACGGTCAGGCCAACAACGGCGCCGGCGGCGTTGGCGGTAGCGGCACTAACGGTTCGAGCAGCAATAACTGGGATGAAGCCTCGATCGCTTACACCGGTTTCTCCCCGATCACTATCAAGGCCGGCCGTTTTGACCCGGACTTCGGTCTGCAACACGCTACCAGTTCTAAGTGGACCACCTTTATTGAACGCGCTGCTATCTATGACTTGGCGCCTTGGGTCAATAACAAGCAAGACGACATGGGCATCCAGGTCAGCGGCGTAACCGGCGGCATGTTCTACGGCTCAACCGGTATCTATCAGCAAGAAACCAGCACCGGTGAGTTGGAAAGCAACAACGGTATGGATGTGAACTCCTTCGTTGCCCGTGGTGTGTTCGCCCCAATCGTTTCTGAGACAGAAGTGCTGCACTTCGGCGCCGACTTTGCTCAGCGCAACTATGACAAGGGTCGCTACCAGGGCTCAATCACCTCCAACATTGGGGTGCGCGGGATTGCTGAAGACAGCACCAACAACACGCCGACCCCAGTGTTTGCCAAAACCGCAACCAACCGCTTCTACACCGATGACCAAGTCATGGGCCTTGAAGCTGCTTACATGACTGGCCCTCTGTCGATCGAGACTGAGTACCTGCATCGTGGCCTGAGCGGTCAGGACAGCAATGGCGACCGTGATGCCACCGGTTACACCGCGCAAGTGGCTTATACCCTGACCGGTGAGTCGCGTGCTTACAAGCTGGATGGCGGCAAGTTCGACGCGATCAAGCCGCTGAACAAGTCCACTGGCGCTTGGGAAATCTTCTACCGCTACGAAAACTTGGCGGTTAAGGATGACAACAACCTGAGCGGTGCGTCCCTGACTTCGACCACTGGCATCGATAAGTCGAAAGCCACGCTGAATGTGATCGGCGTTAACTGGTACGCCAACGAAGCGGTCAAGTTGTCGCTGGATTACCTGGTGACTTCGACTGACAGCGATACCTTGGCACTGCAAGCAGGTCTGACCTCCGCTGAAGTAGTCGCTCCTGTACGTACCACTACCGGCGCCGATGACAAAAATGGTCAAGCTGTCTCTGCTCGTCTGCAGTACCTGTTCTAACTTCGCTTAAACAACGCTGCTCCTTCTTAGCCCCGCCTCGTGCGGGGCTTTTTTTCGTCGGCAGAAAACCCCAGACTGGCGCATGCCAATTATTACCCTCGAACGTTTAAGTGATTTGCCCGCGCCGCTCTGGGATGCTCTGTTGCCAGCGGATCAGGTGTTCTTGCAGCACGGCTTTCTCAGTGCCCTGGAAGACAGTGGCAGTGTTGCTCCAAACACCGGCTGGAAACCGGCGCATCGGCTGCTGACGGACGCCCAAGGTCGGCCGCAGGCGGCAATGCCGCTGTACCTGAAAAGTCATTCCTATGGCGAGTACGTGTTCGACATGGCCTGGGCCGAGGCCTGCGAGCGGGCCGGGATTGGCTATTACCCCAAGTTGCTGACAGCGGTGCCCTTTACCCCGGTCAGCGGCGCGCGCCTGCTCGGCGATGCCGACGCATGTGGCCAATTGCTCGATGGCTTGCTTGCGGACATGGCGCAGCAAGGTTGCTCGGGTCTGCATATCAACTTCACCGATGGCAGCGCCGATGCGCTGTTGGCCGCACGCGAGGGTTGGCTAGAACGTTTGGGCTGCCAGTACCATTGGTTTAATCGTGGCTACCGCGATTTTGCCGATTTTCTCGACGCCTTGGCCTCACGCAAACGCAAGCAGTTGCGTAAAGAACGTGAGCAGGTGGCGGGGCAGGGCATCGAGTTTGACTGGCGCGAGGGCCATCAACTGAGCGAGCTGGAGTGGGATTTTGTCTATGCCTGCTACGCCAATACCTACTTGGTGCGCGGTCGCCGGCCTTATCTGACCCGGACGTTTTTCAGCTTGCTGGCGCAGCGCTTGCCGCAAGCCATACGCCTGGTGCTGGCGCGGCAAGGTTCACGGCCGGTGGCCATGGCCTTCAGCTTGCTGGCCGGAGATACCCTGTATGGACGCTACTGGGGCTGTCTGGGCGACTTTGACCGGCTGCATTTCGAGACCTGTTTTTATCAGGGCATCGACTACGCCATTGGCCAGGGTGTGCAGCGTTTCGATGCCGGCGCCCAGGGTGAACACAAACTGATTCGTGGCTTCGAACCGGTGCTGACGCGCTCCTGGCATTACCTCGCCCATCCGGGTTTACGCGCCGCCGTGGCTGAGTTTTTACAGCAAGAGCAGCTTGGCGTGCGGGCCTACGCCGAGCAGGCGCGGCAGCAACTGCCCTATCGGCAGGAATAGCGGTTTTTACTGATCTGTAATCTGTTAGTCATGCTGTTGTCACGAAACTCAGGCAACTTTATCCGCCTATGTTCTCTAAAGCCGGAGTTGTTGATCCTATGAAATCGTTCGTTATCAAACCCTTGTCGATTGCCTTGTTAGCCGCCGCCATGGCAGTTGGCAGTTTGCATGCCGCTGCAGCAAACGCCACTCAATCGGCAGAAATGGCTCTGAATAACGATGATTGGTACCAGGTTTGGACTGAAAGCCAAGCCGTGGTATTCGATGACCACGCCGTGTATATGGAGTACGTAAAAACTGGCAAAGCGCCGTATATGAAAGACCTTGGCGTTAAAGACCCAGCCGGCCGTGCGATCGTCTTGGCCTTGCGCGCTGAAGACAAGGGCAAGGATATCAACACCCTGTCAGCCAAGCGTTTCTTGGATGTCAACTTGCCACCGGCGGCCGATTTCTACGGCGAAATTCGCCAGGACAACAAAATATTCGTCTTCAAACGCTATGGCGATATGAAAGACACCATCTCCTTGGGCGCGCCGATTTTTAGCTACATGGAGCTCGGCGGCGGCCCACAAGGTGAGCGTTTGGTGTTTGCTTTGCAGAAAGAAGAGAAAAAGCCGGATGCACTGATTGCTAAGTTTCACACGCTAAATCGTTAACTTTCACGGTTAACTGCAGACAACAAAAAGGCCCGTTAGCGGGCCTTTTTGTTGTCTGCAGTTAAGTGCTTACAAGCGCTTGGCGTCGATGATCAGCACCGGCGTGCGGGGCACGTTCTGGTTGCCGCCGGAGTTGCCGGTAGCGACGCCGGAGATTTTATCGACCACGTCCATGCCGCGCACCACATGGGCGAACACCGCATAGCCAAAGTCGCGGCTGCCGTGGTTGAGAAAATCATTGTCTTTGCTGTTGATAAAGAACTGGCTGGTGGCCGAGTCAACCGCCGAGGTGCGCGCCATCGCCAGCGAGCCGCGGGTGTTCAGCAGGCCATTGTCGGCCTCGTTCTTGATCGAGGCTTGGCTGTCTTTTTGCTGCATGTCGGGGGTAAAAGCACCGCCTTGAATCATAAAGTCGGGGATCACCCGGTGAAACACCGTGCCGTTGTAATAACCGCTGTCAACGTAGCCGAGGAAGTTCTTTACGCTGATCGGTGCTTTGCCGGCATCCAGTTCAATCTCCACTTCGCCCATGCTGGTCGTCAGCAGTACGTGTGGCTTAGCGTCGTCGGCCATGGCCAGTAAGCTGGTGCTCAGGAGCAGGGCGCCAGCGGCGCAGGCGAGTTTTTTCAGCATGGGTTAGATGTCCTGTTGGGGGTGAATGGCTGATTTTTTTGTGTCTTTTACTTTGCTTTTGATCGCGGCAGTGCTCGCTAGAATCGGGGCGCTGATTGCGCTGAGAAAGCTCAGCAATTGTGCATTAAAGGCCGCCGGCTGATCCATCGGCGTAGCGTGACGCGAGTCTGCAATCACGACCAAACGTGCATCGGCAAGTTCAGCCACATAGGCCTCTTTGCTGGCCACACTGGTGTAGTCACGGTCGCCGCTAACCACCAACACTGGGCAGGTAATGCTGCTTAGGCGATTACGCACGCCCCAACCGATAATGGCATCCAGGCTCGCGAGGTAGGCGCGCTTGTCATTGCGTGGCCAACGGCGCTCGATTTTTAGGCGCAATTCCACTTGCTCGGGCTTGGGAAACAGTAGTTTGCCGAGACCTTTGGCGATGGTCTCCAGGCTAAGCAGGCGTGAAAGACCCCAGCGTTTAGCGATTTGCACGCAGTCGTTAAACGATTTGGCTTTCACCTCCGGGCCACTGTTAACGATGGTCAGGCTGCGCAGCAACTCGGGGCGATCAACGCCGAGCTGGAAGCCGACCATGCCGCCCATGGAAATCCCCACCAGATGCACCGGCTCGAGTTTTAAGTGCTCAATCAGCGCCACCACATCTTCGCTAAAGCCGGCAATGCTGTAGTGCTCGACGGGTTTGTCGGAGCGACCGTGGCCGCGTAAGTCGATGGCAATTACCCGGTAATGGGCAGCCAGCACGCTGGTTTGCTCCTCCCAGTCGAGGGTGCTTGAGCCTAAGCCATGCACCAGCAACAGCGGCGCGCCGTGGCCGTAGTCTTCGTAGTGCAGTTGGCAGCCGTCGTAATCAAAGAAAGACATTCAACCTCCGGGTACGCTTAACAGCTTGTTGAAAAATGTAGCGAGCGATGGTTAGTGCGACGCCCGATCCTTCGGGCTAGCTGCATTTCCCACATCTATATGGGGCACAAGGCGAAATCAGCCGCAACGTAGCGACGCGGAGTAACAACCATGGCTGGCCCGCAGGGCGAACCAAGTGAATCAAAAGCGCAGTTTACTGGTCGTACATGAGCTTTGATTCGTGTTGCTCATCCCTTCGGGGCCGCGCTAAAGCGCGTTCAACCTGCGGCTGTGAGGCTGATTTCAACGTAGCATGGCCGAGCGCAGTAGTTTTGCAACAGCCGGTTAAAGTTGTCCTTGGCTAAGCGCGGCCAAGCGCCCAGACAATGCTTGCATGGCTTCGCTAACCAAATTAAGGGCCAGTGCATCGCGGGCATTATCCTCGCTGATGGTGTGGATGCGTACTGCCAGTTGATTGATTTCTTGAGTAACGTGGCTCTGCTCTGTGGCGGCTAGAGCAATCTGTTGTGCGCGCTGAGAAATGTCATCGAAACTGTTGACTGTGCTGGTGAGTGCCGCTGCCGCGCCTGCGGCTTCGCCCACTGCATGTTCAGTGCGCGCCTCGCCCGATTGCATCGCTTGCACGGCTTGCCGAGAGGCTTGCTGCAACGCATTGATCATGCCGCCAATTTCGTTGGCCGAGGCCTGAGTGCGCCCGGCTAGGGTGCGCACCTCATCGGCGACTACGGCAAAACCACGGCCTTGCTCCCCGGCTCTGGCCGCCTCTATCGCCGCGTTAAGGGCGAGTAAGTTGGTTTGTTCGGAGATCGCCTTAATCACATCAAGAACGGCACCGACCTGTTGGCTATCCTGCTCCAAGCGACTAATTACTTGCGCCGCACCGGCCATCTCGGCCGCCAAGGCGTGAATCGATTGGCTGTTGGCCGCGACCTTGAGTTGCCCCTCACGCACCACCAGCAGCGAGCTTTGGGCTGTGTTGGCGCAGTCATGGGTGTTGCTCGCAACCTCTTGGGCGCTCGACGACATTTCGGTAATGGCAGCGGCTAGTTGGGTATTTTCCATGCGTTGTTGTTCGGCGCGCTCGGCCAGCGTGCTGCTGAGGCGGGCGAGCATGGCTGCTTCACTTTGCAGGCGCTGAGCTTCGCTGGCGATGTTTTGCAGCATGCTGCGCAGTTGCCCAGCATAGCGATTCACCGCGCCGCGCAGGGCGCCGATTTCGTCGGCGCGCTCAACCCGTAATTCGACACTGCTGCTGTGCGCTTGACCTTGGCCAAGGGCGTCAATTTGTTCGGTGGTTTCTTCCAGTTGGGCGATCAGCTTGTGTCCCGCGAGCCAAGCGAGGAATAACAACAAGGCTAAAGCGGGCAGTAAAAATAATAAAATTTCCCCGGTCAGGGTGCGGGCCAAACCCGTGACTCGGGTTTGCGGGGTGGCCAGGCCAATTACCCAGCCGCTTCCTGGCATCACAAACAGGCTGACGCGACTGGCCTGTTGCAGTTGCCCATCGTCGTCTAGGTCGACGGTGCGGATGGCGGTACTGTTGCTATTAAGCGCCTCGGCAATCGGACGTAACCAAGGTTTGTCGGCGGCTAAGGCTTTAAAGGTTTGCATCGTGCCGGCGCTGGCACGGCCGGTGGATGGGAAATACAGGACATTGCCAGCTTGGTCTAAGGCGAAGGCATAACCGCCGGTTACTGCGCCTTGTTGCTGGAGGAACTGGGCAAGGTCGTCGAGGCGTAAATCGATGGTCGATACCCCGGCAAAGCGGCCGCTGAGGGAATACGGCACGCTACAGGTGACCATGGGCACGCCACTGACAGGGTCTTGGTAGGCCTCGGACCAGCGGCATTGTCCGGCCTTAGCATTGCGCGCCGAACTGTACCAAGCATCATTGTGATAGCCGGGACCATCGGCTTTGTTGTAATCGTCGGAGTAATCGAGCTGGCCATTGGCACTGCGCGCCCAAAAAAAGCTACGCCGGCTGACGTCCGCGCTAAAGGCGTTTGGCTCGGGCCAAACACCACCGCCAGCAATGGCCGAGTTACCACTGTTGTTGATCAGGTTGGGTAAGCTGCTTTTGTACAGCGCTTCTTCGCGCGGCAGTACCTCGGCAAGGCTGGCCATGCTGGCGGTCAAGCCTTCGATACCGGCCAGTTGTAGGCCCAATTGGCGCACGATCGCGCCTCCGGTTTGTTCAATGAGCTCTGAACTGGCGGCGACGATGAGCGGTTGTCCACGCCATGTCATGACTGCAAACACGGCCGCTGCAGTCAGCACCAGTAAGGTGCAGCTGCCAAGGGTAAGGCGCTGGGAAAGGCGGACCGGGATAAGAGCCATGAATTACTCCAGAGATTGAACTTGTTGTGCTGAGATTATCGGCGGCGAATTGCAAGTCGTGAGTGGAGCAAAAGATATAGAGGGTAGTTCAAGGCTCAATAGCTTGGCTTTTAAGCAGTTCTACCAGTATCTGGGTGGCCGGGCCTAGTGGTTTATCTTTGTTTGCATACAGTGAAAAGCTTGGGTTTCGGCTACCGCCCTGTTGCATGGGTAGTTCTTTGAGTAGTCCGCTGGCCAGTTCTCGTTCGATCAGGTGGCGTGGTAGCCAAGCAAAACCCAAGCCGCTGCTGACGAAGGTGGCTGCGGTGGGCAGGCTGCCGACCGTCCAGCGCTGCTCGGCGCCCAGCCAGCCGACGTCTCGCGGTTGGGTGCGGCCGGAGTCGCGAATCACCACTTGCATATGGTTCTCAAGGTCACTGGCGGTGACCTGTCGCTGCAGAAGTTGCAGTGGGTGCTGTGGATGGCTGACCGCGATAAATTCGACGCTACAGAGCTCGCTGCCCAAATAGCCGGCAATCGTCAGGCCGGTTATGGCCAGGTCGGTCGCGCCTTCGAGTAGCACTTCCTCAACACCCGATAGGACCTCCTCGCGCAAGCGCACCCGACAGCCACGGCTTTGCGGCATAAAGGCGCTCAAGGCTTGAACGAGGCGGGCAGTCGGGTAGGCCGCGTCCACCACCAAGCGCACTTCGGCTTCCCAACCTTGCTCCATATGCAGCGCCAGTTCTTCCAGTTGGCTGGCTTGTTTGAGCAATTGCCGCGAACGGCGCAGGAGCATATTGCCGGCCTCGGTGAGCACAGCTTTACGGCCTTCGATACGGAGTAGGGGCACGCCCAGTTGCTCTTGCATGCGCGCAACCGTGTAGCTGATCGACGACTGGGAGCGATGCAGGGCTTGCGCCGCTTGGGCGAAGCCATCGTGGTCGACCACCGCTTGCAGGGTGCGCCATTGTTCGAGACTGACGCGGGGCGATTTCATGGCCTGCTCCTGGGTGACTATTGGATAACTGCGCGAGTTTTCAGGCTAGTGACCTGCGGGCAATAAATCAATAAAACTGATGTTATAGAGCGATTTTTTGCGCTTTTTAATCGATTTATAGAGCGATAACCTGCACGCATCAACCGTTAATAACCCCAATGAGGTCATACCTATGTCGAATATTTTGCTGATAGAAAGCAGTGCGCGCCAACAAGGCTCGGTTTCCCGGCAGCTCAGTGGGCAATTCATTGCGCAATGGCAAGCAGCGCATCCGGCCGATCAAGTGATTGTGCGTGATTTAGCCCTGCAACCGGTGCCGCATCTGGACAGCCACTTGCTGGGTGGCTGGATGACCCCGGCCGAGCAGCAAACCGCAGATGAACAAACCGCGCTGGCGCGTTCCAATGTGCTCACTGATGAGTTGTTGGCGGCTGACGTGCTGGTACTGGCCGCGCCTATGTACAACTTTGCCATCCCCAGCACCCTGAAGGCCTGGCTCGACCATGTGCTACGTGCCGGTGTGACCTTCAAATACACCGACACCGGCCCGCAAGGCTTGCTGACCGGCAAACGTGCTTTCGTGCTGACTGCGCGCGGCGGCATTTACGCCGGTAGCGGCTTGGACCATCAAG
>JAIETJ010000030.1 GCA_019745275.1 Pseudomonadaceae bacterium | reverse complement strand
GCGCAGCCACTTCAGCAGCGAAATCTACTTCGCCCTTATCAATGCCTTCACCTACACCGTAACGAATAAACGAAACGATTTCAGCGCCGGCTTTCTTAGCCAGAGCGCCTACGGTCAATTCAGGGTTCTTAACGAACGGCTGCTCAACCAAGCTGGCTTCGGCGAGGAACTTCTGGATCCGACCGGAAACCATTTTCTCAACGATTTCAGCAGGCTTACCCTTCATTTTCTCTTCGTTCAGGCTGATAAATACCGCCTTCTCGCGAGCTACAGCTTCTTCCGACACTTCAGAAGTGTGCAAGAACTCAGGATTGCTAGCCGCTACGTGCATAGCGATGTCACGAGCCAATTCGCTGTCGCCACCCTTAAGGGAAACGATCACGCCAATTTTGTTGCCGTGCAGGTAAGCGCCCAGCACGTCGCCTTCAACGCGAGTCAAACGACGAATGTTAACGTTCTCGCCAACTTTACCCACCAGTTCAACCCGAGCAGTTTCGCGCGAAGCAACCAGTGGAGCGGCGTCGGTCAACTTGTCGGCCATGGCTTGGTCGATGCTGTCGCTAACGAACTTCTTGAAGTCGTCTTGCAGCGCCAGGAAGTCAGTCTGCGAGTTCACTTCCATGATCACGGCAGTCTTGTTGTCATCGCTCAGCTTAACCGCGATGGCGCCTTCGGCAGCCACGTTGCCGGCTTTCTTGGCGGCCTTGATGGCGCCCGAAGCGCGCATATCGTCGATAGCTTTTTCGATGTCGCCGCCAGCCTTAGTCAAGGCCTTTTTGCAATCCATCATGCCTTCGCCAGTACGCTCACGCAGTTCTTTAACCAATGCTGCTGTAATTTCTGCCATGTCTAAATTCCTCTTGGATAGGTTTTAACCATTCCACCCGAACTAATCGGGCGATCAATTCTTTGTTCGCTGCCAACAGTGACCTGAGCCACTGTTACAACCACTGCACCGTGAAACGGCACTCAACGTGTGAGTCGGCGCAGACAGAGGCCTAAGCCGCAGCCCGCACTACTAACCCGTAAACGGCGATCAATTCGTGAGTGGCAAAAAGGGGGCCAAGCCCCCTTTTTGCATACAGCCAGACGCTAGGCGTCTTTTACTCAGCCTTCAGCAGCTTCAGCAGCCGGTGCTTGAGCAACAAACTCTTCAGCAGTCACGGTGCCGCCATTGGCATTAGCACGACCACGGATCACAGCGTCAGCCATGGCTACCATGTACAGCTGGATGGCGCGGATGGCGTCATCGTTACCTGGAATGATGTAATCAACACCTTCTGGGCTGCTGTTGGTGTCGACGATGCCGATTACCGGAATACCCAGCTTGTTGGCTTCGGTGATAGCAATGCGCTCGTGATCAACGTCGATAACGAACAGTGCGTCAGGCAGGCCGCCCATGTCCTTGATACCACCCAGGCTGCGATCCAATTTGATCAGATCACGCGAGCGCATCAGGGCTTCTTTCTTGGTCAGCTTGGTGAAAGTACCGTCTTGCGACTGAACTTCCAGATCACGCAGACGCTTGATCGAGGCACGGATGGTTTTGTAGTTGGTGAGCATGCCGCCCAACCAACGGTGATCAACAAACGGCGAGCCACAGCGGATGGCTTCTTCGCGGATGATCTTGCCAGCAGCACGCTTAGTGCCGACGAACATGATTTTGTTTTTGCCCGAAGCCAGCTTCTCAACGAAAGACAAAGCTTCGTTGAACATTGGCAGGGTTTTTTCAAGGTTGATAATGTGAATCTTGTTACGTGCGCCGAAAATGTACTTACCCATTTTCGGGTTCCAGTAACGGGTTTGGTGACCGAAGTGGACACCAGCTTTGAGCATATCGCGCATATTAACGTAGGACATTTTTGTTCCTTAAATTAAAAAGGGTTAGGCCTCCACGCATCCCAATGACCAACCTGCAGACTCTCTCTGCAAGCACCCAGGTCACCGTGTCGATACGTGTGTGGGTTTAAGCTTTACCGGCACTGCCCGTAAAGCGGCGCACTTTATATCACAAGATCACGCCCAACGAAACCCGCACGCTCATTCGACAGCCGCTGATTGGATAAGCAGCGCCGCACTGGGTGGCTCGGCCGCTCGGGTCTGCTAGAATCGCCGCTTCCTGTATTTCTGCCTTGCGCCAAGCGCGCCGAGAGAGCCCGCATGACCGTCACACTGAAGACCCCAGACGAAATCGAAAAAATGCGCGTTGCCGGCCGCCTCGCCGCCGAAGTACTGGAGATGATCGGCGAGCACGTCAAGCCGGGGGTAACCACCGACCAACTCAACGACATTTGCCATGACTATATAGTTAACGTGCAGCAGGCCATTCCGGCACCGCTTAACTATAAAGGCTTCCCCAAGTCGATCTGCACCTCGATCAACCATGTGGTGTGCCACGGCATTCCCAACGAGAAGCCACTGAAAGATGGCGATGTGCTGAACATCGACGTCACCGTGATCAAAGATGGCTACCACGGCGACACCAGTAAGATGTTCATGGTCGGCAAGGTCAGCGAGTGGGCCGAGAAGCTCGCGCGTATCACCCAAGAGTGCATGTACAAGGGCATCGCCCTAGTAAAGCCCGGCGTACGCCTTGGCGATATCGGCGAAGTGATCCAGAAGCACGCCGAGAAAAACGGTTACTCGGTGGTGCGCGAATACTGCGGCCACGGCATAGGCGCGGTATTCCATGAAGAGCCACAAGTGCTGCATTACGGTCGCGCCGGCACCGGTATGGAACTTAAAGAAGGCATGACCTTTACGATCGAACCGATGATCAACCAAGGCCGGGCGGAAACCCGCCTGCTGGGCGATGGCTGGACCTCGATCACCAAGGACCGCAAGCTTTCGGCGCAGTGGGAGCACACCATCTTGGTCACCGCCACCGGCTATGAAATCTTCACCCTGCGCCAAGACGATACCTTGCCGCGCATCTCGGCTTAATCGCACCCAAGCCCAATCTCACCCCAGCCTTGAATGCCCTAATTTAAAAAGGAACAGTGCTGTATGCCGCAGGTGGATCCCGATTTGTTCGACCGCGGTCAGTTCCAGGCTGAATTAGCGCTCAAAGCCAGCCCGATTGGCGCCTTTAAAAAAGCCCTGCGGCAAATCAATAGCGTGCTCAACGAGCGTTTTCAAAGCGGCCGCGAAATTCGCCGCTTAATCGAAGACCGAGCGTGGTGCGTCGACCAGATTTTGCGTGAAGCCTGGGCGCGCCTTGATTGGAACCGTGGCGCTGAAATCAGCTTGGTCGCGGTCGGCGGCTATGGTCGTGGCGAACTGCATCCGCACTCCGATATCGACCTGCTGATTTTGCTCGATAACGAAGACCAAGAGCTGTTTCGCGACTCAATTGAGCAGTTTCTGATGTTGCTCTGGGATATCGGCCTGGAAGTCGGACAAAGCGTGCGCTCGGTGGCTGAGTGCGCCACTGAGGCCCGTGCCGATTTAACCGTGATCACCAACCTGATGGAAAGCCGCACCATTGCCGGCCCCGAACACCTGCGCCAGCGCATGCTGGAGGTTACCAGCCCCGAGCAAATGTGGCCGAGCAAGCACTTCTTTTTGGCCAAGCGCGACGAGCAAACCGCCCGCCACGCCAAGTACAACGACACCGAATACAACCTTGAACCGAACGTCAAAGGCTCGCCGGGCGGGCTGCGCGATATTCAGACCATTCTCTGGGTCGCCCGTCGGCAATTCGGCACGCTCAACCTGCACGCACTGGCAGCCCAAGGCTTTTTAGTGGAAGCCGAATCCAGCTTGCTGTCGGCCTCGCAGGATTTCCTCTGGACGGTGCGCTACGCCCTGCACATGCTCGCCGGACGCAGCGAAGACCGCTTATTGTTTGATCATCAGCAAAACATTGCCGGCCTGCTCGGTTTTACCGACGCCGATGGCAAGTTGGCCGTCGAACAACTGATGCAAAAGTATTACCGCTCGGTGATGGCGGTGGCCGAACTCAGCGATCTGATCATGCAGAACTTTGAGGAAGTGATACTGCGCCATAGCGAAACCCTGCCCGCCGAGCCGTTGAATAACCGTTTCCAAGTGCGCAATGGCTTTCTCGAAGTGACCCAGCCGGATGTGTTCACCCGCACCCCCTTTGCGATTCTGGAAATTTTCGTACTGATGGCGCAAACGCCAAACTTGCGCGGCGTGCAAGCCGACACCATTCGCCTGCTGCGGGGCAGCCGTCAGTTAATTAATGACGAGTTCCGCCAAGACATTCGCAACACCAGCTTGTTTATCGAGCTGTTCAAGTCGGCCGAGGGCATCCACCGCAGCCTGCGCCGGATGAATCGCTTCGGTATTTTGGGCCGCTACCTGCCGGAATTTGGCCGTATCGTCGGGCAGATGCAGCACGACTTGTTCCATATTTTTACCGTCGATGCGCACACCCTGAATCTGATCAAACACCTGCGCAAACTCGGCAAGCCGGGGGTTAGCGAGAAATTCCCGCTGGCCAGCAAGCTGATCGCCACCCTGCCCAAGCCAGAACTCATCTATTTGGCCGGGCTCTACCATGACATCGGCAAGGGTCGCGGCGGTGACCACTCAGAACTTGGCGCGGTAGATGCCGAGCTGTTCTGTCAGCGCCACCAGCTGCCGGCATGGGATTCGCGGCTGATTGTTTGGTTGGTGAAAAATCACTTGGTGATGTCCACCACCGCTCAGCGCAAAGACCTCTCCGACCCACAAGAGATCCATAATTTCGCCCAGTTGGTCGGCGATCAAACCCGTCTCGATTATCTCTACGTGCTGACCGTGGCGGACATTAACGCCACCAACCCAACACTGTGGAACTCGTGGCGCGCCAGCCTGTTGCGCCAACTGTACAGCGAAACCAAGCGCGCCCTGCGCCGCGGCCTAGAGAACCCGGTGGACCGCGAAGAGCAAATTCGCCTGACCCAAAGCGCGGCGCTCGACACCCTAGTGCGCGGCGGTAACGACCAAGACGAAGCCGAGCAACTCTGGTCGCAGTTGGGCGACGATTACTTTTTGCGCCACACCGCCAGCGATGTGGCTTGGCACACCGAAGCGATCTTGCAGCACCCGGCCGATGGCGGCCCGCTAATCTTGCTGAAAGAAACCACCCAGCGCGAGTTTGAAGGCGCCACGCAAATTTTCATTTACGCCCAAGACCAGCACGACTTTTTTGCCGTGACCGTGGCCGCCATGGACCAGCTCAACCTGAGCATCCACGATGCGCGCATCATTACTTCATCCAGCCAGTTCACCCTCGACACTTACATAGTGCTGGACGCCGACGGCGGCTCGATCGGCGACAACCCGACGCGCAGCAAAGAGATTCGCCAAGGCCTGGTCGATGCGCTGAAAAACCCTGACGACTACCCGAACATTATCCAACGCCGGGTGCCACGCCAGCTCAAGCATTTTGCCTTTGCCCCGCAAGTCAGCATCCATAACGACGCTCAGCGCCCAGTCACTGTACTGGAGCTAACCGCCCCGGATCGTCCTGGCCTGTTGGCGCGCATCGGCAAGATTTTTTTAGACTTCGACCTGTCACTGCAAAATGCCAAAATTGCCACCCTCGGCGAGCGGGTTGAAGACGTGTTCTTTATTACCGACGCACGCAACCAGCCACTGGCTGACCCAGAGCTGTGCGCCCGACTGCAAGATGCAATAACCGCTCAATTGTCCGACGCCAACGGCGCACCCAGCACGCCAACGTCGCTGCGTATTTAGGAAGTCCCCCCGCCCATGAATTCTGCGCTCACCCAACTCCAGCCCTACCCCTTCGAGAAACTCCGCGCCCTGCTGGCCGGCGTGCAGCCCGCTGCGTTAGCGCCGATTGCCTTATCCATCGGCGAGCCAAAACACCGTTCGCCAGAGTTTGTTGCCAACGCCTTGGCGGCCAATCTCGATCAACTGGCGGTGTACCCAACCACCCTCGGCTTACCCGTGCTGCGCGAGGCGATTGCCCATTGGTGTGAGCGGCGCTTCGGCGTGCCGGCGGGCTGGCTGAATCCGGCCAAGCACGTTCTACCGGTTAATGGCACCCGTGAGGCGTTGTTTGCCTTCACCCAAGCGGTGGTCAATCGGCAGGCCGATGCCTTAGTGGTCAGCCCTAATCCGTTTTATCAAATCTACGAGGGCGCCGCCCTGCTCGCCGGCGCGCAGCCGCACTACCTGCCGTGCTTGGCCGAGCATGGTTTTAATCCAGATTTTGACGCCGTCACGGCCGACGTCTGGCAGCGTTGCCAGATTCTGTTTCTCTGCTCGCCGGGCAACCCCACCGGCGCCTTGATTCCGCTGGCGACCTTGGAAAAGCTGATTGGCTTGGCCGACCAATATGATTTTGTGATCGCTGCCGATGAGTGCTACAGCGAGCTGTATTTCGATGAAAGCAAACCGCCGGCCGGCCTGTTGAGCGCTTGCGTGAGCCTTGGCCGTAGCGACTTCAAACGCTGCGTGGTGTTTCACAGCCTGTCTAAGCGCTCCAACTTGCCGGGCTTGCGCTCGGGCTTTGTGGCCGGTGATGCCGAGATTTTGCAAGGCTTCTTGCTCTATCGCACCTACCACGGTTGCGCCATGTCGGTGCCGACCCAACTGGCCAGCGTTGCCGCTTGGAACGACGAAACCCATGTGCGCGAAAATCGCGATCTGTACCGAGCCAAGTACGACGCGGTACTGGATATTCTCAGCCCTGTGCTCGACGTGCAGCGCCCGGATGGCGGTTTTTACCTGTGGGCCAAGGTGCGCGGCGATGACGCCCAGTTTACCCGCGAGTTGTTCGCCCAGCAGCACGTCACCGTGGTGCCCGGCTCGTATCTGTCACGCGAAGTAGACGGCTTTAATCCGGGTGCCGGGCGCATTCGCATGGCTTTGGTCGCACCGCTGGCCGACTGCATCGAAGCGGCGCAACGGATTCGCACTTTTCTGCAGGCGACAGCGTCAGTGAGTCAATCGGCATGAGCATCACCCTGTACGGCATCAAAGCCTGCGACACCATGAAGAAAGCCCGTAGCTGGCTCGACCAGCAAAGTATTGGCTACGTTTTTCATGATTACAAAACGCTCGGCATCGACCAAGCCAATCTGCAAAAATGGTGCAATGAACACGGCTGGGACAAGGTTCTGAACCGCAGCGGCACGACCTTTCGCAAGCTCGACGAGGCGCAAAAAACCGACCTCAACCAAGACCGGGCGATTGCCCTGATGCTCGCGCAACCCTCGATGATCAAGCGCCCAGTGCTGGATCTCGGCCCGCGCACGCTGCTCGGCTTTAAGCCGGAAATTTACCAGCAGGCGTTCAGTTAACTGCCCCCTGCCCATTGATCTTTATTTAGTTTTTATAAGGAAGCACTTCATGTCGCAACAAGCATTCAGCCTGGCCTTCGGTGTTGGCACCCAGAACCGTGACGAGCAGTGGCTCGAGGTATTTTACGCCCAGCCACTGCTCAACCCGGCCAGCGAACTGATCGCCGCCATTGCTCCGCTGCTCAATTACACCGGTGGCAATCAGGCGATTAGTTTCAGCACCGCCCAAGCCATCCAACTGGCCGATGCCGTTAAGCCCCTGAACGCCCAGCAAGCCGCCCTGCTCAATCGTTTGGCCGAAAGCGAGAAGCCACTGGTGGCCACTATTCTGGCCGAAGACCTGGCGCTGACCTCAACCCCCGAGGCCTACCTCAAGCTGCAACTGCTGTCCCATCGCTTGGTTAAACCGCACGGTTTGAACCTGGCCGGAATCTTCCCGCTGCTGCCGAACGTGGCTTGGACCAGCCAAGGCGCGGTGGATTTAAGCGAGCTAGCCGAACGTCAGCTGGAAGCCCGTCTGCGCGGTGAATTACTGGAAGTGTTCTCGGTCGACAAGTTCCCGAAAATGACCGACTACGTGGTGCCGAGCGGCGTGCGTATCGCCGATGCGTCGCGCGTACGTCTTGGCGCTTACGTGGGCGAAGGCACCACCGTGATGCACGAAGGGTTTATCAACTTTAACGCCGGCACCCAAGGCCCGGGCATGATCGAAGGCCGCGTGTCGGCCGGGGTATTCGTCGGCAAGGGCTCGGATTTGGGCGGCGGTTGCTCGACCATGGGCACCTTGTCGGGCGGCGGCAATTTGGTCATCAGCGTCGGCGAGGGCTGCCTGATCGGCGCCAATGCCGGCATCGGCATCCCGTTGGGTGACCGCAACACCGTGGAATCTGGCCTGTACATCACCGCCGGCACCAAGGTGGCATTGCTAGACGGCGAAGGCCAACTGGTTAAAGTGCTCAAGGCCCGTGAACTGGCCGGCCAGCCCGACCTATTGTTCCGGCGCAACTCGCAAACCGGCGCAGTGGAATGCAAAACCCACAAATCGGCTATTGAGCTGAATCACGCCCTGCACGCGCACAACTAAAAAGGTTGATTTAAAGCTGCTGCGCTCGCTCATACTGCGTTGCAATCAGGCTCGGGCTGCTCATTTACAACCCGTAAACTCCGCGCCCTCGCCTGATTGCGCCTTGTCTGAGCGTCGCTCGCGACGCTTTAAGCTCAACCTTTACCCATCTTCTATTTTGGAGCGCTATAACGCGTATCGCCATGCCTTTGCCCTCCCCTTGGCGCTCTGACTTCCCGGCTCTGGCTGCTTTCGACAGCGAGGGCCAGACCTATCTGGACAGCGCCGCCACTGCGCAAAAACCACAAGCGATGATTGACGCGCTCAGCGATTATTACCGTGGCGGCGCGGCCAATGTGCATCGCGCCCAGCACTTGCCCGGCGAACGGGCCACCCGCGCCTTCGAACAAGTGCGGCAACAGTTGGCAGACTGGCTGAATGCCGCCAGCAGCGAACACATCGTCTTCACCCGCAGCACGACTGAAGCGATTAACTTGCTCGCCTATGGCCTCGAACATGAGTTCCAGGTCGGCGATGAACTGGTGATCAGCGCCCTCGAACACCACGCTAACTTGTTGCCTTGGCAGCAACTGGCCCAGCGCCGCGGCCTTAAGCTGCAGGTATTAGCACTGGATGCCAGCGGCCAGATTGATCTGGCCGCCGCCGAGCAACTCATCGGCCCACGTTGCCGGTTACTGGCGATTAGTCAACTGTCTAACGTGCTCGGGCGCTGGACGCCGCTGACTAAGCTCTTGGCACTGGCCAAAGCACAAGGCGCCATCACGGTAGTCGATGGCGCGCAAGGCGTGGTGCATGGCCAACCCGACGTACAGGCCTTGGGCTGCGACTTTTACCTGTTCTCCAGCCACAAGCTTTACGGCCCGGACGGCGTCGGCGTGCTCTATGGCCGTAGTGAGGCCTTACAGCGCCTGCATCACTGGCAGTTTGGTGGCGAGATGGTGCAACACTGCGACTATCAACAGGCCAGCTTTCGCCCCGCACCACTGGGTTTTGAAGCCGGCACTCCGCCGATTGCCAGCGTTCTGGGGCTAGGCGCCAGCCTCAACTACCTGAGCAGCTTGGATGCCAGCGCGGTGATCCGCCATGAAGCGGCGCTGCACCAGCAGTTACTCAGCGGCTTGCAGGCACGTCAGGGCATCCAGTTGCTCGGCAGCCCAGACGTGGCGCTGGCTTGTTTCACTGTCGCCGGCGTGCACCACACCGACTTAGCCCAGTTATTAACCGAACAAGGGATTGCCGTGCGCGCCGGCCAACACTGCGCCATGCCATTGCTGGCCGGCCTTGGGTTGAGTGGCGCAGTGCGGGTGTCTTTGGGCTTGTACAACGATGGCGGCGACTTAACGCGTTTTTTCCACGCCCTCGACCAAGCCTTGGAGCTACTGCAATGAGCGGCCTGCGATGAGCCTGCCGAACGCCGCCGAACAAGCCCTAACGGATTTCGCTGCGGCCAGCGGCTGGGAAGGTCGTGCGCGACTGCTGATGCAGTGGGGCGAACGCCTCGAGCCATTAACCCCGGCGCAATGCAGCAGCGAGCATCTGGTGCAGGGCTGCGAGAGCCAAGTGTGGCTAATCGGCGTACAGCAAGACGCGCACTGGCAGTTTCGCGCCAACAGTGAAGCACGCTTATTGCGCGGGCTAATCGCGGTATTACTGACTCGGGTGAATGGCCTGAGCAGCGCCCAGTTGGCCAGCGTCGATCTGCTCGACTGGTTTACTCAGCTGGGCTTAGCGCGGCAACTCTCGCCCTCGCGCAGCAACGGCTTACAGGCGGTACTGCAACGCATGCAAAGCCTGACCAGCGCCGATTAAAACTGCGCCTGCCATTGGTCCGCCTGGCCCGAGTCCAGCGCATCTTGCAGCCGCTGCAAATCACCGTTATCACGCATCACTTGCAAGCCGGCGTTGAATACCTGGCGTAACTGCTCGCCACGCGCAGTTTTGCTCAACAACAAGCCTAATGAGGTGCGACCGAGCGGCAGCGGATGAGCCGTGATCTGTTGTTGCTGGGCGGTGGTAAAGCCGCGTTTGAGAATGCTCTTACCCACGGGCCAATCTTGCAGGTGCAGATCTACCTGATCGGCCAATAACCAACGCATACCCGCATCCTCACGGCTATCGCTGCGCAACTTAAAGCGCCCAGCCGCGCGGGCACGGTCAAATTCAGCGCCATAGGAGTAACCATTGGTGACCGCGATCGAATAGGCCTCGAGGTCTTTGAGAACGTGCCAATCAAAAGGCTTATCTTGTCGATGAAAAATCACCAATTGGGAGTTAACCATAGCGTCACTGCACACACTGAAGGTTTGCCTCTCAGGGGTGCAGATATAGGGCATGACTCCATCCAGCTGACCTTTTTGCAGAAGCAACACGCCCCGCGCCCATGGATAGAACAGGTATTGCACCCGATAACCGGCGCGCTTAAACACCGCCGTAATCAAGCGCCCGGCCGGCCCAGCATCGCCTCGTGCCTGCTCGACATATGGCGTCCACTCGCCCGTGCCAATCAGCACCACCTGTGGATCAGTCTCGACGACGGAATTTAAGGGCACGGGCGGCGCGGCGTGCGCCCACAGCCCTAAGCTGGCCAGCAAGCAGCCCAGCTTAATCACGCAGCGCACACCAGCGGCAAGGCTAACCATCCTCTCCACCTCCCAAGCTGTACCAGCGAAGGTTGCTGCACAAGGCTGCAGCAGCTTGTTTCAGCCTAGCCAAAAGCGCCGCAGGAGCACGACCGTTTAGCGCTTAACCGCGCTCTGACGGTCGCCGCGTACCGGCCACTAGCTTGTCCACCGCGCGCGCCGCCGCGACCATGCCAAAGCTGGCGGTAACCATCATCACCGCGCCCATGCCGCCGCCGCAGTCGAGCCGCACACCTTGGCCTTCAAAACGCTTTTGCAGGCAAATACTGCCATCCGCCTTGGGGTAACGCAGCTGTTCGCTGGAGAACACGCACGGCACGCTGTAATGCCGCCCTGGGGTACGTGAAAAGCCGTATTCGCGGCGCAATTCCGAGCGCACGGCGGATGCCAGCGGATCATTGAAGGTTTTATTTAAGTCCGCGACCTGAATCTGCGTGGGGTCTAACTGACCACCGGCCCCGCCGGTGGCGATGATTTGAATTTTACGCCGCTTGCACCACGCAATCAGCGCCGCCTTGGCCGTGACGCTGTCGATGCAGTCGATCACGCAATCGAGGTTTGGGGTGATGTACTCGGCCATGGTTTCGCGGGTAACAAAATCGGCCACCGCGTGCACCACGCACGCCGGATTGATAGCCTGCAAGCGCTCGGCCATCACCGTCACCTTGGCGTGGCCGACGGTGCCGGCCAGCGCATGCAGCTGTCGGTTGCTGTTGCTCAGGCACACATCATCGAGGTCAAACAGCGAAATCTCGCCAACCCCTGAGCGCACCAACGCCTCGGCCACCCAAGAACCCACGCCGCCAATCCCGACCACCGCCACGTGCGCCGCCGCCAGCCGCTCGGCCCCTTCGCGCCCATACAGCCGAGCAACCCCGGCAAAGCGCAATTCATCAATAGTCATGCCACACCCTCAAAAATCAGCCGGCATTATAGGGGCGCTCGCTGCAATAGCGCGCCATTAGTCGATTAACGCGGCTAACAGCCCGAGCAGCCTATCTGCGGCGGAGATACACAACCGGCACCAAGACCTGCTTAACTAATAGTTAAACCGTGGCTGGATCCGCGCACTGTTTGAAGCGCTAACAGCGAACTTTTCTGCTGTTGCGCAGACCAAAGCAGCAAGCAATGCAATTGTCACGGCTGTCGCTCAGTGCACAGCTATACAGGCTGAAAAGGTCGCGGTAGCATGCGCGCCGGCCGGCAACAGCCGGTACCCCCCTTAGTTCCACCCTTTGGAACCTTGAATCTATATGCCATCGCGTAAAATTGGACTCAACTTGGTAGTGTTCGTCGCTATTGCGGCGCTATTTACCGGTATCTGGGCGCTCTACAACAGGCCGGTCAGTGCACCTGAATGGCCTGAACAGATCTCTGGCTTCTCGTTCTCGCCGTTTCGCCAGTATCAGAGCCCGCAAAAGGACATCTACCCCAGCGATGAGGAGATTCGTGCGGACCTTGAGCTGGTCAGCAAACACACTGACAGCGTTCGCACCTACTCGACCGAAGGTAGCTTGGGCAATATCCCGCGCTTGGCCGAGGAGTTTGGTTTGCGCGTAACCGTCGGGGCTTGGATTGGCCTGGACATGGAGCGTAACGAGCGCGAGATCGCCAAGGTTATCGAACTGGCCAACAGCACCCGCAGTGTGGTGCGGGTGGTGGTCGGTAACGAAGCGGTGTTCCGTAAAGAAATCACCCCGCAGGCGTTGAGCGTTTACCTTGACCGCGTGCGCGCGGCCGTCAAGGTGCCGGTCACCACCTCCGAGCAATGGCACATCTGGCAAGAAAACCCAGAGCTGGCCAAGCACGTCGACCTAATCGCCGCGCACATTTTGCCGTACTGGGAATTTGTGCCGATGGAAGACTCGACCGCTTTCGTGCTCGAACGCGCCAAAGACCTGAAAAAACTTTTCCCGAAAAAACCATTGCTGCTCTCGGAAGTTGGCTGGCCGAGCAACGGCCGGATGCGCGGCGGTGCCGATGCATCCCCAGCCGACCAGGCGATTTACCTGCGCACCTTGGTCAGCACCCTGAATGCTAAGGGCTACAACTACTTCGTCATCGAAGCCTTCGATCAGCCGTGGAAGGCCGGCGAAGAAGGCTCGGTCGGCGCTTACTGGGGGGTATTCAACGAAGCCCGCCAGGCAAAGTTCGCCTTCGAAGGGCCGATTGTGGCAATTCCACAATGGCGGGTGCTGGCGATTGGTTCCGTGGTCATGGCCCTACTGGCCTTGGCCCTACTGCTGATTGATGGCAGCGCCATGCGTCAACGCGGGCGCACCTTCCTTACCGTGGTGGCCTTTGCCGGCGGCTCGGCGATGGTCTGGATCGGTTATGACTACAGCCAGCAATACAGCACCTGGTTCAGTTTAACGGTAGGTTTCTTGCTCGGTCTGGGCGCCCTTGGGGTGTTTATCGTGCTGCTGACAGAAGCCCACGAGTTAGCCGAAACAGTCTGGCTGCAAGCCCGCCGTCGGCCGTTCCAGCCGGTGCTCACAGACAGCACCTTCCGCCCGAAAGTGTCGATTCACGTGCCTTGCTACAACGAGCCGCCGGAGATGGTCAAACAGACCCTGGATGCTCTAGCCAATCTCGATTACCCCGATTTTGAAGTCATCATTATCGATAACAACACCAAGGACCCTGCGGTATGGGAGCCGGTGCAAGCCTATTGCGAGCAGCTCGGCCCCCGCTTCCGGTTCTTCCACGTGGCGCCTATCGAAGGCTTCAAGGGCGGCGCACTTAACTACATCCTGCCGTACACCGCGCCAGATGTAGAAGTGATTGCGGTGATCGACTCGGACTACTGCGTTGAGCCAAATTGGCTGAAACACATGGTGCCGCATTTTGCCGACCCGAAAATCGCTGTGGTGCAATCGCCGCAAGACTATCGCGACGGTGAAGAAAGCCTGTTTAAAAAGCTCTGCTACGCCGAATACAAAGGCTTCTTCCATATCGGCATGGTGACCCGTAACGACCGTGACGCGATCATCCAGCACGGCACCATGACCATGATCCGCCGCAGCGTGATGGACGAATTGAAATGGGCCGACTGGACCATTTGCGAAGACGCCGAGCTTGGCCTGCGCGTGTTCGAGAAAGGCTACTCCGCCGCCTATGCCCACCAGAGCTTCGGCCGTGGGCTGATGCCTGACACCTTTATCGACTACAAAAAGCAGCGTTTCCGTTGGGCCTACGGTGCCATTCAGATCATGAAAGGCCACGCCGGTAGCCTGTTTCGCGGTAAAGACACGCAACTGACCCGAGGCCAGCGTTATCACTTCGTGGCGGGCTGGTTGCCTTGGATTGCCGATGGCTTGAACATCTTCTTCACCGTCGGTGCGCTGCTCTGGTCGGCCGCGATGATTATCGTTCCGCAGCGGGTTGACCCGCCGCTGATGATCTTTGCCATCCCACCACTGGCGCTGTTCTTCTTTAAATTTGGCAAGATCCTGTTCCTGTATCGCCGTGCTCTGGGTGTCGGCCTGTGGCGTTCGATTCAGGCAGCAGTGGCCGGTTTGGCGTTGTCGCACACGATCGCCAAGGCGGTACTGTACGGCGCCTTCACCGAGACCATTCCGTTCTTCCGCACGCCGAAAATGGCCTCCAACCACGGCTTTATGGTGGCCTTAGCGGAAGCCCGGGAAGAGGTGTTTATCATGCTGCTGCTGTGGGGCTCGGCCCTCGGCATCGCCCTGGTACAGGGTTTACCCAGCGCCGATGTGCGCTTCTGGGTGGCCATGCTGCTGGTCCAATCGCTGCCTTACCTGGCTGCATTGGTGATGGCGTTGCTGTCGTCAATGCCGTCACCGGCAGTTGCCGCCGTTGAGGCAGAGACTCCTAAGGCGTAACAGCAGTAGCCCGCAGTATCGAAACGGCAGCCAATAGGCTGCCGTTTTGCTTTAAGATGGCGGCCTTTTTGCCACACCCGCAGCGGAGCCATCATGACTGCCCAATCCTCAACACTTTCGCCAACCCTAGCTTTAGCGTGCGACCTAATCAGCCGTCCCTCGGTCACTCCGCTGGATGCCGACTGCCAAGCGCTGATGATTGCCCGGCTGGAAGCGCTTGGCTTCGCCGTGGAGCGCATGCGCATTGAGGATGTCGACAATTTTTGGGCACTGCATGGCAACGACTCTGCAGAAAAACATGGTCCGGTACTGTGTTTTGCCGGTCACACCGACGTAGTGCCCACCGGCCCACTTGAGGCTTGGCAGTATCAGCCGTTTGACGTACGCATTGACGATCACGGCATGCTTTGCGGGCGTGGCGCGGCAGACATGAAGGGCAGCTTGGCGTCGATGATTATCGCCGTTGAGCGCTTTATTGCTGAGTACCCAAACCACAAGGGCGCCATCGCCTTTTTGATCACCAGCGACGAAGAAGGCCCGGCCCATCACGGCACCAAAGCCGTGGTTGAGCGCCTAAAAGAACGACAGCAACGGCTGGACTGGTGCATCGTCGGCGAGCCATCGAGCACCACACTGATCGGCGACATGGTCAAAAATGGCCGGCGCGGCTCGCTCGGCGCGACCTTGACGGTGCGTGGCCTACAAGGCCACGTGGCCTATCCGCAATTGGCCAAGAACCCGATCCATTTGGCCACCCCGGCGCTGACTGAACTGGCCGCAGAACACTGGGATGCCGGCAACGCCTTCTTCCCGCCGACCAGTTTCCAGATTTCTAATTTGAACGCCGGCACCGGTGCCACCAACGTAATTCCCGGCGAACTTAAGGCCATCTTCAACTTCCGTTTCTCCACCGAGTCCACCGTCGAAGGCTTGCAGCAACGGGTCGCTGCCATCCTCGATAAGCATCAACTGGACTGGCATATCGACTGGGCCTTGTCCGGCATGCCGTTTCTGACCGAACCGGGCGCATTGCTGGATGCGGTATCCAGCAGTATTAAACAGGTCACCGGCCGCGACACCATCGCCTCGACCAGCGGCGGCACCTCCGACGGGCGCTTTATCGCCACCATGGGCACTCAGGTGGTCGAGCTGGGGCCAGTCAACGCCACCATCCACCAAGTCAATGAGCGGGTGCTGGCCAGCGACCTCGACGTGCTGACCGAAATTTATTACCAAACGCTGGTCAAGTTGCTCGCCTGAAAAATCATGACTATGTCTACTGCGCACACCGATAGCTGCGCTGTGTTCGCCATCCCTGGCGAACACCCTGCGGGCCAGCTTGAAGCTGTCCAGATTCGCTCCCGGCGAATCTGTGGGCGGTACTCGCTCCTCACCTATCGACCAGATATGTCTCGTCGCTGCGTTCCGTCCGCCTTGCTCTCGGCGTGCTCGCTACGACCTATTCATGGATTTTTTTCATGCTGATCTGCCCGATTTGCTCAGCGCCCCTCACGGCCGTCGCGAATGGCGTGGCCTGCCCGGCCAAGCACAGCTTCGACCGCGCCCGCCAAGGCTATTTGAACCTGTTGCCGGTGCAGCACAAAAACAGCCGCGAACCCGGCGACAACGCCGCCATGGTCGAAGCCCGCCGACGCTTCCTCGACGGCGGCCACTACGCGCCACTGGCCAAGCGTCTGGCCGAATTGGCGGCCAGCTATGCCCCAGAACGCTGGCTGGATATTGGTTGCGGTGAGGGTTACTACACCGAGCAGATCGCCGCCGCACTACCGAATGCCGATGGCTACGCGCTGGACATCTCCCGCGAAGCGGTCAAACAAGCCTGTCGGCGGAGCAAACAGCTGCACTGGTTAGTCGCCAGCATGGCCCGCGTGCCGTTGGCGGATGCCAGTTGCCAGCTGCTACTCAGCGTATTCAGCCCACTCGATTGGCAAGAAGCCAAGCGCCTGCTGGCTCCCGGTGGCGGTTTGCTGCGCATGGGCCCGACCCGCGAGCACCTGTATGAGCTGCGTCAGCAACTGTATGACGAAGTGCGTGAATACGACGACCAGAAGCACCTAACCCTAGTGCCAGACGGCATGCACTTGGCCCACAGCGAGACCCTGAGCTTTAAACTCAAGCTGCAAACCGCCCAAGCCCGCACCGATCTACTGTCCATGACCCCGCACGGCTGGCGCGCCAGTGTGGAAAAACGCCAAGCGGTGATCGCCCAAGACTTAGAAGTAACTGTCTCGATCCGCTACGATTGGTTGCAACGCAGCTAATTTCTATCGATACCTAAATTGCCAGTGAGACCCACCATGCGCCAACCTGATATCGAAATTTACCTGAAAGACGCCGAGCACCAAGCCATCGCTGCTTGGCTCACCGAGGCCATTGGCCCGTGCAGCGAGTGGCAGAAAAAAGGCCAAACCTACCAGTGCAAAACCGCCAACATCGGCGTCACCTGGCTACCCAAAGCCGTAGGCAAATGGCACAGCCTGCTGCTTAACAGCAACGCCACGCCGTGGGCCGACGACCTCGAATGTGCCCAAGCCGCCTTTGCCGCCCTCAAGGTAGAAATTCGTTGCGCCCCCGGCAGCTGGCAAGAAGAAGAAAGCGAAGAACAAGCCGACCGCTGGATGCGTATCAGTGTCGATGGCGTGGAAGAGATTACCTGGCACACCGCCTGACGCTAAGGAGTAGCAACGTGGGGCGGATCGCGCACATTGGCCTAATGGCCAGCTATAACCAGTGGCTGAACGCCAAGCTGTATGCGGCCGCCAGTGAGTTACCAGAGAGCGGACTAGCGGCCAATCGGCAGGCGTTTTTCGGTTCGATTCTCGGCACTCACAATCATCTGGTGGTGGGCGACACGCTTTGGCTGCAGCGCTTTGCCGAGCATCCGGCCAACTATCCAGCCCTTGCGCCGATTCGCGGCCTAGCCAAACCGACTAGCCTCGACCAACAGCTGTTTAGCGACTTTAAAAGCCTGACTGAACATCGCCAATGGCTCGACGCGCTAATTTGTACCTGGGCCGCGACGCTGACCGAGCCCGAATTGGATAAAGCGCTTAGCTACACCAACAGCCAAGGCGTGGCGGCTAACAAACCATTTTCTAGCTTGCTGATGCATTTTTTCAACCATCAAACCCACCACCGCGGCCAAGTCACAACCTTATTGTCACAGGCTGGGGTGACAGTCGGAGTAACCGACTTACTGGCGTTAATCCCCAATCAAACCGACTTATAGGCGTTTTTGCCGCTAAGTTATTACGCTTACCAACCGCCCTTCTTGACCGCAGGCAAGGCAACCCACGACTCGATGAGTTTTGCCCGCAGCCGGTGTATAGGTCAAACTGGCGCCCTTGCGAGCCAAAGCTCGTTTCCTCGACTATTAGCAGATCTCGTATGACTCGCTCACCGCTTCGCCGTCTGATATTTGGCGCACTGCACCGTCTGCTGTACCTCTGGGTGCGCTCGGAAACCATCAATCAGTCGGCCTTCACCCTTAAGCTCGACACCAGTAAGCCGGTGTTTTACGTGCTGCAATTGCCGTCCATCAGTGACTTGGCAGTGGTCGACAGCGAGTGCCGTAAAGCCGGCTTGCCACGGCCAATCCTGCCAGTCAGCCTCGGTAAGCTGGATGAGCCGAGTGGTTTTTTTTACCTAACTCCAGAAGCCGGCTGGTTAGGCGGGCAAGACAAGCGCGGCGTCTCGCCAACTTTGGTGCGCTTGCTCAACACCCTGACTGCCGAGGCCGTACTAGACGCGCAAATTGTCCCGGTCAGCGTATTTTGGGGGCAGTCGCCGGAAAGTGAATCGAGCCCGTGGAAGCTGTTGTTTGCCGATAGCTGGGCGGTAACCGGACGGCTGCGTAAGTTTTTGCGCATCTTGATTCTCGGCCGCAAGACCCGCGTGCAGTTTTCTACACCGATCCAGTTGCGCGAATTGATCGCCCAAGACAAAGGCCCTGAGCGCACCCAGCGGATGGTCCATCGCCTGCTACGGGTGCACTTTCGCAATCAAAAATCCGCGGTTATTGGCCCGGACATTTCCCATCGACGCAATCTGGTTAAGGGTTTGATCCACGGCCCGCTGGTGCATCAGGCGATTCTCGATGAAGCCGAGCGCAGCAAAACCTCAGTCGAAAAAGTTGAGGCGCAGGCGCTGCGCTATGGCAACGAGATCGCCTCGGACTACGCCTACAGCGCCATTCGCTTCCTTGAAGTGGTGCTTAGCTGGTTCTGGAACAAAATTTACGACGGCATCAAGGTCAACCATATCGAGGGCGTGCAAGAAATCGCCCACGGCCATGAGGTGATCTATGTGCCCTGCCACCGCAGCCATATCGACTACCTGCTGCTGTCTTATCTGCTGTTCAAAAACGGCTTAACACCGCCGCATATCGCCGCCGGCATCAACCTCAACATGCCCCTGATTGGCAGCCTGCTGCGGCGTGCCGGGGCGTTTTTTATGCGCCGTACCTTCAAAGGCAACCCGCTGTACACCTCGGTATTCAACGAATACCTGCACACGTTGTTCACCCGTGGTTTCCCGGTGGAATACTTCGTCGAAGGCGGTCGCTCGCGCACCGGCCGCATGTTGCAGCCAAAAACCGGCATGCTGGCGATTACCCTGCGCAGCTTCTTGCGCTCCAACCGTTTGCCGATCGTCTTCGTACCGGTGTATATCGGCTACGAGCGGGTGCTGGAAGGTCGCACCTATCTGGGCGAACTGCGCGGCGCGAGCAAGAAGAAAGAGTCGATTTTCGACCTCTTCAAGGTCATCAACGCCATCCGTAAACAACGTTTCGGTAGCGTCTGGGTCAACTTCGGCGAGCCATTGAAACTGGCCGAGTTTCTCGACAGCGAACAACCGGACTGGCGCGGCCAGCAGTTAGCGCCACAGTACCGACCGACGTGGCTAAACGACACCGCCAATCATCTGGCCGAGCGCATCGCCCGCCATCTGAACGAAGCGGCGGCGGTTAACCCGGTCAACTTGGTGGCGCTGGCCTTGCTGTCCACCAGCAAACTGGCGCTGGATGAAAAAGCCCTAGCGCGGGTCCTCGACCTTTATCTAGCCTTGCTGCGCAGCGTGCCCTACTCGCCGCACACCAGCCTACCGGATGGCGATGGCCAAGCACTGATCGACTACGTGCAAAGCATGGACCTGCTGGCCAGCCAGAAAGACCCGCTGGGTAAAATCTACTATCTGGACGAAAACAACGCCGTCCTGATGACTTACTACCGCAACAACGTGCTGCACATTTTTGCTCTACCGGCGTTGCTGGCGAGCTTCTTCCAGAGCAGCGCACGGATCAGCCGCGAGCAGATTTTGCGCTTCAGCCGCGCGCTCTATCCATACCTGCAGTCGGAATTGTTTATTCGCTGGAGTTTGGATGAGTTAGATGCGGTGATCGACCAATGGCTGGCGGCCTTTGTCGCACAAGGCCTGCTGCGCTTCGAAGACGGCGTGTTCCTGCGTCCCGCGCCAAGTTCGCGGCAGTTCGTGCTGCTGACCCTGCTATCGCGGACCATCGCCCAGACCCTGCAGCGCTTCTACATGGCTATTGCCTTGGTGCTAAACGCCGGGCAAAACGCCTTGAGCGCCGAAGAGCTGGAAGACCTCTGCACCGTCATGGCCCAGCGCCTGTCGATTCTGCATGGCCTAAATGCCCCGGAGTTCTTCGACAAGAGCCTGTTCCGCCACTTTATCCAGACCCTCTTGGATGAAGGCGTACTGCGCCAAGACGAAGCCGGCAAACTCAGCCACCACGAACTGCTCGGCGATCTGGCCGAAGGCGCCGCCAAACGGGTACTGCCGGCCGAAATTCGCCTGTCGATCCGCCAAGTGGCCCTCGACCACAACGACGAAGCCAGCGAGTTGTAAGCCGCCAAGCTGCTGTAACACGCCCCGCAACGGGGCGTGTTACAGCTCGCCAGTGTCATCGCCAACCTCAACCCGCCTTGCATCCGCCAGTAACGCCTGGGTTAAGCCACGCGATAGCGTTTCTGCGCCCATAATTTAGCCGTGTGCAAGCAACACCTAAGCACGAATGTAACCTTTAGTACTTTTAGCATTAAAGAAAATGACTTATAGGTCAGTTTATTTATTGACCGAGAAGTCAATAAACCCTAAATTTGACCCACGACAATGCGACAAAACAATAAAAGTGTTCGGAGGTCATTTGTGATTCAGTTTTTACTCAATCAAGAGTTACGCAGCGAGTCGAGCCTTGATTCCAATATCACGGTGCTCGAGTACTTGCGCAACCATGCTGGCAAGCCCGGCACTAAAGAAGGTTGCGCCTCGGGCGACTGCGGCGCTTGCACCGTGGTAGTCGGTGAATTGGAAAGCCACAATGGTCGCGAGCGCATTCGCTATCGCAGCCTGAACTCGTGCCTGACCTTTGTTTCATCCTTGCATGGCAAACAGCTGATCAGCGTCGAAGACCTCAAACACCAAGGCCAACTGCACAGCGTGCAGCAGGCCATGGTCGACTGCCATGGCTCGCAGTGCGGTTTCTGCACCCCGGGTTTTGTCATGTCGTTATTTGCCTTGCAAAAAAACCGCGACAGCCAAGACGACGCCTCTAGTCGTCACGCCAAGACCCACGAAGCGCTGGCCGGCAACCTGTGTCGCTGCACCGGCTACCGGCCGATTCTGGACGCCGCCGAGCAGTCCTGCTGCCAATCGCAACCGGATCAGTTCGATGCCCGCGAGGCCGCGACCATCGCCCAATTGCACAGCATCGCCCCGCAACAAACCGCCGAACTGAACAGCGGCGACAAGCGCTGCCTAGTGCCGCTGACCATCGCCGACCTAGCCGACCTGTACAGTTCGCACCCAGAAGCTCGCCTGCTGGCTGGCGGCACCGACCTTGCTTTGGAAGTCACCCAGTTTCACCGCGCCCTGCCGGTAATGATCTATGTCGGCAACGTGGCCGCGCTCAAGCGTATCGAGACTTTTGCCGACCGTTTAGAGATTGGCGCGGCCACCTCGCTGACCGATTGCGCGCAAGCTTTGGCCGCTGAGTACCCGGACTTTGGCGAGTTGCTGCAGCGCTTCGCCTCGTTGCAAATCCGCAACCAAGGCACCTTGGGCGGCAACATCGGCAATGCTTCACCGATTGGCGACACCCCGCCACTGCTGATCGCCCTCGGCGCGCAGATCGTCCTGCGCAAGGGCGAGAACAGCCGTACTTTAGCGCTGGAAGACTACTTCCTCGACTACCGGGTAACGGCCCGTCAGGAAAGCGAATTCATCGAAAAAATCATCATTCCACGCGCCAATACTCAACAAAGTTTCAAAGCCTACAAGGTCTCCAAGCGCTTAGACGACGATATCTCGGCTGTGTGCGCCGCCTTTAATCTGCGTATCGAAGCCGGTGTGGTGGCGGATGCCCGGGTCGCTTTCGGTGGCATGGCCGCCACCCCAAAACGCGCCGCCGCCTGCGAGCGGGCGTTGCTTGGCGCCGCCTGGAACCATGCGACGGTGGAGCGTGCCTGCGCCGCCTTGAGCGAAGACTTTACCCCGCTGTCGGATTTTCGCGCGAGCAAGGAATATCGCCAACTGATCGCGCAGAACCTGCTGCGCAAGTTCTTTGTCGAATTGCAAACCCCTGACCTCGCCACCCGGGTGACCGCACATGTCTAATCATCACGTCGAAAAAACCCAAGCCGAACTGGCTGCCCTGTTTGCCCAAGACCTGACCACCGGGGTCGGCCGCAGCGTTAAGCACGACAGCGCGGAAAAACATGTCAGCGGCGCGGCCACTTACATTGACGACCGCTTGGAGTTCCCTAACCAACTGCACGTGTATGCCCGGATGAGCGACCGCGCCCACGCGCGCATCCTCAGCATCGACACCGCGCCCTGCTACGCGATTGCCGGGGTAACCTTGGTGATCACCAGCAAAGACGTGCCCGGGCAACTGGACATCGGCGCAGTCGTTGCCGGCGACCCACTGCTGGCCGATGGTTTGGTCGAGTACGTCGGCCAGCCGATTCTCGCCGTGGCCGCCAAAGACTTGGAAACCGCCCGCAAAGCGGCGATGGCCGCGATCATCGAGTTCGAAGATTTAGAACCGGTGCTGGATGTTGAAGTGGCGCTGGCCAAGAAACACTTCGTGCTCGACAGCCATCAGCACAAGCGTGGTGATTCGGCCACGGCGCTGAGCAAGGCAACCCATCGACTGCAAGGCAAGTTGCATATCGGCGGTCAGGAGCACTTTTATCTGGAGACGCAAATCTCCTCGGTAATGCCCACCGAAGACGGCGGCATGATCGTTTATTGTTCGACGCAAAACCCTACTGAAGTGCAGAAATTGGTCAGCGAAGTGCTTGGCGTGGCCATGCACAAGATCGTCATCGACATGCGCCGCATGGGCGGCGGTTTCGGCGGCAAAGAGACCCAAGCGGCCGGCCCAGCCTGTATCTGCGCGGTGATCGCGCACCTCACCGGGCGACCGACCAAAATGCGCCTGCCGCGCGTTGAAGACATGCAGATGACCGGCAAGCGCCACCCGTTCTTCGTCCAGTACGACGTCGGCTTTGATGACAACGGTCGCCTGCAAGGCATCCAACTGGAGCTGGCCGGCAACTGCGGCTACTCGCCGGACCTGTCCGGCTCTATCGTCGACCGCGCCATGTTCCACTCCGACAACGCCTATTACTTGGGCGATGCCACCATCAACGGCCATCGTTGCAAGACCAACACCGCTTCCAACACCGCCTACCGCGGCTTCGGTGGCCCGCAAGGGATGGTCGCCATCGAAGAAGTGATGGACGCTATCGCTCGCTCACTGGGTAAAGACCCGCTGGACGTGCGCAAGGCCAACTACTACGGCAAGACCGAGCGCAACGTTACCCACTACTACCAGACGGTGGAAGACAACCTGCTGGAAGAAATGACTGCCGATTTAGAAGCCAGCAGTGAATACAGCAAACGCCGCGCCGAGATCGTCGCTTTCAACGCCAGCAGCCCGTACCTGAAAAAAGGCCTGGCGCTAACCCCGGTGAAGTTCGGCATCAGCTTTACCGCGACCTTCCTCAATCAGGCCGGCGCGCTGATCCACATCTACACCGACGGCAGCATTCACCTCAACCACGGCGGCACCGAGATGGGCCAAGGCCTGAACACCAAGGTCGCGCAAGTGGTGGCCGAGGTGTTCCAGGTCGATATTAGCCGCATCCAGATCACCGCCACCAACACCGACAAGGTGCCCAACACCTCGCCGACGGCAGCCTCCAGCGGCACCGACTTGAATGGCAAGGCCGCGCAAAATGCCGCCGAGATCATCAAGCAACGTTTGGTGGAATTTGCCGCCCGTCACTACCAAGTGACCGAGGCCGATGTTGAGTTCCGCAACGGCCAAGTGCGCGTGCGCGACCAGTTCGTTAGCTTCGAGGCGCTGATCGGCCAGGCCTATTTCGGTCAGGTGTCGCTGTCCAGCACCGGCTTCTATCGCACCCCGAAGATTCACTACGACCGCAGCCAAGCACGCGGCCGGCCGTTTTACTACTTCGCCTACGGCGCCGCCTGCGTCGAAGTGCTGGTGGATACCCTGACCGGCGAATACAAGATGCAACGCGCCGACATCCTCCACGACGTGGGCGCCTCGCTGAACCCGGACATCGACATCGGTCAGGTCGAGGGTGCCTTCGTGCAGGGCATGGGTTGGCTGACTATGGAAGAGCTGGTGTGGAACGCCAAGGGTAAGCTGATGACCAACGGTCCGGCCAGCTACAAGATCCCGGCCGTAGCAGATATGCCAATGGATATGCGGGTCAAACTGGTGGAGAACCGCAAGAACCCGGAAGACACGGTGTTTCACTCCAAAGCCGTCGGCGAGCCGCCGTTTATGCTCGGCATCGCCGCGTGGTGTGCGCTCAAGGACGCGGTGGCGAGCATCGCCGACTACCGTGTGCAACCGGCGATCGACGCCCCTGCCACCCCGGAGCGCGTGCTCTGGGGCGTGCAGCAGATGTTGGCGGTGAACAACAGCGCAGTCGCGGTGACTCAAACCGAGGCAGAACCGGCCTAAACCAAAACCGTAGAGTGGAAAACCGCGCAGCGTTTTCCACCTCCTTGGTGGATGGATAAAGCGTCATCCACCCTACGACACCGATCAAAACCTAACAGGTGTACAACAATGACAAAGCACACCGTGTCGAATAACCCCGCACCGCAACCGAGCCCGGCGCCCATTCTCGACCCTTCGCCGAGCAACTGGCGGCTGCCACGTCCGGGACAATTGCCACCTACTTGGAGGCTGCGTAAATGAACAGCTGGATCAGCGCCCTCGCCGACTTACAGCAACAGGGTCAAGCCTGCGTGCTGGTGACTATCATCGAGGAACTCGGCTCGACGCCGCGTAATGCTGGCTCGAAAATGCTGGTCACGGCCGAGCGTATCTTCGAAACCATCGGCGGTGGCCACTTAGAGCACAAGGCCATGCAGATCGCCCGCGAGATGCTCGCCAGTCGCACGCAGGACACCCGCTTAGAGCGCTTCAGCCTCGGTGCCAGCCTCGGCCAATGCTGCGGCGGCGCCACCGTGCTGCTGTTCGAACCTATGGGCCAACCGCAGGCGCAGATCGCCGTGTTCGGCGCCGGACATGTCGGCCGCGCCTTGGTGCCGCTGCTGGCCAGTTTGCCGTGCAAGGTGCGCTGGATAGATTCGCGCGAAGCCGAATTCCCCGAGCTAATACCTGCCGGTGTCGAACGAGTGCTCAATGATGAAGTGGTCGATGAGGTGGACAACATGCCGGCTGGCAGTTATTTCATCGTCATGACTCACAACCATCAACTGGACCTTGAGCTGACTGCCGCGATTCTTCAGCGCAATGATTTTGCCTATTACGGGCTGATCGGCTCACAGACCAAGCGGGTCAAATTTGAACACCGCCTGCGCGAGCGCGGTTTTGCTCCAGAAGTACTGCAACGGATGCGCTGCCCCATGGGCTTGAGCGAAGTGAAAGGCAAATTACCGATGGAAATCGCCGTGTCGATTGCCGGCGAAGTGATCGCCACCTACAACGCCGCCTTCGGTCAACAACGCAGCGGTCAAACCGCCAGCCAGCGTGAAACCGTAGCCAAGTTACTGCCTAATTCACGACGCAGTCAGGCTTGAAGAACAAGCTCTAACGCGCCCGCAGGGTGGACAACGCGCAGCTTTTCCACCCTACGCAAATTCCGACACAGCATCTAATTCAACACCTTATCGAGATGACCATGAGCACCAGCACCCACGCTTACCGCGCCGCCATTTTGCACAGCATCGCCGACCCCGCCGTAGTGGGTATCGAGGCGTCTTATGAGTATTTCGACGACGGCGTTTTGCTGGTCGAAAACGGCCTGATCAAGGCGGTCGGGCATGCCGCCGACCTGCTGCCCACCTTGCAAGGCGTGGCCATCAGCGAGTACCCGAATGCGCTAATCACCCCCGGATTTATCGACACACATATTCACTTCCCGCAGACCGGCATGATCGCCTCCTATGGCGAACAGCTGCTCGACTGGCTGAACACCTACACCTTCCCCACCGAACAGCAGTTTGCCGATAAGACTCACGCTGCCGAAGTGGCCAGCGTGTTCCTGAAAGAATTGCTGCGTAATGGCACCACCACCGCCCTGGTGTTTGGCACCGTGCACAAACAGTCGGTGGATGCTTTCTTCGAAGCCTGCGAAGTGCTCAACCTGCGGATGATCGCCGGCAAGGTGATGATGGATCGCAACGCCCCGGACTACTTAACCGACACCCCAGAATCCAGCTATGCCGACAGCCGCGAATTGATCGAGCGCTGGCACGGCAAGGGCCGCCTGCACTACGCCGTCACCCCACGTTTCGCGCCGACCAGCAGCCCCGAGCAATTGAGTCTGGCCGGCGAGCTATTCCAGCAATACCCAGACCTATATATGCACACGCACCTGTCCGAGAACCGTCAGGAAATCGAATGGGTGAAGGGTTTATTCCCCGAGCGCAAAGGCTACCTTGACGTGTACGATCATTACCGGCTGATCGGCCCACGCGCGGTGTTCGCCCACGGCGTGCACCTGTGCGATGAGGAATGTAAACGGCTGGCCGAAACCGGTTCGGCGGTGGCGTTTTGCCCAACCTCCAACCTGTTTCTCGGCAGCGGTCTGTTTGACCTGCCCAAGCTCGAAGCCCACGGCGTGCGTGTAGGCCTGGGCACCGACGTCGGCGCCGGCACCAGCTTCTCGCAGTTGCAATCGTTGAACGAGGCCTACAAGGTCATGCAGTTGCAGGGTAAGAAACTCGACCCGTTCAAGTCGCTGTATCTGGCCACTCTGGGCGGCGCCCGGGCGCTGTACTTAGACGACAAAATCGGCAGCTTCGCCGCGGGTAAGGACGCGGATTTCGTAGTGCTCGACTACCAAGCCACCCCACTGCTGAGCTATCGCCTAGCGCAAGCCAAGAGTTTGGACGAGAAGCTGTTCGCCCTGATCATGCTCGGCGACGACCGCACCATCCAAGAAACCTTCGCCGCCGGCAACTCAGTGCATCGCCGCGACTAAGGCTTAACGGCGCCCAACAAAAAGCCCCAAGGCGCACACCTTGGGGCTTTTTTATAGCGTTTGGCCTATGAGCTCAGACAGCCCGACTCAGCGAGTGCTCGCCGTGGCCTTAGCCGCCTTTTTCTTGGCAGGCAGCAGGTGCGAGAACACCGCATGCAAATCATCGGAAGCGGTTTCGCCATCTAGATTGAGCTTGGCGTCAACGCTGTCCATGTGCCGCATCATCAGGTCCACGGCCACCTCGACATTACCGGCTTCGATGGCGTCGATCACTTGGTCATGCTCGGCATCCGAGCAATGGGTACGGCTGTTGCCTTCGTACAGGGCGATGATCAGCGAGGTCTGCGAAATTAGGCTACGCAGAAAACCCAGCAGCGTCAGGTTGCCAGCGGCTTCCGCGAGTTTCAGGTGAAACTCACCAGACAGACGAATGCCCATGCCACGGTCACCGCGAGCGAAACAGTCGCGCTCATCAATCACCATCTGGCGCAGCCCAGCAATCTGTTCCGGCGTGGCGTTCTTGCAGGCCAGTTCGGTAATGGCGCGCTCGATCATGCGCCGCACATAGAAGATCTGCCGGGCTTCTTCAGCACCCGGGCTGGCCACTACCCCACCACGATTGGGCCGCAGCAACACCACACCCTCGTGGGCCAGGCGCGACAAAGAACGGCGAATAATGGTGCGGCTCACGCCAAAAATTTCACCCAAGGCTTCTTCACTTAACTTGGTGCCAGGGGCCAGACGCTGCTCGAGAATCGCATCAAAAATATGCGCGTAAACCACATCGTCTTGGGTGCCAGTGCGCGGGGTTTTGCTGGCGCGGGCGGGTTTCTTAAGCGGCTGTAAAGATTCGTTCATGCGGGCTCGAGACAAAGAAGACGGCGAAAACCAGACTCTACGATCATGCGCCGAGCAAGCAAACAAGTAGCGCAATTGCAGAGGATAAAAATGCCTGAGTATTGTACACAACCACGCGAGCACTGACACGCCAGACACACACAGCGCTGATCTACAGCCAGCTATTGCCTGCCAATCAGCCTGAGCACGAGGGCTATGTGCAGCGCCTTAATCGGCGAAACAACGGCGCAGCGAGTAAAAAAATTGTAACAACAGCGGCCATACAGCGGAAAAAATGCCCGACAGCACCGTTCAGGGTTAGCATTAACAGCTGACTAAACAGCCAAAAATAAAACGTATCCAACTGTTTTGTATAGTATTTTTAAAATACGGCAGACTCATAAAATCGGCTACTGCGCAGCTCGAATGACGGCGCAACAACACACCAGAAATAGTGAAAACATTAATTGCTTTTTTTGTATACAAACCGATAATCGACCCGTTGAGTTTTTTTGACTTTCTAGTCAGCAAAGCACTCATGTATGCCTTACCTCAGAGTGCTGCTGCAACACTGTCGCAGCACTCGGTGACTAAAATAAAAGCAATGAGGAGTACCGCGCAGTGGACACCAGCAAAACTAGCAACACCGCCTACGACGTCAGCCCACCTGCCACCGGTTGGCTGGAGCGTCTGTTCAAACTCAGCGAACACAAGACCACGGTAAAAATCGAACTGGCCGCCGGCCTAACGACCTTTATCACCATGGCCTACATCATTTTTGTTAACCCCAACATCATGGTCGCCGCCGGCATGGACCACGGTGCCGCCTTTGTCGCCACCTGTCTGGCCGCCGCTTTTGGCTGCTTGCTAATGGGTCTGTATGCCAACTGGCCGGTTGGTCTGGCACCGGGTATGGGTTTGAATGCGTTTTTTAGCTACACCGTCGTTGGCGCTATGGGCTACAGCTGGCAGATCGCCTTGGGAGCTGTATTCCTCTCTGGCGTACTGTTTATGATCCTGACGTTTACCAAGGTCCGTGAGTGGCTGCTGAACAGCATCCCGCCCAGCCTGCGTTATTCCATGGGCGCCGGGGTCGGCTTGTTTCTTGGCCTCATCGGCCTGAAAGAAGCCGGTATCGTCGTGGCTAGCCCCGCGACCTTGATCCACTTGGGCGACATGACCTCGGCCGCGCCGTTCTTGGCAGGCGTGTGCTTTTTGATGATCGCCATTCTGGAGCACTACCGCGTGTTCGGCGGCATCCTCATCAGCATTCTGACCGTGACTTTAGCCGGCTGGGGTTTAGGCCTGGTTGAGTACCACGGAGTGTTCTCTATGCCGCCAAGCGTAGCGCCAACCTTCTTAGCCATGGACATTGGTGGCGCGATGAACGTTGGCATGATCAGCGTGATCCTAGCCTTCTTGTTTGTGCATATGTTTGACACCGCCGGCACCCTGATGGGCGTGGCACAGCGGGCCAACTTGGTTGACCCCGATGGGCACATTCACAACCTCAGCAAGGCCATGAAAGCTGACAGCACCGCCAGCACCGCCGGCGCGCTGCTAGGCTGCCCACCCGTGACCAGCTATGTAGAAAGCGCCGCTGGCGTGGCCGCAGGTGGCCGTACCGGGCTGACGGCAGTAACTGTTGGCGTGCTGTTCTTGGCGGCGATGTTCTTCGCGCCACTGGCCGGCATGATTCCCGCTTACGCCACCGCTGGCGCACTGATCTATGTGGCCATGTTGATGATGAGCGGCATGGCGCACATCGACTGGCAGGATCACACCACCACCATTCCGGCGATTATCACCGCGATCATGATGCCACTGACCTTCTCAGTCACCGATGGCTTGGCGCTGGGCTTTATTACCTTCGTGGTGATTAAGGTCGGTACCGGCAAACGCAACGAGGTGTCCGCTAGCCTCTATGTGCTCGCCGCCATCTGCATTGCCAAGTTCATTTTCCTCTAAGCACGGCTGCAACACCCAAGCCCCAGCGCCTCGGCGCTGGGGCTTTTTTATAGGCGCAAACAAACATGTCCCTCGAAACATGGCTGCTGTTTAGCAGCGCGGCACTTATCGTCATTCTGATTCCCGGCCCCCTGTCGTTGCTGATGATCAGCAACAGCCTCAACTACGGCCTAGCCCGCTCATTGCCAGCCTTTGCCGGCGGGGTCAGCGCCTCAATCGGCCTACTGAGCGCATCCGCCCTCGGGCTTGGTGCGCTACTCCTAGCATCGCCAACCGTATTCCGTGGGATGCAGTGGCTGGGCGGTGCCTACCTGGTGTATTTGGCTTGGCGTAGCTGGCAGCAAGCTGACGCCGCACCATCGCTCAGCAACTGCGCAACAGCACCGATTCAGACGCGCCCCAGCAGTCGGCAGTTGTTCAGCCGCGCCTTTGGCCTAGGTGCCAGCAACCCCAAAGACATGCTGTTTTTTGCCGCCTTTCTGCCGCAGTTCATCAGTCACGCACAGCCGCTTAGTGGCCAGTTACTGCTGATGATTGTCACTTGGGCGCTGCTCGATCTGTGCTGCAAACTGCTGTACGGCTGCGCGGCGCTAACCTGCGCAGATTACCTGCGCTCCGGCCGGGGTCAGCGTTATTTCAATCGTGGCAGTGCGCTACTGTTTGCCTGCGCAGGCGTCGCCGCATTTCTGCCGCGCTGAACAACCACGTCCGCCTCCCGACCCTAGCGCGAAGGCAATCCGCACAACTTACTTCGCCCGCTTTACCAGCAAATTACAGGCAAAAAAAAGCCCGCATTGTGCGCGGGCAAAACCTTCCAAAGGAGCAGGGACCAGCGCGGCTTAACTGCCGCGGTAGGTGGAATAGCTGTATGGCGAAATCAGCAACGGCACGTGGTAATGCTCTTGCTCAGCGTTAATACCAAAGCGCAGCACCACCACGTCGAGAAAGGCCGGCTCAGGCAACTCAACACCACGGGCGCGGTAGTAGTCGCCGGCATGAAACTGCAACTGATAAACGCCAGTTTGGTAGTCAGCACCCTGCAGCACCGGCGCGTCGCAGCGGCCGTCGTGATTGGTCAGCACACTATTAAGCAGAGTCAGTTGCGCGCCCTCTACTCGATACAGTTCGACTTTAAGCGCGCTGCCGGGGCAACCGTGCGCGGCATCCAAAACGTGAGTGGTTAAACGTCCCATAATTTGTGGACAGTTCGGTGCTTGCGCACACCGACACCTGCCGCGCCTCCTTTAGCCAGTTGAATGGGTGAAGCCGCAGCAGCCAGCACTGCGAGATGGCTGAAGAATAGCACGAGAAACCAACTAAAAACACTTTCAGCATTTATTGTACACAATAAATCAGGCAAGCCCTCCACCCCCCACACCTGTTAGCCACGCAAACCCAAGCGCAGTGCCGAGTAAGCCTCTCCGGGCGAGTAAAGCCCGCATCGCGTTGATGCCGGTGAGTTTCACCCGCGCGACGATTGTGGCGTACAGAAAAGAGCCCTAAAGAGAGCAGAAAGATACCAACCAGAAGAAAATAGTTAATTTTAGATTTACAAACAATCAAGCATTTTGTATACAATCACTCCAGCACGATCCATTAAGCGCTAACCCCGTTAGCCGCGCAAAGATCGCAACACCTCTACCTAAGGAAGACTGCAGTGAGCGCTGACTATCCTCGCGACCTGATCGGTTACGGCAACCTCCCGCCGCACCCACACTGGCCTAACGACGCCCGTATCGCCCTGTCCTTTGTGCTCAATTACGAAGAAGGCGGCGAGCGCAATATTTTGCATGGCGACCACGAATCTGAAGCTTTTCTATCCGAGATGGTTTCCGCCCAACCGCTGGCCGGCGCGCGCAACCTGAGCATGGAGTCGTTGTACGAATACGGCAGCCGCAGCGGCGTATGGCGCATCCTTAAGCTGTTTAAGAAATTCGATATTCCGCTCACCGTGTTCGCCGTGGCCATGGCCGCCCAGCGCCACCCCGATCTGATCCGCGCCATGGCCGCCGCCGGTCACGAGATTTGCAGCCACGGCTACCGCTGGATCGATTACCAGTACATGGATGAGGCCCAAGAGCGCGAGCACATGCTCGAAGCCATCCGCATCCTCACCGAGATCACCGGCGAGCGGCCGCTGGGTTGGTACACCGGGCGTACCGGGCCGAATACCCGCCGTTTAGTCATGGAAGAAGGCGGTTTCCTGTATGACAGCGACACCTACGACGATGACCTGCCCTACTGGGACCCAGCGAGCACCTCAGACAAACCGCACTTGGTGATCCCTTACACCCTGGACACCAACGACATGCGCTTCACCCAGGTGCAGGGTTTTAACAGCGGCGATGACTTTTACACCTACCTCAAAGATGCCTTCGATGTGCTCTACGCTGAAGGCTGCGAAGGCGCGCCGAAAATGCTCTCGATTGGCCTGCATTGCCGGCTGATCGGTCGCCCGGCGCGCCTCGCCGCACTGCAACGGTTTATTGAATACGCGCAAAGCCATCAGCAGGTCTGGTTTAGCCGCCGCGTCGATATCGCCCGTCACTGGCAGGCCACTCACCCCTATCAACAGCAGCCCTGCAAACCGGAGAACGCGCAATGAGCCGCTTTCAAACCCTGACTCCCGCGCAATTAACCCGCGCCGAGTTCGTCGCCGCCTTTGCCGATATTTATGAGCACTCACCGTGGGTCGCCGAACAGGCTTTTGACCTCGGCGTGGATGACCAGCTAAACAGCGTCGATGGCCTGCAACAACGCATGGCGCAGGTGCTGTTAAACGCGGACAAAGCCAGCCAACTGGCGCTGATCAACGCTCACCCGGATTTAGCCGGCAAGGCCGCGGTCCAGGGCGAACTGACTGAAGCCAGCACTTCGGAGCAATCCGGTGCCGGCATCCACCAATGCACGAGTGAGGAGTTTGCACGCTTCACCGAGCTGAACGAGGCCTACAAAGCCAAGTTCGCGTTTCCCTTCATCATGGCGGTGAAAGGCAGCAACCGGCACCAGATCCTTGCAGCCTTCGAAGAACGCATCCACAACTCCGTGGAGGCCGAATTCAGTCGCGCTCTGACCGAGATCAACCAGATCGCGCTGTTCCGACTGCAAACCCTGTAGTCAGTGGTCTGTACGGCTAGTGGAATTGAACTGGCCACACAGACCACCTAACCACCGCCGACTCTCCAGCCCACTATTAAGGCAGCTCAACCATGAAAGCCTACGCCGCACCCTTCGAGAAGTACGTCAACCTTGCCGATGCCCGCCTCGGCACCCAAGCCATTTCGGTTACCGACGATTGGTTTGCCGATGTTAACCGCCTGTTTCAACCGACTCCGGCAGTCTGGAAAGAAGGCGTGTTCGACGACAACGGCAAATGGATGGACGGCTGGGAATCACGCCGCAAGCGCTTCGAAGGGTATGACAGCTGCGTGATTCGCTTGGGCGTAGCCGGCACCATCAAAGGTGTAGACATCGACACCAGCTTCTTCACCGGCAACTTCCCGCCGTCGGCTTCACTGGAAGCCTGTTATGTCGCCGCAGGCGACCCAACCGAGGCCACCGAGTGGACCGAAGTGCTGGCCGCCGTTGAACTGCAAGGCAACAGCCACCACTACCACGAAGTCAATAACGCTAAGGCCTTCACTCACCTGCGCTTTAACATCTACCCGGATGGCGGTGTGGCGCGTTTGCGCGTGCACGGCATTCCGTTTCGCGACTGGTCAAGCGTGGCCGACAACGAACAAGTCGACCTGGCCAGCGCCCTGAATGGCGGCCGGGCCTTGGCCTGTTCCGATGAGCACTTCGGGCGCATGAGCAACCTGCTCAATCCCGGTCGCGGCATCAACATGGGCGACGGTTGGGAAACCGCGCGCCGACGCACCCCGGGCAATGACTGGGTAATAGTCGCGCTCGGCCATCCGGGCGAGATCGAACGCATTGTGGTCGACACCCTGCATTTCAAAGGTAACTACCCGGACAGCTGCTCGATTCAGGCGGCCTTTGTGAAGGGCGGCACCGACAGCCAGATCGAAACCCAGAGCCTGTTCTGGCGTGAACTGTTGCCGGCGCAAAAGCTCTCGATGCACGCCGAACACGAGTACAGCGAGCAAATTAACGCTCTGGGCACCATCACCCATATCCGCGTCAATGTGTTCCCGGACGGCGGTATCAGCCGCCTACGCCTGTTTGGCAAAGCCACCAAATAACAGCCAAAACCTGTCGGCGCGGCTGGCCTGCGCCGACAGCAACAGTGCATCGACAACGAACACAAAAAATAGAAGACCCACATGCGCACATTGCAGATAGAACCGCTGACCAAAGAAGCCTTTGCCCCTTTCGGTGACGTGATCGAAACCGACGGCAGCGCGCATTTTATGATCAACAGCGGTTCCACCCGCCGTTATCACCAGCTGGCCACGGTGCAAACCGCCGCCCCGGAAGATAACGCCATCATCAGCATTTTCAGCGCCCAAGCGCTGGATATGCCGCTGACCGTGCGCATGTTGGAGCGTCATCCGCTGGGCAGTCAGGCGTTTATCCCGCTGCTCGGCAACCCCTTTCTGATTGTGGTCGCGCCGCTTGGCGATGCACCGCAGTCAGAATTAGTCCGCGCCTTTCGGAGTAACGGCAGGCAGGGCGTTAATTACCATCGCGGCGTCTGGCACCACCCGGTGCTGACGATCGAAAAGCGGGATGACTTCCTGGTGGTTGATCGCAGCGGTTCAGGTAACAACTGTGATGAGCATTTCTTTAACGAGGACGAACACCTTCTCCTCACCCACCAATAAGAGAAGACCTAAAACCGCTCAGCCGGTGCTAGGTGTAAAGAGGTAAAGACTGTGGAAGCACATCTACTGGAATGGCTGAACCTGAGCATTCGCTGGGTTCATATGATCACTGGCGTGGCGTGGATTGGCGCCTCGTTTTATTTCGTCTGGCTGGAAAACAACCTCAATCGGGTCAATCCGCGCAATGGGCTGGCCGGCGATTTATGGGCGATTCACGGTGGCGGTATCTACCACCTAGAAAAATACAAACTGGCCCCGCCGAGCATGCCGGACAACCTGCATTGGTTTAAGTGGGAAGCCTATTTCACCTGGCTTTCGGGTGTGGCGCTGTTGTTGGTGGTGTTCTACCTCAACCCGAGCCTATACCTGATCGCCCCCGGCAGCAGCATGGCCCCCGCCATGGCCATCGCCATCGGTATTGGCTCGCTAATCGCCGGCTACGTGGCCTATCATTTCCTCTGCGACTCAGCTCTTGGCAAGCGCCCAGCGCTGCTTGGCGCGGTGCTGTTTATTTTGCTGATCGCGGCGGCCTATGGCTTCAGCACTATCTTCAGCGGCCGAGCGGCTTATCTGCATGTAGGCGCCATCATCGGCACCATCATGGTCGGCAACGTGTTCTTCACCATCATGCCGGCGCAACGCGCCCTAGTGAAGGCCATCGAAGAAGGCACCACACCGGATCCAGCCCTGCCGGCCAAAGGCTTGCTGCGCTCACGGCACAACAACTACTTCACCCTGCCAGTGCTGTTCATCATGATCAGCAACCACTTCCCGAGCACCTACGGCAGCCAATACAACTGGCTGATTCTGGCCGGAATTGCGGTGATGGCGGTATTGGTTCGCCACTACTTCAACACCCGCCACAACAGCAACAAGTTCGCTTGGACCATCCCAGTCGCCGCCTTAGGCATGATCTGCCTGGCCTTCATTACCGGCCCGAGCAGCCAACCAGCCGCCCCGGTAAGCGTGGTGAAATCCAACGCGCAAACCTTCAGCGAGGTTAACCAGGTTATCCAAGCGCGCTGCAGCACCTGTCATGCCGCCAAACCGACCAGCCCGATGTTTAGCGCCGCGCCGGCGGGAGTGATGTTTGATACCGCCGAACAAATTCGCCTGCTGGCACCACGCATTCAAGCCCAAGCCGTAACCACCCAGGCCATGCCTTTGGGCAACTTGACCCAGATGACCCAAGCCGAACGCGAACTGATCGGCGCGTGGATCAACCAAGGCGCCAAGCTCAACTAAGGCCACACAGTCGCGGCGTCGGCTTGCCATCGCGGCGCAGCCGACGCCCGCCCAGCGTTTCACCCTGTAGCTGTTTTACCCATAACAACAATGACGGAGATACCTATGAAGCGTACTTTTCCACGGTTTGTGCTCGCCTGCTGTTTACCTCTTGCCAGCCAGGTAATGGCCGGTGACTTGCTGAAATTTCAGGACAACAGCATCAGCTACCTGAACGGCAGCAACTTCAACCAAATGAACTTCGACGAAGAAGAGCAGCGCTCGCAAAGCACCTACACCTTCGAGCATGCCAGCGGTTGGAACTGGGGCGACATCTTTGCCTTCTACGATTACATCGACGCCGACAACCTGCAGTACAGCGGCAGTTTTAAGCAAGGCGACTTCAAAAGCAGCGAGAAGAGCAATTTCTACTACATGGAAATCTCGCCACGCATCAGCGGCAGTTGGGTCACCGGCCAGAGCCTAGCGTTCGGCCCAGTTAAAGATGTACTGGCAGCGTTTACCTATGAAAAAGGTAACGGCGGCCCCGGCACCGAGAACTACCTGTACGGCATCGGTTTGGATTGGGACGCCCCCGGCTTTGCGTACCTCTCGACCAACCTGTACCGCGTCAAAATTAACGACCACGTATTCTTCACCGACACCAGCGGTCCGGGTTATGCCGAGCAACTGACCATCGCCGGCGCTTACCCTTTCGCCATCGGAACCCAAGACTTTGTTATCGACGGTTATGCCGACTGGCGCAGCCCTTCCAAAGACGCCGGCACCCAGACCTCGCTAGGTTCCTCGATCCAAATTAAGTGGGACGCCGGCAAGCAACTGTTTGGCCAAGGACGCACGCTGTATGTCGGCACTGAACTGAACATGTGGCACAACAAGTACGGCCTCAAACCGGTAGATGGCTCCGGTGATGGCTTCAACCAAGCCGCCGTGCAGGCGCTGGTTAAGTACCACTTCTAAACTGGCGGATAACTGCCGGTTAAGTGACCTTACCGGCAGAACTTGCTCAGCGCAGCGCTCGCCTAGAACGGCGCACGAACCACAAGGAACCTTAATGCAGCAGTTAGCCGCCACGCCCGATAAACAGCCAAGGTTGAGTTTAAAAGGCATCAGCAAGGTCTACCCCAGTGTCGTCGCCAACGACAGCATTGACCTGCAGGTAATGCCCGGCGAGATTCATGCCGTGCTTGGTGAAAACGGTGCCGGCAAGTCGACCTTGATGAAAATCATCTACGGCGTGACCCGGCAAACGGCGGGCGAAATGTTCTGGGAGGGCCAAGCGGTCAAGGTTGAGAACCCAGCCCATGCCCGCAGCTTGGGCATTGGCATGGTGTTCCAGCACTTCTCATTATTTGAAACCTTAACCGTATTGGAAAACGTGGCGCTGGCCTTGCCGGGCAAGCCAGACATGGCTGATCTGGCCCGCCGAATCGAGTCGGTGTCGCAGCGTTATGGCCTGCCAGTGGACCCACGGCGGCACGTGCATGCACTGTCAGTGGGCGAACGCCAGCGGGTCGAAATAGTACGTTGTTTGCTGCAAAACCCACGTTTATTGATCATGGACGAGCCCACCTCAGTCCTGACCCCACAAGCGGTGCGAATTCTGTTTGAAACCCTGCGCAAGTTAGCCAGCGAGGGCTGTTCGATCCTGTATATCAGCCACAAGCTGGATGAAATTCAAGAGCTCTGCCACAGCGCCACCGTATTGCGCGCTGGCAAAGTCACCGGCGCCTGTATTCCCAGCGCCGAAACACCAAAAAGCATGGCCCGCCTGATGATTGGCAAAGACCTGCCCGCCTGTGAGCGCAGCGCAGCGCAAAACACTGGCGCGGTGCAACTGCAACTCAAGGGTCTGAACCACACACCGAGCGATCCGTTTGCCACGTCGCTGAAAGATATTCAGCTGCAAGTTCGCGCCGGCGAGATTGTTGGTATCGCCGGTGTCTCGGGTAACGGTCAGGCCGAATTGCTCGCCGCCATTTCTGGCGAATGCCCACTGCGCGACCACGCCGCCGTGCAGATCTGCGGTCAGCCGGCCGGACGCTTATCCGCCGGACGCCGGCGCGCCTTAGGGCTTGGCTTCGTGCCGGAAGAACGCCTCGGCCGTGGCGCGGTGCCAAGCATGTCACTGAGCGACAACGCGATTCTCACCGCCGCGATCTCACAAACCCTGGTCAAGCGTGGGCTGCTTAATTTCAGCGCGGCCAAAGCCTTTGCGAGCCGCTGCATCAGCGCCTTCAACGTCAAATGCGGCGGCCCCGGTGCACAAGCCAGCGCACTGTCGGGCGGTAACTTACAGAAATTCATCATGGGCCGCGAAATTCTCCAAGCGCCCAAGTTGCTGGTAGCGGCACAACCGACGTGGGGCGTGGATGTTGGCGCGGCGGCCTTTATTCGCCAGCAGATTATCGACCTGAAAAACAGCGGCTGCGCGGTGCTGGTGGTCTCGGAAGAGCTGGATGAACTGTTTGAAATTTGTGACCGGATTGCCGTGATTGCCAACGGTCGACTGTCGCCGAGTAGGCCTGCGTCGGAAACCTCCGTGGAAGACATCGGCGTGTGGATGAGCGGCCTATGGCCCGACACCGACACCGCCGTGATCGCCGCCACTCACTAATTTTAGGGACACCGAACCATGCTGTCTTGCACACTCGAACGACGCCCCGAAGCCTCACGCACCATGAGTTACTTGTCACCGCTAATCGCGGTGGCGTTAACCTTAGTTGGCGGTTTACTGCTGTTCTCGGCCCTGGGTAAAGACCCGTTCGAGGGCTTCCAGGTATTTTTTCTTAACCCGCTGCGCAGTTGGGATGGGGTCGCCGAATTACTGCTCAAAGCCACGCCGCTAATGCTCTGCGCGGTTGGTTTGGCGGTCGGTTTTCGCGCCAACGTGTGGAACATCGGCGCTGAAGGCCAGTTTATCCTCGGTGCCTGCGCCGCTACTGGCGCGGCGCTGTTACTGGAGGACGTTAGCGGTCCACACGTATTAGTGGCCATGGTGATCGCCGGCGCTCTGGGCGGCGCGCTCTGGGCGGCCATTCCGGCGTTCCTGCGCACGCACTTCAACGCCAATGAAATTCTGGTGTCGTTGATGCTGGTGTATGTCGCCCAGTTACTGGTGTCTTGGCTGGTGTTCGGCCCGTGGATCGACCCGGAAGGGTTTAACTTCCCGCAAAGCAAAATGTTTTCCGAGTCGGCACTGCTACCGATGCTGGTCGAGGGCACCCGCTTGAACTTTGCCTTTGTGCTGGCCCTCGGGGTGCTGCTAATCGGCTACCTATTTATGCAAAAAAGCTTTCTCGGCTTCAAAATGCGCGTGGCGGGCGAGGCGCCTGAGGCCGCCCGCTATGCCGGGTTCTCGGCCAAGTTGATGATCTGGATCGGCCTATTGGCCGGCGGTGCGTGCGCAGGCGTTGCCGGCATGGCCGAGGTCGCCGGACCGATGGGCCAACTGACCGATAAGGTCGGCAGCGGCTACGGCTTTGCCGCGATCATCGTGGCCTTTGTCGGCCGCTTGAACCCACTGGGGATCTTCTTTGCCAGCCTATTGATGGCACTGCTGTATATCGGCGGCGAACAAGCCCAGCAGTATTTGAGCCTGCCCTCCTCGATTTCCAAGGTGTTTCAGGGCCTGTTGCTGTTCTTCTTGCTCGGCTCAGATTTGTTTATCAATTACCGCTTACGACTGCGCTGGGCAACCACCAAGGCAGGACACTAAGCATGGATATCAATCTGATTAGCGCCATCCTGTTCGCCACCTTGGTGGCCGGCACACCCTTGATTATCGTCGCCCTCGGCGAGCTAGTTTGCGAAAAGGCCGGCGTGCTTAACCTCGGCGCCGAAGGCACCATGGCCATGGGCGCGGTGGCCGGTTTCGCCGCCACCCACTACACCGGCAATCCCTACCTCGGGGTGCTCGCGGGCATGACCGCCGGCGCGCTGATGAGCCTGGTGTTTGGCCTGCTAACGCTGACCCTGATGGCCAATCAGGTGGCTTCGGGACTGGCCTTGGCGATCTTCGGCGTGGGCTTATCGGCCTTTATCGGCAAGCCCTTTGAGTCGCTGACCCTGCCCGCCGTACCCGCCATCCCCATCCCCCTGCTGGCGGATATTCCGCTGCTCGGGCCGGCGCTGTTTAATCAACAGTCCTTGGTGTATGGCTCTTGGGCGCTACTGGCTGGAGTGCTGTGGTTTCTGCACAAAAGCCGCGCCGGACTGATTTTGCGCGCGGTCGGCGAGTCGCCCTCGTCCGCCCATGCCATTGGCTACTCAGTAATCGGCATTCGCTATCTGGCGGTACTGTTTGGCGGCGCTATGGCCGGCATCGGCGGGGCCTTTTTATCGGTGTTTTACACCCCGTTATGGGTCGAAGGGATGGTCTCCGGGCGCGGCTGGATCGCCTTGGCACTGGTGGTATTCGCCACCTGGCGACCGCTGCGAGTGATGGTCGGCGCTTACCTGTTTGGTGGGGTAATGATCAGCCAGTTGTTCCTGCAAGGCTCAGGCTTACCGATCAGTGTGCCGTCGCAGTTGCTCTCGGCCCTGCCCTACCTCGCCACCATCATTGTGCTGGTGCTGATCTCGCGCAATCAGCAGAGCATTCGCCTGAACTCACCACTGTCCCTCGGCCAACCTTACCGGCCGGACGCCTAACCGCAGGGTGCGGTGTTACTTCACCGTGCCAGCCTTTAGTTAACCCTCGCAAGCAACCTAAGCACAGCAATCAGGAGCACCACAGATGAGCAATCGCAGAGACTTTATCAAGGTCGCCGGTGGTATGACGGTGGCACTGGTGTTTGGCGCCAACCTGTTCGGTCAGGCCAACGCAGCAGAACCATTAAAGGTCGGTTTCGTCTATATCAGCCCGATCGGTGATGCCGGCTGGACCTACCAGCACGACCAAGGTCGCCTCGAAATGGAAAAAGCCTTGGGTGCACAGGTACAAACCAAATACATCGAAAACGTCCCCGAGGGCGCCGATGCTGAGCGGGTAATTCGTGAGTTAGCCAGCAGCGGCTACAAGCTGATCTATGCCACCAGTTTCGGCTACATGAACTACGTGCAACGGGTCGCCAAGCAGTATCCAGACGTAACCTTTATGCACGCCACCGGCTACAAAACGGCTAACAATTTTGGCAATTACAACGCCCGCTTTTACGAAGGTCGTTACCTGAACGGGGTAGTCGCCGGCAAAATGAGCAAGTCCAACGTGCTCGGTTACGTCGCCGCCTTCCCGATCCCGGAAGTGGTGATGGGCATCAACGCCTTCACCCTCGGCGCGCGCAGTGTTAACCCAAAAGCCGAAGTGCGGGTGATCTGGACCAACGGCTGGTATGACCCAGGCAAAGAGCGCGAAGCCGCGATGACCTTGATCTCCCAAGGTGCCGACATGCTCACCCACCACACCGACTCCACCGCGGTGGTGCAAAGCGCCGAAGAAAAAGGCGTGCACGCCTTCTCTTACCACTCCGACATGGCCAAGTATGGCCCGACCGCACAACTGTCGGGCACCACCCACCAGTGGGGCGACTACTACACCCAGACCACCAAGGCGGTGCTCGACGGCAGTTGGAAAACCGGCTCGACTTGGGGCGGCTACAAGGACGGGATGATCAAAGTTGTACCGCTCAGTGCCGCCGTACCCGCAGACGTGAAAACGCTGGTCAGCAAGCTCGAAGGCGAGATGCAAGCGGGCAGCTTCAACCCCTTTACCGGCCCGATTATCGACCAAGACGGCAAGAGCCACGCCGCGGCGGGTCAAGTTATCAGCGATGCCGACTTGAACAAAATGAACTACTTCGTCGAGGGTGTGGCTTCCAAGCTGCCGCAGAAGTAACCCCGGTAAGCACTGCGTTCTAAACAAGGCTAACCTCGCGGTTGGCCTTGTGCGTAAAAGCCACCCACGGAAAACCAGTGCATGCGCCGTTCTAGCGATAACGCCAAGGGCTAAAGCATGCCGCTGCTTTTATCCCGATACATCGCCTCATCCGCATACTTGAGCAACTGCGCCACGTCCTCGCCATGCTCTGGGTAGTGGGCAATGCCGATACTCGGCAGGATGGACAAATTAAGGCCCGCCAGATTCATCGGCTGACTCAGCGCAGTGCGGATTTTTGCACATACCAGTGCGGCAGTTTCCGGCTGCTTGATACGTTCCAGCAACACCACAAATTCGTCACCGCCGATCCGCGCCACGCTGTCCTCATCGCGCACCGTGTGCCTTAAGCGACTGGCGACCTGTTGGAGCAGCAGGTCACCCACCGAGTGTCCGTAGGTGTCGTTAACCTGTTTGAATTTGTTCAAGTCTAAAAAGATCACGCAAAGGCGTCCGTCATTGCGCTTAACTTTGGCTAGCGCGACGTTCAAGCGATCATACAAAAAAGTCCGATTGGGCAAACCGGTCAACTCATCGTTTTGCGCCATATGCTGCAAACGCGCATACAACCGTTGCCGCTCGATAGCGGTGACCAGTTGGCTGGCGGCAAATTGCAACAGCTCAACGTGCTTCGCGCTATAGCCGGCGGCTTCACAGGAACCTTTTAACAGCAAGGCACCGATCGTGTCTTGAGCGGAATACAGCGGTACACCCAACCAACAAAACTCACCGTGAGCAAACCGGGTGGCCTGCGCGCCCAACACCTCGCCCAGCGTCAGCGGCGTTAGCAAGAGCGGCTGTGCGCCGTCCACCAACGCTGTGCAAATACGGTTGGGCAACTCAAACGAGGTGGAAGTTGATTCATCCGTTTCGAGGTAATAGGGAAATTCCAGCAAGTTAGTTTGCCCATCGCGCAAAGCGAGATAAAAACCTAAGGTGGGCAGCCATTGACCGATAATTTGCTGCACCTGCTGACACAGGCTAAGCAGATCATTGCTGGTATGCGCCGCTTGGGCAATTGAATAGAGCGCCGCTTGGAGCGCTTGCGCCTGTTTCAACTCAGTGATGTCACGAGCCACGCCAATCCGTAGCTGGTCTGCCTCCGACCAACGCGCCGACCACATGATGTGTACCTGCCGACCGTCTTTGCGCAGATAACAATTCTCAAAGTGCAATATCGACTGCCCGGCCATGACCTCCTTGGCCACGGCAAGGGTTTTCGCCACATCCTCGGCCACCACCATATCGATCATGCTTTTGCCGAGCATTTCATCTGCTGGGTAGCCAAAAATTCGTTCGCAGGCGGCACTCACCGAGACGATACGGCCATTGGCGTCAACCATAAAAACCGCGTCCAAGAGCAGATCGAGCACACTGGTGAATGGCGCGGAATGAGCTACTGGCATCACAGTCCCTCCTGGCTTGGCAACCAAGTGTCAGTTATTGGATAAAGCTAGCATGAGTTGCACTGAGTGCCGCCATTGTTCTAGGCGCCAATCACCAATCACCACCAACCAACCAACCGCGCCATGCTCAGTGCACGGCTCCGGCTGCAGCATGGTCAGATGAAAGATGCCGCGGCTATAAGGCAAGTTGGCATCAAACTGCAGGGCGTTAGTCAGTTTGCTACTGATACTGGGCGGGGAGAAACTCCAGTGCCATCACAACAATTCTGGCCGCTAAAAATAGGCGCCTTATCCCTGTAAATACTCTGCAGCAATGTTCTTTCACCGCCACAGGTTAGTCAGCGCGCATACAAGCCTAAACCCAAATAACTAACACCCGCCAAGATTGCAGAATTGTAATTTTGACCTCATCCGCCTGTCAGTTTCCAAATTCTATAATTCAAGGGTATTCACAGCACTTGTTTACAACTAACAAGTAGCTGCGAGCCGCTTCAATTATCGACAGGTGTTAACTTATGAACATATCTAAAATCATACTTGCCAGCATCCTTGTTATTGCATCAAGCACGGCGCTGGCCGCTGGTAGCAATACGCGCTCGCAAGCGATGGTGGCTAAATTTCGCGCCGATCAGGCACGTATTCACGGTACGCCACAGTCCGCAGCCCAGCTTAATACAGCCGAGCAAACGGCCCCAAAAAAGTTCATTAACAGCCAGCCAAAATCCAAAAGCTAGTTCACCACCCGGCGGCTGCACCGCTGCCAAAGCGCAAAAAACCTTGCTAATAGATGCTCCTTTTTACGTCCTTAATGGGCGTTTTTTTTGCCTTTTATTTAGGCTATGTAGCGGTTAAAAATAATAATCCAAACCTATAGAAGCGATTTCGCCCGGCAGTCGTCAAAACCGGCAATTTCCCCCTGACCCGGATCGCCAGCAAGCTGACTCTTACAAAAAACTGCTCGCCCCCTTCGCGCAGTGCCACGGCGCAGAGCCACGCACAAAAAAATGCCCACCGCGACTCCATCGCGGTGGGCATTGGCACAACTGAATAGACTTAACTGCGTTCGGGTAACGCCTCTTCTCGTCTGTGCGCCCACGCATACAGCGCCGGCAAGACCAGCAGCGTGAGCATCGTCGACGACAAGATGCCACCGATAACCACTGTCGCCAGAGGTCGCTGCACCTCAGCCCCAGTGCCTGTTGCCAGCGCCATCGGGATAAAGCCAAGTGAGGCGACCAGCGCCGTCATCAGTACCGGGCGCAAACGTGTTACCGCGCCTTCGTAGATGGCTTGATCAAGGCTGCGTCCCTGCTCACGCAAGGTGCGAATGTAAGCAATCATCACCAAGCCGTTCAACACGGCCACCCCCGATAACGCAATAAAGCCCACGCCAGCAGAAATCGACAACGGAATATCACGCAGCCATAACGCCAAGATGCCGCCGGTTAACGCGAAGGGAATGCCGGTGAATACCAGTGCGCCGTCTTTGAGGTTGTTAAACATCATAAACAGCAATGCCAGCACCAGCAGCAAAGAGACTGGCACCACGATCTGCAGGCGTTCAGCCGCCGATTTTAGTTGCTCGAACTGGCCACCCCAAGCGGTCCAGTAGCCCGCGGGAATACTCACCTGCTGATTAATCAGCGCACTGGCCTCCTGCACAAAAGACCCTATGTCTCGACCGCGCACGTTCGCGCTGACGATCACCAGACGTTTACCATTCTCACGGCTGACCTGATTGGGTCCCAACAGCAGATCCAAACTAGCCACCTCAGACAAGGTAATGAAGGCAATCTGCCCGGTACTGCTGTTGGCCGTGGCTGGCACCGGAATCAGCAATCGAGCCAGCCCATCAATATCCGTACGCAAGTCATCGGCCAGTCGTACCACCATGTCAAAACGCCGATCACCTTCAAACAAAGTTCCGGCTTGACGTCCGCCGACAGCCATCTCAATGGTGTCCTGTACGTCGCCGACGTTAAGGCCATAACGCGCGGCTTTGTCACGATCAACATTGATGGTCAGCACTGGCAAGCCGCTGGTTTGCTCAACCTTAACCTCTGAGGCGCCCGGCACCTGCTGTAAGGCTTGGGAAATATCGGCAGCGGTTTTGTTCAGCACCTGCATGTCATCGCCAAACACCTTCACCGCGACATCACTGCGCACCCCAGAAATCAGCTCGTTGAAGCGCAATTGGATCGGTTGTGACAATTCATAGTTGCTGCCTGGCACTGCCGCGCTGGCTTGCTGCAACTCGCTAATCAACTGCTCGCGCGACTTGCTTGGGTCAGGCCACTGTTCGCGCGGTTTAAGCATCACGTAACTGTCGGAAATATTCGGCGGCATCGGGTCTGAGGCGATCTCAGCGGTACCTGTACGGGCGAACATGCGTTCAACTTCCGGCACGCGGGCGAGCACGGCCTTTTCTAAACGCTCTTGCATCTCCACCGACTGCGTCAAGCTCGTGCCGGGCACACGCAGCGCCTGCAGGGCAAAGTCACCCTCACTGAGGCTCGGTACAAACTCACTGCCCAAGCGACTAGCCAACAGCCCAGACAACAGCACCGCCACAATGGCTAACGCAAAGGCGCCTGAACGATGGCGCAGAACCCTGCTCAGCAACGGCTCGTAAGCACGCCGAGCGGTGCGCATCAGCAGGTTCTCCTGCTCCTCGACCTTGCCGGTGATAAACATAGCAATCGCTGCTGGCACAAACGTCACGGAGAGAATCATCGCACCCAGCAGGGCAATCACCACGGTGAAGGCCATCGGGTGAAACATTTTCCCCTCGACCCCGCTCAGGGCAAAAATCGGCAGGTACACCACCATGATAATCAGCTGCCCAAAGATCAGCGCACGGCGCGACTCTTTCGCGGCGGCAAACACCTCGTGCATGCGTTCGGAGCGGCTCAGAAGCCGGCCGTGACGCTGCTGCGCGTGGGCAAGCCGGCGGATGGAGTTTTCCACTATCACCACAGCACCATCGACGATGATGCCAAAATCCAATGCCCCAAGGCTCATCAGGTTGGCACTGACCTTGTTACTGAACATGCCCGTGAAGGTAAATAACATCGCCAATGGGATAACCATTGCGGTGATCAGCGCCGCACGAATATTGCCTAAGAACAGGAACAATACGGCGATCACCAAGATCGCACCTTCAATTAAATTCTTCTTCACCGTGGCAATGGCTTTGTCCACCAAGTGGGTGCGATCGTAGACGGTAACGGCGACGACGCCCTTGGGTAGCGTACGGTTGATCTGCGCCAGTTTCGCGGCAACCGCTTGGGATACGCTGCGGCTGTTTTCGCCGATCAACATAAACACCGTGCCCAGCACCACCTCTCGGCCGTTCTCGGTCGCCGCGCCGGTACGCAACTCACGACCGATGCCCACCTCGGCAACATCGCTGACGCGAATCGGTGTGCCTTGGACATTAGTAATGACAATGTTGGCAATATCCTCGATGCCGCCGACCTGGCCTGGTGCACGAATCAACAATTGCTCGCCGCCGCGTTCGATATACCCTGCGCCGACGTTGGCATTGTTGCGTTCTAAGGCGCTGAACAAATCGTTCAAGGTCAATTTGTAGGAGGCCAATCGCTTAAGATCTGGGGCGATCTGAAATTGTTTATCGAAGCCGCCGATGGTATTGATCTCGGCCACGCCCGCCACGTTGCGCAACTGTGGCTTGATTATCCAGTCTTGGATAACCCGCAGATCGGTCGGGGTGTAGGCGCTGCCATCGTCTTTCAAGGCGCCATCTTCGGCCTCTACCGTCCACAAAAATATCTCCCCGAGGCCCGTCGAAATCGGCCCCATAAGCGCTTCCGCACCCAGCGGCAGCTGCCCGCGCACGGTTTGCAAACGCTCATTAACCAACTGCCGGGCGAAGTACAGATCGGTGCCATCGGCGAAGATCACCGTTACCTGCGACAACCCAGCGCGCGACAGCGAGCGCGTTTGCTGCAGGTTAGGTAAACCGGCCATGGCGGTTTCAATTGGAAAGGTAATGCGCTGCTCGGTTTCCAGTGGCGAGAAACCGGGCGCACCGGTATTCACTTGCACCTGCACGTTGGTGATGTCTGGCACCGCATCAATCGGCAGTTGCTGATAGCTGGCCATCCCGAGGGCCGCCATCGCCAACACGGCCAGCAATACTACCCAGCGCTGCTCGATGGAAAATTGAATAATACGTTCAAACATTAGCGTTCACTCTCATTCGGCAAGATCGATCAATGGGCGTGTTCAGCGGAGCCTTTGCCAAGCTCAGACTTGAGAATAAAGCTGCCGCGCGTCGCAACTTGCGCGCCGGCCGCCAGCCCATTGATGATCTCGACATAACCATCTTGGCGAATACCGGTGGTCACCGGCTGCACCACAAAACCATCTTTCACACGCACAAATACCGACGTTTGCTCCTCAATGGTTTGCAGCGCCTGCTCGGGCACGACCACCGCCACCTGCTGTGTTTCGGTCGCCAACAGCACCTCAACAAACAAGCCCGGCCGCCATGTGCCCTGCGGGTTGGCTAACAGCACACGCGCCGTGGCGCTGCGGGTTTGCTCGCCCAACAGGTTGCCTACGTGCGCCACACGCCCGTTAATCGTGGCCTTCAGCTCCCCCGCGCGGACTTCAGCCAACTGACCGACCTGCACCACATTTAGATTTTTCGGGGAAACGCTGAAAGTGGCCCAGACTTGCGACAGATCCGACACGGTGAAAGCGTTACTGGCCTCATTCACCACTTCGCCGACCACCAAGTGCTTTTCGACCACCACCCCGGCAAACGGCGCGCGTAACTCGTAGCGATTGCCGCCAGTCAGTCGCTCACTGCCGCTGATTGCTAGGGTTTTTTGCCGTGCATTACTGAGGGCAATTTCGGCCTCCTGCAGCGCTTGGCGCGCCAGCAGATAGTCTTGCTCGGCCGAAATTTTGTCCTGCCACAGTTGTTGCTCACGGGTAAAAGTGGTGCGTGCCAACTCAACACGACGTTGGGCGGCAGCCAGTTCACTGCGCTGCTCGGAAATTTGCTGGCTGGCAATCACCGCCAAGAGTTCGCCCTGCTGCACCCCTTGTCCCAGCGTGACCTTTACCGACTCAACCACACCGGAAATCCGTGGCACCACATGCGAGGTGCGATCTTCATTGAAACCAATTTCGCCTGGCAACGAAATGCTGCGGCTCATTGCGCGCCCCTTAACCTCCTGCAGTTCAATTGCGGCATTGCTAATTTGCGCCTCGCTCAGTTCCAACAGACCCTCTTGCTCTGCGTGCTCTGCGTGCTCGGCTGCTGGCTTTTCGATTGCCGACGCATGCGATTTAGCGCTAGCGTCATGCCCATGCTCTTCATCCTCGCCGCCATGCACAGACAGCATGGCGCCAACTCCTATGCCTAGAGCCAGGGTTACCGCGAGGGCGAGACAGTGTTTCTTATCCATACGTGCTCCTAAGTGATTTGATTTAGCCCTCGCCTGCGTCAGCTAGCGCCGTGCGCAATGTCTACGGCTGGCTAAAAATGGACGTAACGCCCCGAGATTTATTACGCGCAGCAAAATAGAGCGCCTTAGCCAACCCTGCGCACGTTCAGGCGTAGCGCTAGCGGGGTGCTTAACGTCGAATAAGCGTTAGAGATAAAAGTTATGGCGCGCGAAACAGCGCACGTGTATTGCCGAAAATGCGCTCAATCTGCACCCAGCCACTGGTCGCATCAGCTAGCGCTTGAATATATTGAGTGCGCGCCTCGATCAGCGTGCGCTGAGCGTCCAGCACGTCGAGGAAATTGAATTTACCCATTTCAAAACCGCGCGTGGCGCTGCGCACGGCCTCTTCGGCGGCAGGCAAAATACTCGTATCGAATGACTGCACCTCAGCCAGTGCCGTGCGCCACTGCCCCAGTGCCTGCAAAGTCTCTGCACGCAAGCGCTGCTCGCTGGCGTTGCGCAAGTCACGCGCTTGGTCCGCTCGTCTGGCCGCCGCCAACACATTGCCCTGATTGCGATTGAACAGCGGGATGTCCATCGAGGCCCCAAGCAAATTGATTCGCTCACGACTCTCATAATCGTATTGGCTGCCCACGCTGACTTTTAAGTCTGGGACTCGCTGGCTCTTCTCAAGACCGAAAGCGGCCTCGTTCTGCTCAATGGTTAATGCTGCCAAGCGCAGTTCCGCCGTGTCGGCCAAGCCTTCTAGCAATAACCCGGCGCTGGGTATGTTAGCCAGTGGCTCAGCATCGCCCTGCACCTGAGCAAAGGTGGGGCGCACGTTGCCCATGGTTACAGCCAGTTGCTGGTAAGCATTGGTCTGAGTCATCTGCGCGCGGCTCAACTCCAATAACACTGCAGATCGCTGCACCTGCGCTCGAGTCACCGCAACAGGTGACGCCTTGCCCGCCCGCACCTGCGCCGTCACCACAGTCACGCCACGCTCCGCCAAGTCCTTTGATTGTTGAGCAAGCTGCACAGCTTGCTGAGCACGCAGTGCGCCATAAAACGCCGCAATAACATCGGCGCGGACCCTGTTGCGCTGGCGTTCTTGCTCCAGCGTGGCAGCACTCTGCGCACCTTTAGCAACCTCGATACGCGCACCACGCTTACCGCCAAGCTCAATCGGCTGAGTGATTTTAAAACTGTTGGTGCCCTTTTCACTGCGCGTATCCTCAGTGTCCCAAGACACCTCAGGATTAGGCCTTAAACCCGCCTGCAACCGCTCGCCCTCAGCAATAGCCGTATTCCAACCGACCGCAGCCAGCTCTGGATTGTTGGCCAACGCGTCGGCTAAGGCCGTGTCGAGCGTCAGTGCGGGCAAGTCTAGCGCCCGGGCGCTGAGCGTAAAGCTAGCCATCAGCAACGCCACTGCGGCAACAGTGGCGCGCACAAAAAGCAACTTGTTTATCCCTAACGGCACAGCCATAACTTCATTAACTTGCACTTAACAACCCTCGCCCACCTGAGATAAGCCATGCCCTGCAAAACTCCCTGCAGGAACAGTCACACTATGTAACCGGCCATTCTCAGCGACATCACCTGAAACAAAATAAACTCACCGCAATTGGCAATTCACCCTGCATCACTGTAATACCCAGCGCCTATCGATAAGATTACCAATACATTACAAATACGTTATCCAGCACCACCAACAGTCGTCGCGAGTTAATATAAGCAGCATCAATAGTTATTAACCTACACACTCAGAAAAAATTCGCAATAAACAGTAACGAGTTTAATTCAGTGAACCTAAACCCCTACCAACAAAAACAAATCCAATCAAATCAATGACTTGCATGGATTTAAGCTGCGCCACAGGTCTGCACAGACTCCGCCCAGCAGTAACCAGAGCTCAACTGAGCGCTTGACCCTAAAGTACCTACAGGCTTTAGCCTGAAAGTTGAGCACAGCAACTCAGCCATCACTAATAGAAACTTCAGACGCACTCCGAGCAAAACCACATTCCGCTGCATTTATTTCCAAGGTCAGCAATCTGTTATGCGCATCCTTATCATCGAAGACGAAGTAAAAACCGCCAAATACTTACATCAAGGTCTAACCGAAAGTAATTACATTGTTGACTGTGCCGCCACGGGCATCGACGGTTTGCATCTTGCCCAACAGCACGCCTATGACTTAGTCATTCTCGACGTCGACTTACCCGAACTTGATGGCTGGAAGGTTCTCGAGCGCATGCGCAGCAACAGCACTACCCGCGTCATGATGCTGACGGCGCGCGGGCGACTGGCCGATAAAGTCAAAGGCCTAGACTTAGGCGCCGATGATTATTTGGTTAAACCCTTTGAGTTTCCCGAACTGCTGGCCCGGGTCCGCACGCTGTTACGCCGCAGTGAGCAAATTGCCGCGCCCGAGGCACTAAAAGTTGCCGACCTCGAACTCGATCCGGCCAGACACCGCGCATTTCGTGGAAACCAACGGATCGACCTAACCACCAAGGAGTTTGCGTTGCTACACCTGCTGATGCGCCGCTCGGGTGAGGTGATGTCGCGCACGCAAATAATTTCCTTGGTGTGGGACATGAACTTCGAATGCGACACCAACGTAGTCGAGGTTTCGATTCGCCGACTGCGCGCCAAGATTGATGATCCGTTTGAACATCGGTTGATTCATACCATCCGTGGCGTTGGCTACGTCCTTGAGGAACGTCAATGAAGCCGCCGAGTTTATCTAGGCATCTAGGCCTATCGGTCAGCTTGATGGGCGCGGTCTTGGTAGCGCTGTTGGCCTGTTTGAATTACTGGACCCTGACCCACGAGCTTGATGCGCGCGCCAGAATAAATCTGAACGGCAAAATGGAGACCCTGCAGCGCCACTTGACCGACAACCTTAAGGCCTCTGACATTGCCAACTCACCACATTCGATAACCGATCTAGTCATAAGCCACGACAACCTGAGCCTAACTATTTATAGCCTTGGCGAAGATTCATCACCGCTGTTGAGCCTCGGAGAAAAGTCATTTGAGCCGCAACTGAATGATTTTTCCGCCAACGAGACACTGCGCTATCAACACTGGAAAGACCGCCAAGGAGAGCAAATCCTCACTGCGTTCGAGCGCGTGCAGCTAGCGAATGGCGAGCAGATACTAACCCTGCTATCGATCAATCGATCCGCCGATGCGGCGCTGCTCAGCGCCTACCTCAAGTCCACGCTAATCGCCGTGCCAGCCTTAATGTTACTGATTGGCTTCGTCTCATGGTGGATAGTCCGGCGGGGGCTGGCACCATTACGGCAGTTCCGCACCATAGCCGCACAGATCTGCGCCAAAGACATCAGCCACCGCCTCTCGCAAGAAAAGCTACCCAAGGAACTTAGCGGCCTGGCCAGCAGCATTAACCTAATGCTGGATCGACTCGACAACGGCGTACAACTGCTCAGTGAGTTTTCTGATGATTTAGCCCATGAGTTGCGCGCGCCCATCACCAACCTGCTGTGCAAGGCACAAGTAACCCTCTCTCGAGAACGACCAAGGGAGGACTATAGATCGGCGCTGGAGTCGTGCGTCGAAGAGCTGGAACGGCTCAGTCGAATCGTCTCCGACATGCTCTTTCTCGCGCACGCGAGCCATCCAACAGCCGCCGTATCTTTTCAACCCGTAGCCCTTCATGAAGAGGTCTGGCGGGTGACCGAGTTGTTCAGTGCGAGCGCTGAAGAAAAGCAAATTAGCCTAAGTATTAGTGGCAGTGGCTCGACTCTAGGTGATCGTTTAATGATCCAACGGGCCATTTCAAACCTGCTATCAAATGCCATCCGCCACAGTCCAGAAGGCCGTGAAATCAGCATACTGATTGAGCCACAAGCCGACATGACCAGCCTCGTCATGGGCAACTCAGGTAGCAGCATCCCTGCGCAGCACCTCACGCACCTCTTCGAACGTTTTTACCGTGTCGATAAGAGTCGCTCCCGTTCAGCGGGCGGTACTGGGCTGGGCTTGGCAATAGTTAACTCGATCATGAGCTTGCATCAGGGCAACGTGGCGGTCAGCAGCCTAGAAGGCTTTACCCGGTTTAGCTTGAGCTTCCCCACTATTGACGCAGCAACAAACCAATCCACCTACAGCAAACTTGACGGCGAGATGTAAGCGAGCAGCCCAAGCCCTTTACCGGCCAGAATGCGGAGCAAGACGTTAAGGTCCGCGTCGCTGGCGGCTAGGTCATCAGCGATGCCGACTGGAACAAAATCAACTACTTCGTCGAGGGCCCGGGTTCAAGGCAGCCGCAAGAGTAAGACCCGGGGCACAAGAAGACCTTCGGCAGTATAAAAAAGGCCAACCTCGCGGTTGGCCTATTTAGGTATTTCAACAACCCTCGGCGCTACACGGTATCGGCCGTTTGCCGTGCGGGCGTCACAGTTTTACTCGCTGGACAGCCGTGTTCATCCTCTGCCAACAGCCGGACTTCTTGACCGGCAGCGTCGTACAGTTTGCCGCCAACGAAGTGGTCACCCTCATTGAGGGCGGCAATATCCTGATAACGCAAGCTGCGCTCGGTACCGGCCACGAACACTGACTGCTGATCCGAGTTGCCTGAGGTGATGTGGTTAAACAGCAGGTTGAGCAAGATCGCCATGATCGCCGCCGAACTAATCCCGGAATGAAAAATGGTCGCAAACCAGCTAGGGAAGTGCTCGTAAAAGGTCGGTGCGGCAATTGGGATCATGCCAAAGCCAATGGAGGTAGCCACAATGATCAGATTCATGTTGTTGCGATAATCGACCTTGGACAGGGTGCGGATACCACTCGCGGCCACCGTACCAAACAAAATCAAGCCCGCTCCACCCAGCACCGCGGTCGGTACTGCGGCAATCACCCGGCCCATCACCGGCAGCAAACCTAGGGTGACCAGAATCAGGCCAGCGCTGGCCACCACAAAGCGGCTCTTGACCCCGGTGACCGCCACCAAGCCAACGTTTTGGGCGAAGGCGCTTTGGGTAAAGGAGCCAAACAACGGCGCCAACATGCTGGAAACCATATCAGCGCGTAGACCATTACCGAGGCGCCGGGCATCGACCTTGGTGTCAATAATGTCGCCAACCGCGAGGATGTCCGCCGAGGTCTCGACCATGGTGACCAAAATCACCACTAGCATCGAGATGATCGCCGCCACTTGAAAGGTCGGAAAACCAAAGTGAAACGGTGCCGGCATCGCCACCAGCGGGCCGGCACTAACGCTGGAAAAATCGGCCATCCCCAGAGCGACGGCAATCAGGGTACCAATGACCATCGACAGCAAAATCGACAAGCGCGAAATCGCCGCATTACCCAGCTTACTCAGTAGCAGCACGATGGCCAGCGTAGTCGCCGCTAAACCAATATTGGCCATGCTGCCAAAGTCAGCGGCGTGGCTATTGCCACCCATCGCCCAGCGGGCAGCCACCGGCATCAGGGTCAAACCAATGGTGGTAATGACGATGCCGGAAACCAACGGCGGAAAGTACTTAATCACCTTGGAAAAGATCGGTGTGATTAGCAACCCGATCAACGCCGCGACTATCACCGCACCAAAAATCGCTGGCAGTCCACCGCCGGCACTACTGGTTCCGATGGCAATCATGGTGGCCACACCGGCAAAAGAAACGCCCTGCACCAATGGCAACTGGCAGCCAAAAAACGGCATCCCCAAGGTTTGCAGCAAGGTTGCTAAACCGCCGACGAATAACGAGGCGGCAATCAGTAGACCAATATCGCTGGGCGCCAGACCCACGGCCTGACCGATGATCAGGGGGACGGCAACGATGCCGCCATACATGGTCAATACGTGTTGCAGGCCGTAAGCCAGGTTGGCGAACAGACCTAGATTTTCGTCTTCGGGACGCGGCGTAGCTGTGGCGGGAGTAGCGGACGTTGTCATGGCAAAAGTCTCTGATTGTTGTAGGAATAATGCAGACATTTTAGTAGACACATTTACAGAATTTTGTATACGCAATAACACCCGGCAAGATCCCACCAAACCGGCGTGCAATTCACCGTCGCGCAGTCTCGCGGCCACCAAAAGATCACCACTGAAAACGCAACAACGCCCCGAGCAGCGAAGCGGCAAGGCAAGCGACGATTCGCCTCATAAACTGTCCGTCAACTGCCTAGCCGCGCCGCGATGCACTCCTGTTGCACTCGGGCTCTTGCACCAGAGCTATGCTCAATCGATGCAAGGTGAAAGCCTGTGTTTGGCTTAAGCCTTAGGCTGCGCCTCCTTGGCGCGCTGCCGTTTGATGAAGTCGATCTTCCACTGCTCTAGGCCTAAAAATTCCGAGTTGATGTTTTCTTCGACCCGATACTTGGCTTTTAACGCCGCGACCTCAGCAGGGTGCGCCTGAAGAAATTGGTCGAAGCGTTTCAGCACCGCGCCATGGCGCAATGTGGACAGATGAAAGGTGCCGCGGCTGTAAGGCAAGTTGGCATCAAACTGCAGGGCATTAGTCAGTTTGTTGCTGTTGTTGAGGGCGTAGAGCGCCACTTCGACGTTGTAATAGGCGCCATCGGCTTGCTTTTTGATTGTGTTGCGGATCATCGAGGTAAGGTCAGCACTGTCTACTTGAGCAAGCTGTCCGGCACTGATCGGTTCTCGGTATTGCTGTGGTGTCCAGCCTTGAACCACGGCCAGCCGTTTGAGCTGGCCGATGCCTTTGCCGTGCTGCAGCGGCAAGACCAAAACACCATCGATATAATCGGCGGTACTGGCGCTGTAACTGAGGTTTTTATTGGCTTTGGCAGTGGCGCCCCACACCGCGTTATCGGGGTATTTAAAATCGACCTCGCCGCGCAAAAGAGCATCCAATAAATGGCTAGGAGCAACCGGACGGTACTCCAAGGTGATGCCGGCACTGGCGGCAAACTGCTCAAGCAACTCATGGGCATAGCCGCTGTAGCGACCTTGGCCGTCGACGCGCGAATACGGCATAAATTCGGCGTCCTCCACTCCCACCACGTAGTTTTCGGCGTGGGCAGCTAAGGGTAAGCAACTGGCAAGCAAGCAACAGCGGAGAAAAAGTTTCACGGGATGCTCCTGAGTGGGTAAACAGCTAAATGCAGCGGATTAGTCGATAAAATCAGCTAACCAATAGGTCAACTACAATCAATAATCGCGCCAACATACTGACCTATCAGTCAATTAAATTGCATTCACTGACTGCCAAGCTCGCGACTCAGTCACCACTCACCAACTGGTGCGCCAACTGGTTGTGTCGCTCGATCACCAAGGGCAAGTCAATACTGAGCAAATGCCCGTCCTTGACCACTTGTTTACCGTTGATCACGCTGTGCGCGACTTGGCTTGGGGCGCAAAAGACCAACGCCGCCAACGGGTCATGCAAGGCGCCGGCGAAGGCAATTTGGCGCAAGTCGAAGGCGACAAAGTCCGCTGACATGCCCACCGCCAATGCACCAATATCGTTACGGTTGAGTACTTTTGCCCCACCGAGAGTCGCAATCTCCAGCGCTTCGCGGGCGGTCATGGCGTCTGGGCCAAAACCGACCCGTTGCAGCAGCAAGGCTTGGCGTACCTCACCGATCATGGTCGCTCCATCGTTGGAGGCCGAACCGTCCACCCCGAGGCCGACCGGCACACCGGCATCACGCATTTTGCGGATCGGTGCGATGCCCGAAGCCAAGCGCATGTTCGAGCACGGACAATGGGCAACGCCCGTACCGGTGCGCGCAAACAAGTCGATGCCATGTTGATCCAGTTGCACGCAGTGGGCGTGCCACACATCCGGGCCGACCCAACCGAGGTCTTCGGCGTACTCGGCCGGCGTCATGCCGAACTTCTCGCGACTGTAGCTGACGTCGTTCTGGTTCTCGGCCAAGTGCGTGTGCAGCGACACCCCATACTGACGCGCCAGCACCGCGGCTTCGCGCATCAAGTCGCGGCTCACCGAGAACGGCGAACACGGTGCCACCACCACGCGGAGCATCGAACTGTGCGAGGCGTCGTGGTAATCCTCGATCAGTCGTTGAGATTCTTTGAGAATATCGGCTTCTTTCTCCACCACGCTGTCCGGCGGTAAACCGCCCTGACTGCGACCGACGCTCATGCTGCCGCGCGCCGCGTGAAAGCGCATACCAATCTCGGCAGCGGCGTGAATGCTGTCATCCAGCTTGCAGCCGTTAGGATAGATATACAGGTGATCGCTGGAAGTGGTGCAACCGGACAAAATCAGTTCAGCCATCGCCGTCTGGGTCGAGACCTGAATCATCTCTGGAGTCAGTCGCGCCCAAATTGGATAAAGATTATTCAGCCAGTTAAACAGTTCGCCGTCTTGGGCCGACGGCACCACCCGGGTCAGGCTCTGGTACATATGGTGATGGGTGTTGACTAGGCCTGGGATGACGATATGGCCCTTGAGGTCGAGCACTTCATCGGCGCTGTCCGGCAGTTCACTGCTAGGGCCGACCTGGACAATTTGATTGCCGACTATGTACAAACCACCCTGCTTAATCTCGCGGCGCTGGCCGTCCATGGTCACTAACAGTTCAGCGTTTTTTACCAATAATGTCTTAGCCATCGTTTTCTCCTGCGGCCCGGAGCCGGGCGTTTTTGTTGTTCGACGTATTTAGTTGCGCTGGCGTTCGTGAGGTCGTTCTGGCAAGGCGCTTTATCGAAGCCTGTACGATTTTGTACGGCGAGATGAAGCAACGCCGCCAGAGCGATCTCACGGACGTCAGCTAGCCGCCGGTCATGCTCATAAAGCGGACTACTTGGACCTGCTCGCGGGCATCGAAGTAATGCCGCTCAGGTTTTAGCCGTAGCGCCTCGATAAGTGCCCCACGCAGGCGCGCACTGTCGCCGGGATGGCGGCGCAATATGGCCTTTAAATCCAGCGCGCCGTCATGCCCCAGACACAGCACCAACTGGCCCTCGGCGGTAACCCGTACGCGGTTGCAGTCGCCACAAAAATTACGGCTATGCGGCGAGATAAAGCCGACGCGAGTATCGCTGCCAAGCACCTGCCAATAACGTGAGGGGCCGCCGGTGCGGTGGCTGCTGGGCAGCAATTGAAAGTCTGCTTCGATGCGTGCGCGCACCTCGTCACTGCTGCACAGGGTGTGTTCACGGGCATGGCTGGAGATAGTGCCGAGCGGCATTTCTTCGATAAAACTGATGTCTAGGCCCTGCGCGACGGCGAAAGCCACCAGCGCCGAAACCTCGTCATCGTTACGGCCTTTTTGCACCACGCTATTGAGCTTGATTCGCTGAAAACCCGCCGCACGCGCCGCTTGAATACCGGCCAACACTTGCTCGAGTTGATCACGGCGAGTGAAGGCGGCAAAACGTTCGTGCTGCAGGGAGTCGAGGCTGATGTTCAGGCGGCTAACCCCGGCGGCGCGCAGGCCGCTGGCCATGCTGGCCAGTTGCGAGCCGTTGGTGGTGATGGCCAAGTCTTCCAGTTCGCTACGCGCACCGAGACGGCCCAGCAGGCCGAGCAGATTTTTGCGCACCAGCGGCTCACCGCCAGTGATGCGAATACGCTTAACCCCAAGGCCGATAAAGGCATCGGCAACGGTATAGAGCTCTTCAAGACTGAGGATCTGCGCACGCGGGGCGAAGACCATGTCCTCGCTCATGCAATAGGTGCAGCGAAAATCGCAGCGGTCGGTGACCGACAAACGCAGGTAGCTGATACGCCGCCCAAAAGGGTCGAGCAAAAAATTATCGTGCATGTTGTAGCCTGCCGCAGCACACACCGGTTAAGGACGCCGGAGACATGGACGGGGGATCAATAAAACAGAAAAAAAGAATTTTGTATACACAACATTAGACAACTTAATATCCAGATTACTCTCCGCAGGCGCCAGCTTGAGGCGGCGCTAGGCCAGTGCTAGCATGCCCGCGCCGGTGCGGCGCCTTTTGCAGCCCACGGCACAAGGCCCGGGGACTTATGAGCAGTATTCGCCAGCGCAACAAACGATTGATCCTTAGCGCCGCCAGCGAAGAGTTCGCCGACAAGGGCTTTGCTGCCGCCAAGACCAGCGATATTGCGGCTAAGGCCGGGGTACCCAAGCCCAATGTGTATTACTACTTCAAGAGCAAAGACAACCTCTATTGCGAGGTTCTGGAAAGCTTTATTGAGCCATTGATGCAGGCCTCAGCGCCCTTTAATCAAGACGGCCAACCGGGGCAAATCCTGCGCGATTATATTCACGCCAAAATTCGCATCTCCCGCGAACTGGCCTGCGCCTCGAAAGTCTTTGCCAGCGAGATCATGCACGGCGCACCGCACCTCACCGCCCAGCAAAGCGCGCAGCTCAACCAGCAAGCTCAACACAATATTGCCTGCATCCAAGGCTGGATCGACCAAGGCCTGATGGCCAAAGTCGACCCTACCCATTTGCTATTTAGCATCTGGGCCGCCACGCAAACCTATGCCGACTTCGACTGGCAAATCTCCAGCGTGACCGGCAAAGCCAAGCTGGATGACAGCGACTACCAAGCCGCCGCCGACACCATCATTCGCATGGTGCTCAAAGGCTGCGAAGTCGCCGAGTAACACCGCGCTAGTCCGCTGCCCAACGTAGGGTGGTTTAGCGGCGCGGGCCAGTTTACCCGCAACCGCGCGCGCACTCGGAGCGCCGCGTAACCCACCGGCCATCCGGGATTACGCCATGGTGGGTTACGGCGCGTCATACCCCGGTGGCAGCCGCAGATCGGGCACCACGCGCCCCACCCTACGCTTTAACCCGCATCTGCCTGCAGCCCTACGGCCAAAATTCCCCGGATGGCGCATTGTTCGTCGATGTCTGAGGTATCGCCACTGATGCCGATCGCGCCGATGACGGTGTTTTGCTCATCACGAATCAACACCCCGCCCGGCGCCGGAATCAGATTGCCGTGAGCCAAGGTATTTACCGCCGAAATAAAGCTCGGCCGCGCCTGAGCATCCTCACTGATTAAGCGCGAGGCCTTGCCCAGCGCCACCGCGCCCCAGGCTTTGCCGATGGCAATTTGCGGGCGCAGCATGCTCGCGCCATCTTCGCGCAGCAGGGTAATTAAGTGCCCGCCGGCATCCAGCACGGCAATGGTTAGCGGCGCGCAGGTAATCGCCCGGCCAGCGGCCAAGGCTTGCTGGCTAATGGTGGTAGCGGTTTGCAGGGTTAAAGCTGTCATGGGAGACCTTCTTATGCGAGTGAGAAATTGGCGGCTTTAACCCTGCGGACGGCGATACGGGACGGCGCCAGCATCGCGTGAGGGCAAGCAGATGCTGCCAATATCCCAGCAAACAGGAAAAATACAATACAAATAGACAATAGTATTTTTCTTTGTATACAGTTTTTCATTCAGACCCAGCCAACCCGCTCATTCAGGGCTAAAACGCGCGTTTGAAAACAATTCCTCGCTAAACGGACAACCTTGATGAATTTTATTGACCTAAAAGTCAGCACAGGAATAGAATCCAGCCAAACGAACTGTATACAATCCAAGAACAAAAGAGGCACAACAGCATGGCCAGAATGAGAGCAATTGAGGCGGCCGTCCTCGTAATGCGCCGCGAAGGCGTTGACACCGCATTTGGTATTCCGGGCGCGGCGATCAACCCGCTATACGCTGCACTGCGTAAAATCGGCGGTATCGACCACGTTTTAGCCCGCCACGTCGAGGGCGCCTCGCACATGGCTGAGGGTTACACCCGCACCAACGCTGGCAACATCGGCGTGTGCATCGGCACCTCCGGCCCGGCCGGCACCGACATGGTCACCGGGCTGTATTCGGCCAGCGCCGACTCCATCCCGATTCTGTGCATCACCGGCCAGGCGCCACGGGCACGGATGCATAAAGAAGACTTCCAAGCCGTCGACATCACCAGCATCGTTAAGCCGGTGACCAAGTGGGCAACTACGGTAATGGAGCCAGGCCAAGTGCCGCGCGCCTTCCAGAAAGCCTTCTATGAAATGCGCAGCGGCCGTCCCGGCCCAGTGCTGATCGATCTGCCGTTTGACGTGCAGATGGCCGAGATCGAATTCGATATCGACGCCTACCAGCCGCTGCCGCTGGCCAAGCCCGCTGCCAATCGCGTGCAGATCGAGAAAGCCCTCGAGTTGCTGAATGCCGCTGAGCGCCCATTGCTGGTGGCCGGTGGCGGCATCCTGAATGCCGACGCCGCCGCCCAGTTAGTGACCTTCGCCGAACTGGTTGGCGTACCGGTAGTACCGACTCTGATGGGCTGGGGCGCGATTGCTGACGACCACGAATTGATGGTCGGCATGGTTGGTTTGCAAACCTCGCACCGCTACGGCAACGCCACCTTGTTGGCCTCGGACCTGGTGCTGGGCATCGGCAACCGTTGGGCGAATCGCCACACCGGCTCGGTTGAGGTGTACACCGAGGGCCGTAAGTTCATCCACGTGGATATCGAACCGACCCAGATTGGCCGCGTATTCAACCCAGATTTAGGCATCGTTTCCGATGCCGCTGCGGCGCTGGACATGTTCATCGTCGTCGCTCGCGAATGGAGCGCCGCTGGCAAGTTGAAAAACCGCAGCGCCTGGTTGGATGAATGCCAGCAACGCAAAAGCAGCCTGCAGCGCAAGACCAATTTTGACAACGTGCCAGTCAAGCCGCAGCGCGTTTACCAAGAGATGAACGAAGTATTTGGCCGCGACACCTGCTACGTCAGCACCATCGGTTTGTCGCAGATTGCCGGCGCGCAGTTCTTGCACGTTTACAAGCCGCGCCACTGGATCAACTGTGGTCAGGCCGGCCCATTGGGCTGGACCATTCCAGCGGCCTTGGGCGTGGTTAAAGCCGACCCAACCCGTGAAGTGGTGGCGCTGTCCGGCGACTACGACTTCCAGTTCATGATCGAAGAACTGGCGGTGGGCGCGCAGTTCAACCTGCCGTACATCCATGTGGTGGTGAACAACTCCTACCTGGGTTTGATTCGCCAATCGCAACGCGGCTTCGAGATGGATTACTGCGTGCAGTTGGGCTTTGAAAACGTCAACGCGCCAGAGTTGAACGGCTACGGCGTCGACCACGTTGCAGTGGTGGAAGGCTTGGGTTGCAAGGCGATTCGGGTGTTCGAACCGAGCGAAATCAAGCCCGCGCTGCTCAAAGCCAAGGCGTTGATGGCGGAGTTCCGCGTGCCGGTGGTGGTGGAAATCATCCTGGAGCGGGTCACCAACATCTCCATGGGTGTCGAGATCAACGCGGTCAACGAGTTTGAAGACCTAGCGCTGACCGGTGCCGACGCACCGACCGCGATCTCAATGCTGGATTGATGCCACGTAGGGTGGTCAACGCGAAGCTTGGCCACCTGGACGGTATGACCACCATCGGTGGCCAACGCTTCGCGATTGACCACCCTACGCCTGATACCCCCCTTTCCTGCTTGCGGGAAAGGGGACTATTAAAGGAGCCGAACATGCCCCGCTTTGCCGCCAATTTATCCATGTTATTCACCGAAGAAGAGTTCCTCGACCGCTTCGACGCGGCCGCCGATGCAGGCTTTAGCGGTGTCGAATACCTGTTCCCCTACGACTTTCCGGTCGAGGTGATCAAGGCTCGCCTGAATGCTAACAACCTGACTCAGGTGCTGTTCAACCTGCCTGCGGGCGACTGGGCCAAGGGCGAGCGCGGCATCGCCTGCCACCCTGATCGAGTCGAACAATTTCGCGCCGGTGTGGCTCAGGCCATCGACTACGCCAAGGTGCTCGGTAACACGCAGATCAACTGCCTGGCCGGTATTCGTCCCGCTGGCTACGACTGCGCGACCATCGAGCAAACTTTTGTCGACAACCTGAAGTTTGCCGCCGAACAACTGCAAGCCGCCGGTATCAAGCTGGTCATGGAAATGATCAACACCCGCGACATTCCCGGCTTCTACTTGAACACCACCCAGCAGGCACTGGCGATTCGCGACAAAGTCGCCAGCAGCAATCTGTACCTGCAATACGACATCTACCACATGCAAATTATGGAAGGCGATCTGGCCCGCAGCATGGAAAACCACCTGGCCGTGATCAATCACATCCAACTGGCCGACAACCCGGGCCGTAACGAGCCTGGCACCGGCGAGATTAACTACCGCTTCTTGTTTGAGCACCTGGACCGGATTGGCTACCAAGGCTGGGTGGGTTGCGAATACAAGCCGCTGACCAGCACCACTGCCGGTCTTGGCTGGATGAGAAGCCATAACGTTATTTAAGCCACGCCCCACACCGACTACCCAGCAGAGAATTTAGGAGCATCGCACATGGCTAAAATCGGATTTATCGGCACTGGCATCATGGGCAAGCCGATGGCCCAAAATCTACAAAATGCCGGCCACACGTTGTTTTTCTCCGAGCACTTCGACAAGGCCCCAGCCGACCTGTTGGGCGAGCACGGGATTGGCCTGGCCAACCCGCGCGAAGTGGCGCAAGAAGCCGAATTCATCATCATCATGGTGCCGGATACCCCGCAGGTGGACGACGTACTGTTCCGCGCCGACGGCGTGGCAGCCGGGGTAACCGCCGGTAAAGTAGTGATCGACATGAGCTCGATCTCGCCGACCGCGACCAAAATTTTCGCCGAGAAGATCAAGGCCACCGGTGCCAGCTACCTCGACGCACCCGTGTCCGGCGGCGAAGTCGGTGCTAAGGCCGCGACCCTGTCGATCATGGTCGGCGGCTGCCCACAAGCCTTCCAACGCGTACTGCCACTGTTCCAGGCGATGGGCAAGAACATCACCCACGTTGGCGCCAATGGTGACGGCCAGACCGCCAAAGTGGCTAACCAGATCATCGTCGCCCTGAACATTCAGGCGGTGGCCGAAGCCTTGCTGTTCGCCGCCAAAAACGGCGCCGATCCGGCCAAGGTGCGCGAAGCGCTGATGGGTGGTTTTGCTGGCTCGAAGATCCTCGAAATGCACGGCGAGCGCATGATCAAAGGCACCTTCGATCCGGGTTTCCGTATCAGCCTGCACCAGAAAGACCTCAACCTCGCGCTGGCCGGTGCCCGTGAACTAGGCTTGAACCTGCCCAATACCGCCAATGCCCAGCAAGTGTTCAGCACCTGTGCGGCCATCGGCGGCAGCAACTGGGACCACTCGGCGCTGATCAAGGGCTTGGAGCACATGGCCAACTTCTCGATCCGCAAAGAGTAAGCGCTGTAATTGCTCGCCGGTCAGTGGCGAGCAAAGCAAAGTAGTTGCGGACAAATGTAGCGAACCAAAGCTAGGCAAGGCGAAGTCAACCGAGCAAGCGCAATGTACGTCTGTACATGAGCATTGCGAGGCTGATTTCAACGCCGCATAGCCGAACGCAGTAATTTGTCCACGGCTACGCCCATTTCGACCTCCCGGCAGACGGTGTCACGGCCTGTTCTGCCGGGCTGGTCGATTCCAGCCCCTAAGCGTTGTGCATTTAGCGACCCTTAAGGACTGCAATCGAACCCGCCACACCCACACTCATTAGGGAGCATGCGATGCCTATCCATTTAGCTATTAATCCAGAATCGCTGCTACGCGAGTTATTCAGCACTGCCATCGACGCCGCGCACCCACGCCAAGTGCTGGCCGACCATTTGCCCGCCGACCGCACTGGCCGCGTTATCGTTATCGGCGCTGGTAAAGCCGCCGCCGCCATGGCCGAAGTCATCGAGCGCGAGTGGCAAGGCGAGATTTCCGGCCTTGTAGTGACCCGCTACGGTCACGGCGCCTACTGCACAAAAATCGAAGTGGTCGAGGCCGCTCACCCAGTGCCGGATGCCGCTGGTTTAGCCGTGGCTCAACGGGTACTGAAACTGGTCACGGGTTTGAGCGAAGCGGACCGAGTGATTTTCTTGCTCTCCGGTGGCGGCTCGGCCCTGCTCGCCCTGCCTGCCTCCGGCCTGTCGCTAGCCGACAAACAAAGCATCAACAAAGCCCTGCTCAAATCCGGCGCCAGCATCAGCGAGATGAACTGCGTACGCAAACACCTCTCGGCGATTAAAGGCGGCCGCTTGGCCAAGGCCTGCTGGCCCGCCAGCATCCACACCTTTGCCATCTCTGACGTGCCGGGCGACGACCCAACGGTGATTGCCTCAGGCCCCAGCGTGGCCGACCCGAGCACCTTGGCCGAGGCACTGGCGATTCTGCAGCGTTACGCCATCGAGGTGCCGGCGGCGGTGCTGGCGCGCCTGCAAGACCCGCGCGCCGAGACGGTTAAGCATGCCGACCCGTGCCTGAGCCGCAGCCATTACCAACTGATCGCCACCCCGCAACAGTCCCTCGAAGCGGCCGCCGCCCGCGCCCGCGCGGCTGGCATCACGCCGATCATTCTCGGCGACTTAGAAGGTGAATCACGCGAAGTAGCCAAGGTGCACGCCGGAATTGCCCGGCAGATCGTCCTGCACGGCCAACCAATCAAGCCGCCCTGCGTGATTTTGTCCGGCGGCGAAACCACCGTGACGGTGCGCGGCAACGGCCGCGGCGGACGCAATGCGGAGTTTTTACTCAGTCTCACCGAGAGCCTCAAAGGCTTACCCGGCGTGTATGCGCTGGCCGGCGACACCGATGGCATCGACGGCTCGGAGGACAACGCCGGCGCGCTTATGCGCCCCGACAGCTATGCCCGCGCAGCGGCTCTGGGCCTAAGCGCTGCCCATGAACTGGACAACAACAACGGCTACGGCTACTTCGCCGCCCTCGACGATTTAATCGTCACCGGCCCGACCCGTACCAACGTCAACGATTTCCGCGCCATCCTCATATTGGAGAATGCTCAATGATTGCCGATAAAAAAGTCAAAATACTCGCCACCCTCGGCCCTGCCATTAAGGGCGTCGACGACATTCGCCAACTGGTCGAAGCCGGGGTGAATTTATTCCGTTTGAACTTCAGCCACGGCGAGCACGCCGACCACGCCGAACGCTTCAACTGGGTGCGCGAAGTGGAGCGCCAGTTGAACCAACCAATCGGTATTTTGATGGACCTGCAAGGGCCGAAGTTGCGCGTCGGCCGCTTTGCCGAGGGAAAGGTCAACTTGCTGCGCGGCCAAGCCTTTCGCCTCGATTTGAATGCTGCACCCGGCACCGTCGAGCGCGCTAACTTGCCCCATCCAGAAATTATCGACGCCCTGCAGCCGGGCATGAACCTGCTGCTGGACGACGGCAAATTGCGCCTGCAAGTAACCGCCAAATACCGCGACGCGATCGACACCATCGTGATTGCCGGCGGCGAATTGTCTGACCGTAAAGGCGTTAACGTGCCAGAAGCGGTGCTGGAACTCAGCCCGCTAACCACTAAAGACCGCATCGATCTGGACTACGGCCTCAAACTGGGGGTCGACTGGGTGGCGCTGTCGTTTGTGCAGCGCCCGCAAGACATTGTCGAAGCCCGTGCGCTGATCGGTGACCAGGCCTTCTTGATGGCCAAAATCGAAAAACCTTCAGCTGTTGAACACCTGCACGCGATCGCCGAACTCTGCGATGCGATCATGGTGGCCCGTGGCGATTTGGGCGTGGAAGTGCCGGCTGAGAACGTGCCACGCATCCAGAAAGACATCATCCGCACCTGCCGCCAGCTCGGTAAACCCGTGGTAGTGGCCACCCAGATGCTCGAGTCGATGCGCTTCTCGCCAGCGCCAACCCGCGCCGAAGTCACCGACGTGGCTAACGCGGTGGCCGAAGGTGCCGATGCGGTGATGCTCTCGGCGGAAACCGCCTCCGGTGATTACCCGCTGGAAGCAGTACAGATGATGAGCAAGATCATCCGCCAAGTGGAAAACGGCCCGGACTTCCAAGCGCAACTCGACGTCAGTCGCCCGCAAGCCGAAGCCACCGCCTCGGATGCGATCAGCTGCGCAATCCGCCGCATCAGCAGCATTTTGCCGGTGGCCGCGCTGGTCAATTACACCGAATCGGGGGCTTCGAGTTTGCGCGCCTCACGTGAGCGGCCGAAGACGCCGATCTTGAGCCTGACCCCGAACGTCAACACCGCGCGGCGCTTAACCGTGGCGTGGGGGGTGTACTCGGTGGTCAATGCGCGGCTCAGCAAGGTCGAGGAAATCACCAGCACCGCGCTGGAAATCGCCCACGCACAAAACATGGCGCAGCGCGGCGACACCCTGGTGATCACCGCCGGCGTGCCCTTTGGCCAACCGGGCAGCACCAATACGCTGCGTATTGAGACCCTGCACTGAGTTAAATCGCAGTCCATTGCGTCTCGCTTCCCGAGCAACAACGCCCCCTCTGGCCTAGCGTCCAACGGCCCTGCCGTTGGACGCTTTTTTCGGCTGCGTGCCCGTTACCGCGACGCATTTATACCCCCCAACAATGCTGCTTAACCCATGACCACGCCTATGCGCTCGCCCCTCTTTCCCTCGCTGCGACACACACGAATTACCCGGCAATCAGCCAATGATTGGGCTGCGGCCGTACTTAATAGCTACAGCCAAGTATTTCTCCTGCGCCATCCGCTGTGTGGCTTGCTGTGCTTATTGGCGATTGGCTGGGGCGCGCCACAATTGCTCGGTGGCGTGGTGCTCGGCAGCTTTACCGGCTGGCTGACGGCCAAACGTCGGCATTACCCAATACCCGACATTAATAGCGGCCTGTATGGCTATAACGGCGCACTCTTAGGCCTGCTGCTCAGCGCCAAGTTGGCTTGGTCGCCGCTGCTACCACTGCTGATTATCACCAGTAGCGGATTGTCGAGCATCGGCCTTAATCAGTGGCTGCGGCATAACCGCAAGCACGCCAGTTGGCCAGCCTATACCGCGCCCTTTGTGCTGCTGAGCTGGCTATTACTGGCGTTTAATGACGCCCTAGGCTTGCACACTAACGCCGCGTCCCTGAGTCCGCCGCATAGCATGGGGCTGCTCGATTGGCCGCTGGCCGTGCTGCGTGGGCTGAGTCAGGTGCTATTGGTTAATGATGCCGTTAGCGGCGCGCTGATTGGCCTCGGCCTGTGGCTGGCTAATCGTCGCCTAGCGCTCTGGGCCTTAGCTGGGGCCAGTCTCGGTTTTCTCTTGGCGACGTTATTGGGGCAAGCCAGCGACGCCCTGCAAGGCCTGTATGGCTACAACGCGGCCTTAGTGGCAATTGTTCTCCGCCAACAGCAACGCCGCGCACACTGGATACTCAGCGGCATGCTGCTGGCCACCCTGCTGCAACTCAGCTGGCTGCACCTAGGTTTAAGCAATCCGCTGACCGCGCCCTTTATCCTCAGTGGCTGGCTACTGCAAAGCCTGGGCACTTGGCGGCGCAACAAATTATTGCTGGCGATTGTTTAGCGGCACCCGCTGCATGGCGACTCCGCGCTGGTACAGCAAGGCTAACGGCGGCATGATTAAGCGCTTACCGACGCGACAGCCCTCAAGGATGCCACCATGCTGCGACTCACCACCCTGCTCACCGGCCTTGCACTCTCGGCCAACTGTTTAGCCTTTTCTTTGGCCGATTTAAGCCAGCAAGACGCCAGCACCGGCCTTAAAGATGCCCTTGCGCAAGGCTCCAAAGTGGCCATCGCGCAACTGGGCAAGCCCGGTGGTTTCAGCGCCGACCCGCAGATGCGCATCGGGTTGCCAGGCAATCTCGGCAAAGCCGCCTCGGCGATGAAGATGATGGGTATGGGCGCGCAGGTTGACCAGCTCGAAGCCAGCATGAACAAGGCCGCCGAAGCGGCAGTGCCTCAGGCCCAAGCCCTGCTGCTGGATGCGGTGAAGAAGATGAGCGTGCAAGATGCCAAGAGCATCCTCACCGGCCCAGACGATGCCGCCACCCAATACCTAAACAAAACCAGTCGCACGCAATTGCGCACTAAGTTCTTACCGATAGTGCAGCAGGCGACGAATCAGGTCGGTTTGGCCAAGCAATACAACAGCTTCGCTGGCCAAGCGGCGAGCTTCGGCGCTATCGATGCAAAAAGCGCCAACATCGAAAACTACGTCACTGAGCAAGCACTGGATGGCTTGTTTAAGGTGATCGCCGAGCAAGAGGCGGACATCCGTAAAAACCCGGCCGACGCCGCGACTAGCCTAGCGAAAAAAGTCTTTAGTTTGCAGTAACCACGCTCGAACGGCGCCAGCCTTACCTGCTGGCGCCGGCGCAGCGCTTAGCTTTTGCCTTTTGCCTGCTGATACAACGGCAGCACTTTGGGAATGGCGCCTTGCAGCGCGGTAATCCGGCTACCCGATGCCGGGTGAGTACTCATAAATTCCGGTGGTGCCCCTTCGCTCACACGGGCCATCTTCTGCCACAAGCTAACCGCCGCCTCGGGGTTGTAACCGGCGCGGGCGGACAGCTCTAGACCAATCAAATCGGCCTCATTTTCGTTTTCCCGGCTATTGGGCAGGGTCATGCCGAGTTGCACCACCTGATCGGCCAGCGCCATGCTGTCTTGGCCCAAACCGAGCAAAGCGCCAATGCCTTGTTGAGCCATTTGCGTGCCATAGGCTTTGGACATCGCCTCGCGGCCATGCTCGCGCAAGGCGTGAGCAATTTCGTGGCCCATCACTGCGGCCAGTTCGTCATCGCTGAGTTGCAACTGCTCGATTAAACCGCTGTAGACGATGATTTTTCCGCCGGGGCCGCAGTTGGCGTTCAACTCTTTACTGTCGATTAAGTTGACCTGCCAGTCCCACTGCGCGGCATCCGGGCGAAACACCGGCGCCTGCGCAATCAAGCGCTGAGCTATGGCGTTAACGCGCTTGGCATTGGCGCTGCTGTTGTCCAGCGCCCCTTGCCTAGAGGCCTCGCTGAGCGTTTGCTGATACGACTGTTCATACATCTGATTAACCTGCTGGGTCGACAGCATGCTGAACATGTACTGCTGGCGCTCCACCCCAACCGCACCGGCACGCGTGGTATTCACCGACTGACAACCGGCCAGCCACACCGCCAGACTCAAACCACTTACGCGCAACAACTTGCCCACAGGACTTCTCCATTGAAATAGATGCGCCATCTTAACAGCCCGATCATAGCCAGCTAAGCAACTTGCACATTCACCGATAACAGCCTTTGCTTAGAGCGGGCTCATGCTTTCAGGTAGCCCGCCGATATGCCAAGGACAGGTGTAATCCGAAGACCTTGGAGCCGCTATGAAATTCAAATCTATTCAGTTTTCTGTGGCCGTTTGGTCCGGTGCCAGCGTGCTGGCGGTGGTCATCGCCTTAGTGTTGTATTCGGTGTTTGCCGGCAACCGCACCGAAGCCTTGGTACAGCAGCGCACCCAAGAACTGCTGGAAAAAGTCATCAACGAGCGGCTGATTTCTCTAGGTCAAACCCAAGTCAAGGAAATCCAGCGAGAGCTGGATCTTGCCCTAACCACTGCACGCAGTCTGGCGCAAACTAATATGCTGATGGGGGAGACCGATGCGAGCGGCACCCCCCTGTTGGATATTAGCCGCGAAGAAATGACCCGTTTGGTCAGCCAGATGGGCAAGCAAAACCCAAAGATCATGGACTACTACATCGGCTGGGAAACCAATGCCTTCGGTGGCAACGATGAGCTGTACAAGGGCCAAACCGCAGCAGGCAGCGATGCCAATGGGCGCTACCTGCCGTTTTGGTATCGCAATACCGACGGCTCCAGCACCTTGGAAACACTGAAAGCCAATGAGATGGAAAGCACTACCCTGAATGCCAACGGCACGGCCATGGGCGAGTACTATCTGTGCCCCAAACGCACGTTAAAAGACTGCGTAATTGATCCTGTGTCCTATCCGGTCGGCGACAAATTCATCGTCAGCACCACCTTTGCCGTACCTATCATCGTCAACAAAAAATTCGTTGGCTCCGCCGGTAGCGATATCGCCATGGCGTTCACCCAAGAGTTGTTGAGCACGGCAAACGCTCAACTTTATGAAGGCGCAGGGCAAATCGCACTGTTTTCAGCCAATACCAGCGTGGTGGCTTACAGCAAGGACGCCAGCAAAGTAGGCAAACTGGCCAGTTCAATCTTGAACCCCGACGATCTAGCGACCCTCAAGCAACTCACAGGCTTACAGCCGCAATATCAAGTTGACCCCGCCAGCGGCTTAATCAAACTGTTTATGCCATTCAACATCGCCGACACTGGTGTGCGCTGGACCCTCATGCTGCAGCTACCGATTGATGCGGTCATGGGTGATCTGCAACAACTGCAACAAGACCTGCAAACCCAAGGTCAGGCCGACACCTTCGGCATGATGCTCGTGGGCCTACTGATCGCTGCACTGGGCTTACTGGTGGTGTGGTTGGTCGGCCACGGCATCGCTCGACCACTCAAGCAAATGGTCGCCATGCTGGATGACATCGCCAAGGGCGAAGGTGATTTGACCCGCCGTTTGAACACCGACCGAGTGGATGAGCTGGGTGCCATCGCCAAGGGTTTCAATACCTTCCTGAGCAAACTACAGGTGATGATTACCCAGGTGGTGACCTCCGTGCAGCAGGTTAGCGACTCATCCGAGCACAGCGCCGACATTGCCATCCGCACCCATCAAGGCATGCAACGGCAGATGACCGAAATTGAGTTGGTGGCCACCGCCGTGCATGAAATGACCGCCACTGCCCAAGAGGTGGCACGCAACGCCACCCACGCAGCAGAAGCGGCAAACCATGCCGATCAAGCCGCCAACAATGGCAAAAGCATCGTGCACGACACCTCGCAAGCGATTGCCGCCCTGGCCAGTGAAATTGGCCGAGCGGTGGGCGTAGTGCAAACCCTGGCTAAAGACAGCGAAAACATCAACGCGATCTTGACCGCCATTCGCGGGATTGCCGAGCAAACCAACCTGCTGGCCCTCAACGCCGCGATTGAAGCGGCGCGCGCCGGCGAACAAGGCCGTGGCTTTGCCGTGGTGGCCGACGAGGTGCGTAACCTGGCGCAAAAAACCCAGCAAGCCACCGAAGAAATCCAAAAAATGATTCAGCAACTGCAGAGCGGTACCCGCGAAGTGGTCAAGGTTATGGAAGACAGCCAAAGCAAGACCGACGACAGCGTGCGCCACGCCGCCGAGGCGGCCCAAGCACTGGAGTCAATCACCCAAGCGGTGTCGGTGATCAACGACATGAACAACCAGATCGCCAGCGCCGCCGAGGAGCAAAGCGCCGTGGCCGAAGACATCAACCGCAACGTCACCAACATCGACCAGGTTGCCAACCAAGTGGCCGCCGGTGCCGGCGAAGCCAGCCGCGCCAGCGCCGAACTGACCAAACTGGCCGAGCAACAACGGCGGCTGATTAACCAGTTCAGGGTTTGATTAGGCGGTTGCCCTCATCACGTCCACCGCAGTGAAAGCGTAACGAGCGACGGCTAGT